>CAXTBP010000151.1:0-13112 GCA_964241985.1 uncultured Armatimonadaceae bacterium | reverse complement strand
TGGTAATTCACCGTTTGAAGCGCACGGTAGACGGGCGGATTTTTTGCCAGTCAGGGTTACAACGACGGCTTCACGGGTGGGGCTTGGCGTAAGAGCACAATCCTTAGCGACAAAGGAATTCGCATGCTGCCAGTCTAATCGTTCTTACACTTTGTAAAATGGGAGAACGCAGATGCCTCAAGTTTCTTATGTCGCTGAGGATTTTCTTATTCTGGTAAAAACGTACCCAGAGCCAAGTACACGCTACCGAGAAACAACGTGCGTTGCCGCATTGAATCGGCATGGGGAATTGCGGCGGTTATATCCCATTCCATTTCGTTTTCTTGCAGGCGAAAATCAGTTTCAAAAATGGGAATGGCTTCGTGCTCCGGCCCGCCGCCCTAACGACGATCACAGACTCGAAAGCAGACGCATAGATGTTGACAACATCACGCGATTAGGAGAACGCATAGGAACGGAACGTGGCTGGGAAGTCAGAAAACGTCTTCTTGAGCCACACATACTCGCAAATTTTGACGATTTAGAATTGCGGCGGCAAAATACGGGAGAAACTTTGGGCTTGTTGCGCCCTGCACGTTTGCTCGGTTTGGATATTACTACATCAGATAAACCAAACTGGACTGAGGCAGACATTCGCAAGTTGTCGCAAGAGGGTTTGTTTGACAGCGATGAAGTACGCGCTCGCCCTCCATTGGAAAAGCTGGCTCACTCATTCCATTACCGCTACGAGTGCCAGCAAAGCGATGGCACAGTAAAGGTTTATCGTCATAAGATTACCGACTGGGAAGCAGGGCAGTTGTATCGACGTTGTAGAAACGATTATGGCGACGAATGGGAAGCGGCTTTTCGGAAGCGTTACGAAGCAGAGTTTGCGACCAAAGATTTGATTTTCATGATGGGAACCATACACCGTTTCCCTGATCAATGGTTAATCATTGGCGTTATTTATCCGCCGAAGGCATTACCGACGCCGCAGATAAGTATGGATTTAGTTTAGTTCTCAATTGCTACTGGTTATGTGGCGCACTTTAAGCACCGTTTTATTTGTTTCCGCAGCGACGCGCTGTGCAACCAAAGAGCGATGGCAGCGAAGCGGATCCGCTTCAAAGCATAAAAGGCAGCATCGACTTCTGGCGGCGTTACAGCCTAAGTCGGTAACCGCCGTTTCCAATTTGTCGATGTAGGCAAGGAACTGTTCGGTATAACGCGCCCAATCGCCATCTTTACGGTACGCATACCGAATGGGTTTAGGACAGCCAAAAACCCGTAAATGCGTATAGGCGATGCCTGCGTTTTCCGCCGCCGTCTGCAGTGCAGTTTTAGAAAAGCCTTTTTTGCGGCTTAACGGAAGTTCGCGCACATCAATGAGGTTTTCCACGCCGTTTTCTTTCAAGAGTTCAAAGAAGCGGGTGGGCGTCAAGCCTTCATAACCTATAGTCAGCAATTCTGATGTTGTGTTGTGTTGTACCACGTTGTTTCAAGTATAGCAGGCCACGTCAAGAAAAGGAACCGTTTCGGCAAACAAATTTTTGCTATTTTACCGTTTGAAGCGCACGGTGGCGGGGGCGGATTTTTCGCCGGTCGGTTGGACGGCGACGGCTTCGAGGGTGAATTTTAGGCCGCTTGCGCCGCGCGGGGCGTCGAGGGCTACGTCGTCGATTTGCCATGCGCCGGTGGTTTCGTCGGCTTTCACTTCAAGGGTTCCGCCGCCCGCATTGCCGGACGTGCGAACGAAGGCGACTATTTTTCCGTCGTAGCGTAGGGTCAGGCGCACGGTTGCGCCGGGCTGGGCGCGGCCCGAAATCGTGACGCGCTTACTTCCGACCGATTGGCCTTCGGCGGGCAAGTCGATAATCGGGGCGCTCAAACCACCGGCGGCAATCGACACGGTTTGGGTTGCCGCGCGCGTCCACGGCGTTTGATTTTGCGCCAAATCGGCGGGCGTGAACGTGACGACGACTTTGGCATTTGTGAGGCTGTCACCATTACGCGGGGCGTACACACCGTCGTACACGCCGGGGGTGGTTTCCGCCATCGTACGGTCAACCAAGACTGTGCCGACCGAAAACTTGGCTTGTCCTCCCGGCGTGGCTTCCATGTGAACTTGCAAGGTATCGCCGACGCGGAGCGGTCGGCCTTCGGGCGAAACCGTCACGACCTTAATCGGACTAACAACGGGCGCGAGCGTAAACGCCCATTCGCGCTTGGTTTCATTCCCGGCCTTGTCGCGGACGGTGAGCAAAGCGACATTACGGCCCGACGGTAAATCCTGCGTGGGGCGGTACGCGAACAGCGCGCCCGTCACGTTGGCCTGCGTGGTGACATCCTGTCCATTGACGGTCAGGCGCACCGATTTATCGTCCACGCCCGTGCCCGGCGCGGCGTCCGAAAACGTGCCCGAAAAATAGGGGCGCAAATCAGTTAAGGTCGCGTCGGGTGCGGGGGCCGGTTCGGATAAAATCGGCGACGCGGAATCAATCGTCAAGCCTTCGGTGGCTTTGACGGGTGCGGAAGTGTTCGGGCCGAGCGCAAGCGTAACCGCAACGTCGGCTTTGGCAACCGTCACGCCTCCCGGAACCGTGAGCGTTCCCGTGTACGTTCCCGCCGGGTCTTCTTTCATTGCTATGTTGAAAGCGTTTGGAACGCCCGAAACCGTGAACGTGCCCGTCGCGCCCGGCGTTCCCGTCGCCGAAACGGTGACGATTTCGCCCTCTTTGAGCGTGCGGCTGCCTACATCGTGCGTGACGCTCGACAAGTCCAGTTGCACGGGCGAAACCGGGGCAGGATTGTCGGACGTTGCGACCGCAAGCCCGATGCCCTCGTTCGTGTTCGGGTTGATGCGGATAACCACGCTTTCCCCGGCCTTGATGTCGCTGTACGCAATCGGATTCGTGTTCATCCGCGCGGGCGCGCCCTTCGCCATCGTGACGGCAGATCCGTCCGTAAGCGTGATCAAATAACTGCCCGACGGCAGCGTTTCGATACTTTTAACGACCCCGCGCCGCTCATCGTACACAACCTCAACGCCGATGCCTTGTCCTTGCGCGTTGCGTTTGACCGTGACTTGATCACCCGCTTTGAGCGAAAGCAGCGGCACGACCGTTCCCGCTTCGTCGCCTTTGCGGGCCAAAACCGTTACGTCGGAGGTTAAGGGAATGCGCGTGTTGTCGCCGCCCGCGACGCGCACGGTAATCGCGGACGCTTCGGGAAACACGCCGGTTATCGTGCCCGTGACGGGCGTGTCGCCTTTCGGTATCGGGAGTTTGTCGGCGACCTGTGCGTTTGTCGTAATCGTGACCGTGCGCTGGGCGGCCTCCCATTTGACCTGCGCGCCGAACGCTTCGGCGACAAAGCGAAGCGGCACGAGCGTCGCGCCACTCACGACCTGCGCGGGCGCGGCAAGAGGAACCGGCGAGCCGTTAATTTGCCCGGTCGCATCGCCAAGCCGCAACGTGATGGTTTTATCGCCGCGCACGGCGTTGATGGTTTTCGTCGCGGCGTCGAACTTGACGGACGCCCCGAGGGCTTCAAATACACCGCGCAACGGAACCAAAACCGAGCCGCCCGACTGCACCGGCACTTGCCCGGCGGGAAACGCGATAGGCCGGTTGTTCAGCGTAACGGCAATATCGGCGGGCGGCGCGGGCGCAACGCCATCGGGCCGCAACACGGGCGGCGCGGCTTGCCCGCTGGGCGCAGATTCCTGTGCGAGCGCGGCAAGTGGCGTAAACGCGCAAAGAACCGCCGACGTTAAGCCCGCAACAAGGGGAATCGCCACGTGGCGCGAAGAAACGAAAAGGGAAGGATGGTGTTTCACAAAAAAAGTATACCCATCCTTCACGTGAAGGATGGGTATACAAGGTGGATTAAGGTGGAACGATCTGGGGCGGTTACTTCGCGCCCTTGTTACGCAAAACGCGTGTGCCGTCGGGCTTGACGATGTAGTTCTTTTGGTTCGCGCGGTCACGCTCGACGCTATTTTTGCCCAACGCGCGGTGCGTGGTCACGTTCACGTTTTCGCCGCCTTTGCGGACGCCGTACTCGGTCGCTTTCGCACCTTTGTGCGTAGCCCGCGCGACTTTTTTGGCAACTTTCTTAATCGAGTTGCTTTCGTGCTTTTCCTGTGCTTGGGCTGCGGTGGACGCGAACGTCGCGGCGGCAATCGCGGCGGCGGCGGCAAGATACGTGATGGACTTTTGTACGATGGGATTTATTTTATGGGTTCGCATGGGATTTGGTTTCTTTGTTAAAGCGCGGTTTGAATCCGCGCCGTGATGTCTAACCTTTACCCAGCCAAACCCTTAACAAAAACAAAACCACCCGGCGCAAACTGCGCCGGACGGTTTCTTCTGACGAACGCCGAAATTTAGCGATTTGTGGCGCGGAATGCGCGGTATGCCGACGCCGCCCCAATAGCAAGCGACGCGCCCAAGTTCGCAAACGTCCACGGCAAAGCCGCTGTCGCGCCGAAGGTTGCCGACGTGAACGGAAGCGTGCCGTTGTTCCAGTTCGCCCACAAGCAAACGCCGACACCGAGCGCGAACGTTCCGGCGATTTTCACGCCGCGCCCGCCTCTGAGCAAGGCATAAGCCGCCATCGGGAGCAGGGCCGAGAAGCCGAGTAGGTTCCACGCGGAATCCGCGCCGACCATGCTCGTCCACCAATCCGGCGCGAAGAAGCCCAAACCGAGGGCGACTGCCATACCGGCCCGCAGTTTGATGGAGCGCAACGGCCCGCCGACCGTCATAATGAGGACGCCCAAACCGAGCATCAGCAAGTGGCGCAGTTTCCAATGGTTCTGGGCGTCGGCGCGGGCGACCGCACCGGACGCGGACAAAAGACCCGCGCCGTATTTTTTCGGTTCGCCGTTCGGGGTCGCGGTTTGCGTCAAGATTTCGCGGACGCGGGCCGGATCGTGAACGCCCTGCGATTCAATCAGCGCGGCGACAGCGGCAACGTGCGGCGACGCCATGCTCGTACCTTGAAAGGCATAGTAATCGTCGCCGTTTCCGCCCTGCTCAGTCGGATAATTGGTGTTTTGCCAAATCCCGTCCTGCGCGCCGCTCGTCATATCGCCGCCCGGAGCCGCAAGCGCGACTTCCTTGCCATACGACGAGTAAAACGCGATATTTCCGGTTGGCCCAACGGACGATACGGCGATACATTCGGGGAAAGCGGCGGGATAACCGACCGGCTCGCCAAATCCATTACCGGCGGCACATACAATCGTCACACCTTTTTTGCGGGCGTACTTGACGGCGTTGTGAATCACGCTCGACGGCTGCGCCGAGCCAAGGCTCATGTTGATAACGTCGGCTTTGTGGTCGGCGGCGTAGCGGATGGCGTCGGCGATGTCCGCGCTCGTGCCCCAGCCCTCTTTGCTCAAAACCTTGAGCGG
The DNA here is from genome assembly GCA_964241985.1 of uncultured Armatimonadaceae bacterium. GTDB lineage: Bacteria > Armatimonadota > Armatimonadia > Armatimonadales > Armatimonadaceae > CAXTBP01. The sequence goes on along the minus strand of CAXTBP010000151.1, from coordinate 7,714 downwards.
CATAATCGTGGCTTCCGGCGCGATACCGGCAAGCCCAATGGCGTTGTTGGTGGATTCGGCAATCGTTCCCGCGACGTGGGTTCCGTGGCCGTGGTCGTCATACGGGTCGGCGTTTTTGTCCACGAAGTTGTAGCCGTCCGTAAAGGCAGTATTGCCAAAATCTTGGCACGGTTCGCCCTTTTTGGATTTGCCGATGGCGACGCCGGTATCAATCACGGCAACGACGACGCCCTTGCCCTTCGTTTTCGTCCAAGCGTCTTCCACGCCGATCATCGGGAAATTCCACTGCTTGTCGTACAGGGGGTCGTTCGGCTTATTCGACGCAGGCGCGATACGAAACGCCGCCGACGGGTTCGCATAGTTCGGCGCTTGCGTAATTTCATCGCGCCGTACAACGTTTCCCTGCGGGATAGCGTGCAGATAACTTGATGGGCCAGCCTCCACACGAACACGAGGACACGCCGCCGTGGAATAAACGGTGTATCCTGCGTTTTCATCGATCCCTTCTGACAACAGTGCCACACCTGCGGGAAGGGAGCGGCGTTCCGAATCGGACGACGGCGGCACGTAAGCCGACTGAAGCACGAGCGGCGGCATCATAGTAAAGCGCATCAGATCGCCTACCGTGCCCTCATACTGCGTCATCGGCCCGTGGTGCTGCATGAGCGCCATATCCCTTTTCGCCCGCGCAAGCCCGGTCAGTTGCGGGTCGGCTTTTGAGCCTTCGGGGATGGTGAAAATTTCTTCCGGCTCGACGGCTTCCACGCGCGGGTCTTTTGCCAGTGCGTCCGCAATCGCGTTGGGATCGTTTTGCGGCGCGACGGCATAGGTGTACAAGCGGTTCGCGCGGGTTTCAATCGAGTTCGGCTGCAAATCGAGATGGTACTTGGCGTCCAATTCGCGCACGTCGGCGTCGGTCACATTGTCGCGCAAATCCAGTACGACTTGCGTGAACATCTGATTGGGAACAAGCGGTTTCCTAATAGAGCCTTCGAGAGAATCCGTTGCGGCGGCGCGAAGCCACGTTGAAACAAGCGGCTGGGCGGTCGCGCCCAAGCCGAGCAAAACACAGCTTGTAGCAAACGCCGACCACATCGGTCTTTTAGTAGTTGCCATCGGGTATCCTGCGGCGTCGGCAAAAAAGCCGGATGCGCCGTGTTCTAAAAACATTGTTTCTATGCGAAACGCCCCGCCATCTGCACGAGCGGCAGGCGTCGGGGCGCGGTAAAACTTACTTTTTCCCGGCTTCGGGATATTTTTGCAAAATGTACTCGTAGCGGTCTTTTTGCTTGGGGCTGCGCTCGTCAAAGAGCGGGTTGCCGCCCGCGTACATCGTGCCTTCGGGGTCGCCGTATTGGTTGCGCTTGTTGTGCTTAACCCATGCGTCCACCTGTTTTTTGATTTCGTCCGTGATTTGCGACATAAACAAACCTCCTTAAACGACCGAATCAACCAAGAACCAGACCGCGCGAGCGGCCTATAGAATTGTGTTTTTATTGTACCTCGTTTTGGCGCGGCTTAGTTCCGTGTCACAGCAAAAACGACGGCACGAGTTCAAGCCCGCCCGCTTCACCGGGTTCGGCGAGGCACATCAAGCGGTTGTCCTGCAAATGCCCATTTGGAATATAGGCCCGCTTGATCCACAAATCGGCGCAGTACACGGTCGAGCCGTCCGTAAACGAATACGGCAATTTGCGGCGGCGGTACAAGACGGCTCGCTCGTTCGTCGTGAGTTCCGCCAAGGCCTGCGCGGTTTCGTCGCTCGGGTCGGTGTTTTTGTAGCCGAACAGCTTGTGGGCCAAAAACGCCATGTACTCGTCGTCTTCGGCCACTTCCGGCTGGAACGAAAACAGCACCAAACACGGCAGCGCGGGATACGGGCCGGGAGCGAACAAGGCTTGGTTCGCCTGCACCAAATGCGCGATAACCGGCACACCATTTTGCACGACGCGCCGGGTTTGCTCGTGCTTTTTTTGCGCGTCGAGCGAGCGGCGCAGCGCGCGTACGCCCTGAACGACGACCAAAAATGCCAGCGGCAAAGTTGACCACGCCCCGCTTTTGACAAAGCCGAAAAGCAAAAGAAGAAGGGCCAAAAACGTGCCCAAAACCGTTAAAATCCCGTGAAGGATAACACGTTTGCGGGTTTGCTCCCCGACCGTTTTATCCAAATAGTCGGCGAAAAGGGCGTTCAGCGGCGGCAAATCGCCGGGCGCAAACGAGGCGGGATTCGGAAAAGGAAACGGCGCGGGGGAATGCGGCGGCGTCGGGTTCATCGTCGGGGGTTCCTGATTTAGTGTACCGCGCAAGCGCGCGAAAAGTTTCCGATAAAAAGGAAACGCAAGGTACAATTCCGCTATGAAAAACCGCACCCCCGCTTCCCGTTTTTCGTGGTTTACCCGTACCGTCCTCATCGCCGCCGCGCCGCTCGCCGTTTTGCTGTTTTTGGGCGCGAAATGGGTTGCCGCCCCACATCGTTTTAGTCCGACCGCCGAAATTGAGGCTCCAATCGACGGAATGAAATTTGAACCGCGCGCCTTCACTCCGATGGCTGCCGCGCCGGAACCGGACAAGGACACCTACGCGCCCGACACTGCCGCCGTCCGCGCGCTGCATACCGCTATTCAGCGCAACGATGTGGCCGCCGCCCGAAAAGCTTTTGCCGACGGGGCCGATGCCAACGCGACCGTGACGGTCGTTCGCACGGCATGGCGCGGAAAACACACGACCGAGTACAAAGCGACGGCCACCGACCCGCTTCTTTTTCGCATCAGTTACGGCGGGGACGACGACCGGCAAAAGGCGGTCGCTTTGTTTCGCTTGTTTTTGGCGCACGGCGTCAGCATGAAAGCCCAAAACGCGCAAGGCCAAACACCGCTATTCGCCGCCCTGTTTTTGGAAGACGCGGCTTTGGTCAAGGAAGTCGTCGCGCGCGGGGCCGATGTCCACGCAACGTATGTAGATACCATCGGCGGCAGCGGCAACGCCATCAATGCCGTCAACGTGATTACCGACGGCGCGACGCCGAGCACCGATACGAAAATTTTACCGCTGCTTTTGTTCTTTTTGGAAAAGCGAGTGGATCCCAATCGGTATGGCGTGGGAGGCATGACGCCGCTGCAGCAGGCCGCCTTTACCGGCTCCCCCCACACCGTCGCCGCGCTGATCGCGCATGGCGCAAACGTTCGGGCTAAAACGCAAAGCGGATTGGGAGACGCGCTGCCTGCGGGAAGCACGGCCATTGAACTTGCTTCATTTCGGGGAAATCCCGACGTGCTGCGCTTGTTGTCGCAAGCCACGCCCGGCTTGTCCGCCGCCGAAGCCGCTGCGACGGGCGCGACGAACGCGCTCGCGGATTTACTGACTTCTGGCACGAACCCGAACGCGGTCGGGCCGGAAAACGAACCGCTGCTATCGCTTGCCATTCGCTCCGGCAGCGCAAAAACCGTGCGCCTGTTGCTTGAACGTGGCGCAAGCGTCGAGGCCCGCGAACCGAGCGGCGGGGCGAACGCTTTGATAGTTGCCGCCAGTTTGGGGCAAACGGAAATGGCGCGCGCTTTGCTGGATTATCATGCCGACCCGAACGCCCAGCGGAATGCCGTGTCCGAAAAAGACCGCCGTTTTCTGCGGATGAAAAATCCCTTGTGCGCGGCGATAGAGGCTCCTTCACCCTCGACCGTCGCCCTTCTCATCAAACGCGGCGCGACCGTCGAAGGCTCCGAACCGCTGGAGCGAGCGGTACGCAACGCGGGAGAATTGCCCCGCCCGCACCGCAGCCTCCAAAGCCGAAGTCGCGTTTTACGCGGCGACGCCTTGCTGGATGCGCAGGGCAGCGTTTTTGAACAGATACTCGAAAAAACGAACGTGCCCAAAAACGGAGGCCCCGCTCTGCTTGCCGCGTTGGAGCGCGATCAATGGGGATTGGCCCAAGCGCTGCTGGACAGCGGCGCAAACCCGAACGCGCGCGACGAGGAAAACAAAACTCCGCTTCTGCTCACGGTTTCGGGCATCGGTTTGAATCGGCACGAAATTTCGCAGGAAATGCTTTCGATGCAGATGCTGTCGCCTGCGGAAATAAAAGACCTAAAAACCAACGTTGCCGAAAACGACAAAAATGCCCTCGCCGTGTTGCGCAAATTGCTGCGCCGCCGGGCCGACGTGAACGCCGTCGCGTCGCCGCGACCTTCCGGCGCAATCACGGAGCGTACTGCGCTTTCCGCCGCCCGTTTTTGGAAACTCGCCGACGTGGAAGTTCTGCTCAAAAAAGCGGGCGCGACGCAGTAGCCTAAACTTCCGCGTCGCGCACACTTTCTCGGCTTGCGCCGTTTTTATTTTTTGGCGTAGGTGACGCCGGGAAAATCCGTGCGGGCTTTGGCGAGTTGGGCGTCGCGCTCTTTGCTCGGGCCGAACGCTTTTTCCGCCATCGGGGACAGGTCTTTGTTTGCCGCGCCGCTCATAAAATGGACGTACTCGCCCATATTCATGTCGCGGGAATACTTGCGATTTTTACCGTCGTTTTCGAATTCGGTCGGGAAGTTTTGCGCGGTTACGGCGAAAAAGCGCGTCATGACTTTCGCGCCGCCTTCTTGCCACAGCGGATAGAACCAATCGCGGAACCAGTGCGTGTTCTCGCGGGGGAAGTTATCGGTTCCCGCCATGAACTTTGTGTACAGCCGCTGGGCGTCGGCGTCGCGTCCGATACCCTTGTACAAATCGTACTGATAAAACTCGGCCCATTTGCTATCGCCCCACACAGGAAACGCGGGCGAGCCGTGGATGTTGTTGCTCGCGCCCTCAACGACGTGCCCGACTTCATGGCTGGGAATATCGAGCGCGGTCAAGCCCCACGGGCCGGGGCCAGCGTCGCTGACGTTCCGCTTGTCGTGCGAGTCGTCGAAAAAAACGCTGGGATGCCCGCCCGAATACTTGCCCTGATGAAAGACATAGTACAAGCGGCCTTCCGGGCCGAACGCGCCGTAGGTCGATTTCGTGTAGCGCCACATTTGCGAAAGAACGGGAACCATCGCGTCGATTTGCGCCCGGTCGGCATCGTCATCGGCATAAACGGCGATGTCGTCGTTGTACGTTACGCGCTTAACGATCTGCTTATGCTCAAACCAATGTTCCTGCCACGTTTCCGGCGGGGCGGGCAAAGCCGCAAGCCGTGGATCGGGCAAGCCATACGATGGGCCGCCGCGCTTGATGAACTCCGCCCACAATTCATCCAGATCTTTGCCGCCGCAGGCGTCGCTGAACATCGTGCTTTTGTACGTTCCGTCGCGCAGCGCCTTATCCAAACGCGGAACCAAAGCCCGGTCGTAGCGGGCGGTCAAATACGCCAAGAACGCGGCAGTCGTTCGGTAAGCGTCTTTGTAGGAGGCTTTCGCGGGATTGATAGGCGTGCGCGGCGATTCCGGTTCGTAGCGCCACCAGCGGATATAGTCGGCAATGCCTTCGGTGAGCCAGCCGGGCCGCTCGCCTTTGTTGTCCCAATAGGCTTGGATGAGGTGCGTCAGTTCATGCACCATCATGCCGAAGTCGTCGGGAGTTCGGGTAATCCATTCACCGTTGACGGTGAGCGTGTCGCCGCTCGCGTAGGCCGGGGCGAAGGCGGTTTTCTTGAACACCAAATGGACGCGCTTGGGCGGGGTTTGGCCTTCGGTTCCCATCATTTGCCACACGAGCGGAAACCATTCGGTGACGACTTTTTGCGCCTTTTCGGCCCACGCTTTTCCTTGCGGAAAATCGGTCGTATCCACATCGACAATCGGAGCCGCCGCCATGCGCGGCGCGACCGTGTATAAATGGCGCGTCAAACTCGCGGCATCGTCCACTTTGGTCGGAGCCTGCGCGCGCCCGATGCTTGGCGCGAAAGCGAAAAGGGCCGAACTTGCGGCGGCAAAAACGGGAAACGAAAAACGGGGGAATGTTGGCATAAGCATGGTTCTCTTGCATTATACCGTTTGACGGGGATTACTTATTTAGATTGCGGGGTATTCGGCAACCGTGCCAATCGTAGTCGCTTTTCGTGCATGCCTCCTAAAACGCTCAGGAAAGCGATGCCGACACAAAAAGCAACGGCTAAGCCGACGGAAACCGCAAGCAAAGACACGTGGGGCGTCGCCGACGCGGCAAAACCAAGAAATAGCACAAACAGCGTGCCGCAGCCAAACGGGATGCCCATGCAGCAGCCGCGCACTTCCACCTTGTTAGAACCCATAAAACACTTCCTTTGAGGCTTTCGCTGATCCGCGAAAAAAGGAACAGGTTCCGGTTGCGTGAATGAGGGGCCGTAGTTTCGTTGTGCCCGGTTTGGTCGAAGACTAAGCGAGCGCGTCGTGTTGGGAGCGGAGGCGCGCCTTGCCGGTTAGCCCGCGTCGCCGAGGGCTTCCTGTTCGGCGACGGCTTTTTCCCAGTCGACGATACGGGCCTCGACTTCGCTTTGCAGTCGGGTGTGGTCGGCGGCAAGCGTTACCATATCTACGGTTTTGCCGCCCGACGCGAGCAAGGCTTCCGCATCGGCAAGTTTGGCTTCCGTGCTTTGTACCGCCCGTTCGGCTTTGGCGGCGACATCGCGGGCTTTGATACGCGCCTTGTTCAAATCGCGGGCGCTCAAATGTGCGAACTGCGGCGCGACCGCTTTTGGCGCGGTGGGCGCGGCGGTTTCCGCAACGACAACGGCGGGCGCGGCAGGCTTGGGCGTCGCGGATTTAGGCGTAACTTGCGGCATCGCGGCGTCCACGGTTTCGCGCCATTCGGCGTAATTGCCTTCTACCAACACGGCGTTCCCCTTGCCGGTCATGCCCAGCGTTTTGGTCGTGACGGCGTTCAGCAAATAGCGGTCGTGCGAAATGAGAAGGAGCGTTCCTTCATAGCCCGTCAGCATTTCGGTCAGGGTTTCGCACGATTCGATGTCCAAATGGTTCGTCGGTTCGTCTAAAATGAGCAGATTGCACGGCTCGATGAGCATTCGCGCAAGGGCCAATTTGTTTTTTTCGCCGCCGGACAGCATTTGGACGCGCTTGGCGATGTCATCGCCCGTAAACAAAAAGCGGGCCAAATAATTGCGCGCTTCGGTTTCCGTCCATGTGGTGGCTTTGTCGGTCAGACTTTCCAAAACGGTGCGGTCGCCGTTCAAATCGTCGGTCGCGTGCTGGGAGAAGTAGGCGTAGCGGACATTGTTGCCCCACGTCAGCGTACCCGTCGTCGGTTTCTCGTCGCCTAAAAGGATGCGAACAAGCGTAGTTTTGCCGGTTCCGTTCGGGCCGACCAAACCCATGCGGTCGTCGCGCTCGACCACGGCGTTCAAATGCGTGAACAGCGTGCGGTCGCCGAATGATTTGGACAAATTTTCCATGCGCACGACTTCGCGCCCGATGCGCCCGGCCCCTTTGACATCAATGCGGGCGCGAACAACCGCTGCCGCCGATTTGACGGCCTCGACTTTTTCCATGCGCTCAATCCGGCCCTGCGTTTTCAGTCTGATATTGCTCGAATTGGCGTCGGCCTTCATATTACGCTTGATCAAATCCTGCAAGCGGGCGATTTCGGCCTGCTGCTGATTGTACAACTCCATCTGCCGAAGCTGCCGCTCTTCTTTTTGCTTCTTGAAATGCGAATAGTTGCCCTTGTAAACGGTGAGTTTTTGATGCTCCAGTTCGGCAATCGTATCCGTTACGGCGTCCAAAAAGTACCTATCGTGCGAACCGAGCAAAAC
>CAXTBP010000150.1:0-13226 GCA_964241985.1 uncultured Armatimonadaceae bacterium | reverse complement strand
CGGTCGATTGACGCACCACCAAGCGCGTTGGCAGCCGCTCTTCCACAGCTCCGTGTGAAGTATTTTCCGAGAGTTCGTCGCCTGAGGGCTGCGCGGCAAATAGTAAGCGGCGCACGGCGGCACGGCCCATTTCGTGGAACGGCTGCGCGACCGTAGTGAGCGGCGGATCGCATAGCGGCGCGATGCTCAAATCGGCGAAACCGACCACGGAAACCTCGTGCGGAACCGACAGATTCAGCGTGCGGAGCGTGCGGCAGGCAATCGCAGCCGTCCGGTCGTCCGCGCACAGCACCGCCGTCGGCGAAGGGGCCACATTCAAGAAAAGCTGCCGCGTGGCGCGTTCCGTATCTTCCACATCCCACTTACCGTATTCGATGTAGGTGTCGGGAACCGTCAATCCATGTGAGTGCATGGCGCGACGGTAGCCCGCATCGCGCAGCGCGCTCGCCGCCGTTCCGTGCAGCCCCCCGATAAATGCGATACGCGAATGACCCAGCGCGGTCAGGTGTGTGATGGCATCGAAACAACCCGCGATGTCGTCGGAAAAAATGTGCGCGCCGCCTTCGAGCGGCGGGCTGCTGTCCAGCACGGCGACCGGAATGTCGAAACGCGCGAGTTCCCGCTGTAAATGCTGGAGCGGTTCCAAAGGCACATAAATGGCTATCGCGCCGGTGGGCCGCATCTCGACGCACCGCTGGATAACGGCGTCGTCCAGCGTGCCGTGCGGGAGACGAATCACCTGAACGGTTCGCCCGTGCGCGTCGGCTTCATCGAGGGTTCCGGCAAGGACGCGCGCAACCACATCGGATTCAAAATGGAAAAAAGGAACGAGAAAAACAAAAACCGGATTTTGCCCAGTGGCGATAGCGCGCGCCAAGCCGTTGCGGCGATAGCCCAACTCTTTGGCGGCCTGCAAAACGCGGTCGCGCGTGCCCTCGTTCACGCCCATTTCATCGTGCTTGTCATTGAGCACAAACGAAACCGTGGAACGGGAAACACCGGTACGAACCGCAATATCGCGCATGGTAATCATCGTTGATTTTTCACCTAACCTGCGTTAAGTTAAGCATGAAACGCGCCACTTGTCAAATTTAACCCGCGTTAAGTAAATTTGCGGGCACGTTCAAGGCGTTGCGTGCTGCGCTTGGCTACACGTCCAAAATAAATCGGGCCGCTACGCTTAATCGGGCGCGGGTTTCCGGCGTGATGTAGCGGCTTTGCGGGAGCTGCTGCGCGTTGTGCCGCTTGGTGAAATACGAGTGCAAAGCGCGGCGCGGTTTGTCCGTTTGGTTGCGCGTCCCGCCGTGCCACGTGTGGCTATTAAAAATAACCACCGTGCCCGCAGGCGCGATTAGAAGTTTTTCGTCGGGATGCGTTTCTTTGGGATCGGCAAGTACTTGGCCCGCCGTTTTGCCGCTCAAATGGCTGCCGGGCACGACGCGGGTCGCGCCATTGTGAGAGGTGAAATCGTCCAAAAGCCAAATGGAATTGCACACTTCGTAGGCGTCGGGGGCAACCGCATTGCCCCAATCGGCATGGAGGGCCTGCAACCCTTCGCCCGGCAGCGCGGCACGGGCGTTCAGCGATGACAGTTTCAAATCGCCGCCCAAAACGTGGGCGATTCCTGCAAGCACGCGCGGGTGCGTGAAGCACACGTCGAACTGCGGATCTTTGTTGACCAAATTCGCCAAGCGTTCGGTTCCGGCTTCTTGATGCACTTCTTTTCCCGCGTCGTCGCCCTCTTCGCTTGCAAGCCGGGCCAAAACGTTTCGCAACCCGTTCACTTGGTCGGGCGACAAAATGCCAACCAGCGGCAAAAAACCGTCGCGGTCAAGTTGGGCTTTTTCGCCCTCGGTCAGCGTCGATTCGTTTACGCCGAGCGTTTGCAGCGCGTCCAAAGTCTTCATTGCGGTTCCGGTTGACGGTTCATGGCGAGGCGAGCACGGGCGACAACCCGGTCGCGTATGGAAGCGGCGTCTTTGGTCACGATCAAACCGACCGAAGTCGTCATAAAATCGCCGAACATGAGGCGCAAATGGGGGTCGTGCGTGTACGGCGGCTTGTCCACGACCTGATCAATCGGCCCGTTCGGGCGCGTTAAATCCAAGTCAACCTGATGCCCTTTGGCCCGCAAACGATAACACATCTCGATGATGTCCCGCTGGCGAAATAACACGTCGGGCACATGATCGGCAGTATCCGTATCGGACGACAAATTGAACTCGGTCGTATGGACGGCGACCCCGCCCGGTTTCAAGCACGCCATCATGTTTTCCATGAACGTTTTGCCCAGCGCAATGGATCCCAAGTGCTCAAACGAACACGACGACCACACGAAATCGAAGTCGCGCAAGTCGGCGGGAATATGGTTCATGTCCACGTGCCGAAATGTCACCCGTTTGGCAAACGTTTCCTTATCGCACAAGTTCCGTTCGTTCAGCACGTCGATATTTTCGGCGTACTGGTTTGTCGATTTCCACGAGCCTTCCAGAATGACTTCGGGCGGCGCGTCGGTTGCGACGATTTCGCTGCCCCGGCAGGCGAACACGGCGATGAGCGGTTCCCGTCCGACCGCGAAGCCCAGTCCGCGTTTACCGGGCGCGAGCATCCCCCGCTCATGCAGTGCTTGCGCGATATAAGCCCATTCCCAAATTTTGCGGTGCATGTGACCGCGCCGCTCACCGACCGCTTCCACCCAATCCTGAAAATCGGGCCGTTGCAAAAGCGCCTGCGAGCATAATTGCGAAGTTAGTTTTTCCGTCGTTCCGGCGGACATTAATTGAAAGTGCCTTTCTTAGCCACAGCAAAGCGTTTCGATGTAGGGAGAAAAAGAAAACGTTTGTTCATTGTAGCCGAAAACAGCACAAAACGAAAAGCCCCGGCGCAAATGCTTGCGCCGGGGCTTTTGTGTTTACCGAACCGATATTAGTAGCGGTAGGTGTCCGCTTTGTACGGGCCTTCTTGCGCGACGCCGATATAAGCGGCTTGCTCAGGCGAAAGTTCGGTGAGCATCGCGCCGAGTTTGGAAAGTTGCAGGCGGGCCACTTTTTCGTCCAAGTGCTTGGGCAAAACGTAGACCTGTCCGACTTCGTAGTTTTCGGGGTGCATCCAGAGTTCCATCTGCGCCAAGACTTGGTTGCCGAACGACGAACTCATGACATACGACGGGTGGCCCGTGCCGCAGCCCAAGTTCACCAAGCGGCCTTTGGCAAGAAGAATGATGCGCTTACCGTCGGGCCAAATCACGTGGTCAACCTGCGGCTTGATTTCGTCCCATTCCAATTCTTCCAGCCCGGCAACGTCGATTTCGTTGTCGAAGTGTCCGATGTTGCACACAATGGCTTGGTCTTTCATTTGATCCATGTGCGCGCGCGTGATGACGTTTTTGTTGCCGGTTGTCGTCACAAAGATGTCGGCTTTGTCAGCCGCGTATTCGGTCGTAACGACGCGGAAGCCTTCCATCGCGGCCTGAAGCGCGCAAATCGGGTCAACTTCGGTTACCCACACTTGGGCGGATAGGGCGCGAAGAGCCTGCGACGAGCCTTTGCCGACATCGCCATAGCCGCACACGAGCGCGACTTTTCCGGCAATCATCACGTCGGTCGCTCGCTTGATGCCGTCCACCAAGGATTCGCGGCAGCCGTACAAGTTGTCGAACTTGGATTTGGTCACGGAATCATTCACGTTAAAGGCGCGCAAATGCAAATCGCCGCGTCGGCTCATCTCGATCAAGCGGTGCACGCCCGTCGTGGTTTCTTCGGTCACGCCCTGCACTTGGGCAAGCCGAACCGAGTACCACGTCGGGTCAGTCGCCAATTTTGCCTTGATCGACGCGAACAGGATTTTTTCCTCTTCGGAACCCGGCGAATCTAAAACGGCGATATTCTGCTCGGCCTTGGAACCCAAGTGAAGAAGGAGCGTGGCGTCGCCGCCATCGTCCAAGATCATGTTCGTGTAGCCGCCGTCCGACCAATCGAAAATCTTGTGCGTGTAGTCCCAGTATTCTTCGAGCGATTCGCCTTTTTTAGCGAAAACCGGCGTACCGTTGTAGGCAATCGCGGCTGCGGCGTGATCTTGCGTGGAGAAAATGTTGCAACTCGCCCAGCGCACTTTCGCGCCCAAGGCTTCGAGGGTTTCGATAAGCACGGCGGTTTGGATCGTCATGTGCAGCGAGCCAGTGATGCGCGCCCCTTTGAGCGGCTGGTCGGCTGCGTATTCTTTGCGAATTGCCATAAGGCCCGGCATTTCGGTTTCGGCGATGGCGATTTCTTTGCGGCCCCACGCGGCGAGCGTAAGGTCAGCGACCTCAAAATCGGTGGAAACGTTCGCGGGCGCAGTGGCGGTCGCGGTTTGGACGTTGGTAGTCGGCAAAACAGTTACTCCTGATAGAAAAGATGGCAAAAAAAAGCCCACCCCGAAAACTATCGGGGTGAGCGCGGTTTGTGTGCTGAGCCTGACCGACAAAACGTGCCGGTTGCAGCGCTCCTCAGCGTGGCTTTAGTATATCCTATGCCGCTTGTTTTCACATCGCCTTAGCCAAAGGTATAGACCTGCGTTTGGGCTTTGCGGTACACTGTTTGAAAAAAGGCGCGCGTGGTGCGCCCGACGTTCATTTTTCACGCGGATTCAAGTCGTTTCAGGAGTACGTAACCCCCATGTCGCAATCGTCCCGTTTTGCCCTTATTGCCGCCCTTGCCGTTGTCGGCGCGGCCCCACTGTTTTGCGCGTCGTCCGCCCGCGCGCAGGAACCGGTTATCGCGCCGCCCGGAACGCCCGCCGCCCCGGTTGCCACGCAGGACGATCCGGTCGCGTCGTCCGACGAGCCGCGCCGCAAATTTTCGTTCGGGCCGGAGTTCGGCGCGTACTTTCCCAATTCGGGTAAAGCCCGCGATGCGTTCGGCGACGTATGGTACAACTATGGCTTCGGCTTTGGAACCATTCAAACCGCCGACCAAAAGGGACAACTTCGGTTCGACCTCAATATTTTGAGCGCGCGGCGCGGCGGCAGTTATGCGTATCTTGCACCGGTTGGCGTTTCGTATCGTCAAGCGCTGGGCAAAAGCCGTTCCGCCGTTCCGTATGTGGGCGTTTCCGCCGACTTAGTGCCCACCCTTATTCGGGCCGGAAACTACGGCGTGGATTCCAAACTGCGGCTTTCCGTCGGCGCGAGCGCGTTTGTCGGTTACACGTTCAGCGAGCGCGCTTATATTCAGGCCCGGTACTACGGCATTTCCGAATCGGCAGGCTTTCAGTTGTCCGGTTTCGGTTTGAGCACAGGCTTCCGGTTCTGATGTTTTTCCTTGTTTGAGCGGGCGCGAAATGCGGCTAAAAAGGGGTGAAACCCCCGGCCCGGTTTTAGCGTAAAACGTATAGGAAAACACTTTTTCACGCCGTTTTGCAAGGGTTGTATCGGGATAGGTTTTTGTTCACGATTTTGTGAACGCAATTCGTTTTTCTAACCGATTTGGGGTACACTATTCCACACGCCGGTTTGGATCATTCCGAACCGGTTGCCCTTGTTTCGGCGTTTTATAGTTCGGGAGCGTTTTATGGCGAAGTACAAGCGGTGCTGCGCGTGCGACTTCTGGGTCACCGCAAGCGATACGCGATGTCCGAATTGCGGGATTGCGGAGCCGCGTCAAGACCGGCCCGCGCCCTCGGGTACGCCCGGCGGTAATGGCGACACGCTGACGATGGAAACCCCAATGACCGATGGAACCCGCGCGGCTTTTGGCGGGTTCATCGGCGCGGTCATCGGCGGCTTTTTGATGGAAGGTATGGGCGTCGCGGTCGGGGTTGCCGTCGGCGTGAGTTTGGGCGTCCTTTTAGGGGCCGACCGCGACTGGCAACTGCCGGAAACGGTAGGCAATCAATCGTCGCGGCGTGTTAAACCGGGGCGCAGCTTGCGGCAGGACGAGGAAACGATCCAGCAGCGGCTTGCCGATATTGCCGGGCGTGAAAAGCGCATTGGCGAAATGCGCCAAAAGATTACCAAAGAATCCGAAGGCGAGCCGGTCAGCGAATACGCGAACAAATGGCAGCGGGTTGCCGCCGCCCTCGATTCCGCCCACGCCATTTTGACGCGGCAGCGCGAGCGGTATCACGCCGCGCTGTGGGAAATCGCCCTCGCCCGCTGGCAAAATACGCTGGAGCCGCTTGCCGCCGACTGGGAATCCTTGACGCACGAAACATGCAACCACCGTTTGCGTCTTTTGGAAGCGGCCCGCGACCGGGGTCGCGCGTTCCTTGCCGAATGGGAAGGCATTGATTTAACCGAAATGCCGGAAGGCGCGCACTCGGTCGCCCGTTTGAAGCAGGCCCTCGAAGCCTGCGATCTGTTGCGCGAAGAGTTAATCGTCCAGCAAGTCGCGCTCGCCGTAAAAGGTATTGCCCCAATGGACGATGCCTTGCAGCCCGCGCTCGTCCCGTCGGAAGCCCTCAAATCAATGGACGTGTTCAATGCCCGCGCCGCCATCGGAGAGTTCTCCTCGGCCTTCGGCGAATTAGAAGCGGAATACGCCCGTTTGCGAAGCGAAGAGGAACTTGCCGAACGCGCCGTCATGGTGCAGCGCATCCACTAAAAGAACGAACGCAAAAACAAAACGCCCAACTGCACAAGTCGGGCGTTTTGTTTTTATGCGGCGACGGTTTCGGCGGCTGGCGTTTCTTTTTCGACGCTTGGTTCGGGTTTCGTCCGCGCAAAAACAAAACGGTTGGCGCACAGACAGAATGCGACAAAGGCGGTGCAAAGATACGCGAACCAATCGCCGGTACGGGTGAAGAATGTGCCCTGCCCATCGCCGGGCGCGACGTCGGCGACAAGGGCGACGGCTTCAAACATGGGCGATTCGGCGATGGTGCGGCCCGCGCTATCGATGATTTGGGATTTGCCATTGGGGTCGGCGCGCACAACGGCGACATGATTTTCTACGGCCCGAAACGGAATAAGCGCGGCGTGCAAATTGTGGAGCGAGTTGCCGGGCGTCGGTGGATCGTAGTTGGGCACGGCGATTAGATGCGCCCCGTTCAAAACGGCTTGACGCACGTCGCCCGTATAGCACGTGTCGAAGCAAATCAGCAGGCCGATTTTTCCCAAATCGCTGTCCCATGTTTGGATCGTCGTGCCCGGCTGCATGGTTTGGCGCTCGCCCAGAAAAAGCCGCAGTTTATGATGGACGCCGAGCGTGTTTCCGGTTGGCGCGACAAGGGCGGCGCAGTTGAACGGGTGAGGCTTGGCGTCGGCCTCATATCCGACGACCAAATACGCGCCCGTTTCGCGGGCAAGCGTGGCCGTTTCGGTTTTGGGGTTGTTGGGCGTAAACGACGCGCCCAAAGCATTTTCCGTGCCGACAATGAGTTGCGCGCCCTTTGCGGCGGCTTGCCTTGTTAAGGCCGCGCTGTCGGGCAAGTCACCGGCGAGTTTGCTTGGGGGCGCGAGATCGTGGGCGTCCACGCCGCTGAAATCCTGCACGGCGGCAACCGTCACGGGCTTTTGCGCGCTGCTCGACGGC
This sequence comes from uncultured Armatimonadaceae bacterium, assembly GCA_964241985.1. GTDB lineage: Bacteria > Armatimonadota > Armatimonadia > Armatimonadales > Armatimonadaceae > CAXTBP01. Next base: position 5,715 of record CAXTBP010000150.1, on the reverse strand, counting down.
GTGTGCGAAAGCGTCCAAAATCCCCCAGCCCAAACGAGTGCAGTAAGCGTTACAGAACCTATGAGTGGCGCGGCGGCGGCACGGCGTGGACGCAGCAAGAAGGTTTGCGCGACGGCGGCATTAACGAGCCACAGCAAAAACGACACGCCCCAAATACCGGTGACCGAGCAAACCTGAATGAGCGGCACGTTTCGGTTTTGGCACAACGCGATGCCAACGGGAAGCGGCGAAAACGTGGTCAGAAATTCTACGAAAACGCCCGCGCAAGCAACGAACAAGAACCAAAAAGAGTTTTGCCGTGTGCTCCCGTTTTTCGCCGACAGGTTTGCCAGCGCGGACGCGCCACCCAAAACGAGCGCGATCCAGATATACGGGACATACGCGAACGTGAGCGCGCTTTGGCTCCCTTGCCAGCCGATTTGTACGACGCCTGCACTGATTCCGGTCAGCATTCCCAAACCGAAGGCGTGGAACGTGCGGATAGAAGCAAAGGCGTCGCCGGTTTTCAGGGGCGCGGCGACCGCCCACAAAAGCGGTGCAAACGCGACCCAGCCTAAAAACTCGGCGTCATGGGGGGGCAAGGCGAGCGCGAACAAAATCCCCGAAGCGACACACAAAAGCAGACGAACCGCCATGTTCTCTACCTAACCCTTCTCGACATTTTGCGCCCCATCGTCGCCGCGCTTAGCGGCGCGTTGAAGGATTATTATGACACACGCACGGCACGGCTTTCCATAGGCCGAAAGTCCTATCTGGCAAAGCAAAAAAGCCGTGGAGTTTCCACGGCTTTTTTGCTTAAACCAACTCGAATTTAGATAGTAGGAGCGGGCGGCGGGGGCGGGGTTTGTCCACCGCCGCCGGGGCCACCGTTGCCGCCATTACGACGTCCACCACCACCGCCACCGGGGCGAGCACCGCCGCGCGGGGCGCGGAGCGTGATGCCGTCCAGTTTGGTTTGCTGATCGGCGGTCAAGAGCGGGCGAATTTTGGCTTTCAAGTCATTCATCAATTCGGGCGTTTTCGCGCGTCGGTCGGCGGGAGCAAGGCCCATGAGTTGCTTTTGCGTATCGGCGATCAGCGGCTCGATTTTGGTCTTTTCGTCCGGCGTCAAGGCCAAGCTATCCAACTGCTGCATAATACCGCCGCCCATGCCACCGGGCATCGGGGCTTTTGCCATTTCCGCATCAAAGGTTTTCTTTTGATCATCCGTCAAAAGGGCCTTGACATCGGTCATGTACTTGGTTTGCATAGCCATCATTTTGGTGCGCATTTCGGCGGGGTCGGAGCCTGCGCCGCGCATTCCGCGCATATCGGCCATCATTTGCTTGTTGAGGGCATCGTATTTGGCTTGCTGATCCGGGGTCGGTTTGGTGGCGGCGAACGCGCCCGCGACCGGGTTCTGCATCATGCCGCCTTGACGACCTTGACCGCGACGACCGCCGGGGCCTTGTCCGGGAGCCGGAGCCTGTCCCGCAGGCGGAGCGGGGGGCGGATCTTCCTGTGCATGCGCAGGACGAACCGAGAACGAAAGGGCGGCGATGCCCAGAACCGCCGCCGTACCAAGCAGGGCTTGGCGCTTTGTGGTAACCATTGGAACAAACTCCTTAAAACGTTGAGGTCGCAAGTAATCGCAACGGATATTTGACGCGAACGCCTCCGAGAAGGTTCACCCGTCAGCAAAAAGTTTTTATACCCGACTTTGAACCAAAATCAATCGGGATTAAGCGGACGCAATTAACGTTTTATTCGGAACCGGACACGCGGCGTTTCCGTCGGCGATACCCAGTTTTTCTTCGGCCCGGCGCAAAAACGTAATCATCGCATCCGTAAAGGCTTCCGGGTTGTTGAACTCAATGGCGTGCGCGGCATGATCGAGCGGCGTGTACACAGCGTCCGGCAGCGCGGCGGTTAATTGCCGCGCGGTTAAATCAGACACGATGGCATCGTGTCCGCCGCGAATCACGAGGCACGGGGCGGTAATTTCTTTGGCGTGCGCGATGGGGTCGTCGCTCAGCATGTGGCCCACGGTCGCCATGTAGCGCGGAATGCCCATCTGCGAGTACATTTTCACCAGTTTTAGGTTGTACCACAGGGATTCGTTTACGGCGTCGGCGGCAAGCCCAATCACGTACCGCCACGGCGGAACCAAGCGGTCGCCGGTTGTCGGCCCTTGCAGCACCAAGCCCCCCACCCGATCTTGGTAGCGACGAGCAAGCGCCATGATAACCTGACAGCCCATCGAGTTTCCGGCAAGGTGGGCGCGGGCGATGTTGCGGGCGTCCATGAGTTCTATGATCCAGTCCGCCAAGCCGTCCATATCGAGGGCTTCGGGTGGGCCTTCGGTTTTGCCGAAACCGGGCAAGTCGGGCGCAATGGTTGTGCAGCACAAATCGCGCCGCGCCATTTCGCGGAGGGTCGGCTCCCATGCTTCCGATGTGCAGCCCAGACCATGCACCAAAATAGTCGGGAGTGACAAGGGGCTATCATCGTCGCGGTTGCCGTTTTCGGGCGGCGCGGTGAGTAAGCGGACGGCTTTTCCGTCAAGGGTTAAAAACTGCGTTTCGGCGAACGGCGGGCTGCTCATATATCTGTTTTCGTTATACCCGTGTCTTTGGTTCCCGCGCCATTTCCCTTATACCGGTTTATCGCTTGTGCCCGGTTGGTCGAAACGCGCAAGTAAACGTTGCGCCCGTTCGCGCACCTCGGCGTGGACATTTTTCAAGTCAATGGTTTTTAAATAGGCATGAACGGTTTCCCCATCGCCTGGAAACAGATTATCTTCCAGCGTACCCAGCACGAGAATTTGCAAAATGGAATACGGCGATGGCTTATCCGCGAGATCGAGCAGTTTGCGCAGATACGTTCCGTCGCCCAAGCGGTACAAAGCACTGTAAAATCCGACCCGCGCTTCATCGTCGCTTTCCATAGTTTCGGCTTCCAAAAGCGCGTCCTGATCCACGGCGTTTCCAACACGGGCAAGGGCAATCGCGGCATAACGGCGAACGTGCGCGTTTTCGTCGCGGAGCGCCTTAGTTATGGCGGGTTTGGCCTTTTTCCCGGCGATACCCGCAAGGCAACTGACCGCTGACGCCCGCACCATCCATTCCGGTTCGTTTTGCAAAACGCGCTCCAAGGCGTACTGATCCTGCGGCCCGCCCGTAAATTCCAATGTTTCCAAAGCGCGGTCACGAAGCAGCCATTCTTCGTCGAGAAGCAGTATCAGCGATGCCAAGCGTCCGGCTTCCCGCGAACCATCGTTTAGCGTCAGCAAGCATTCCTCCCGAATGTCCGCGTTGACATTGTTCAACTGGGCTATTAGCAAATCTATTTCGTCATTGGAAAGCGCGCGGCCCTCGTGCCGCATTTCATTTTGTACTGACCGCAGTGCAACGACGCAGTCCGCAGTGTTTAATCCCGACGCGGGAGCGAAAACGTCGGATAAATCGACACGTGGCACGAAACGTTTCTCCTTGTAAAATCGCGTGATATGCTTGGCTGTACGATACAAATGGGAGATGAAACTGAACCAGAGGCGAAAACGGTTATCAAAACATTCGCCCTAAATGGCGCGGGTTTAGACGACGTTCGCATCACTACGCCCGACGCCCCCGGTCACGCCGAGCGCATGGCCGCTTGGCTCCAAGCCCAAATGAACGGCGAAATGGGCTACCTCAAAAACCGCGAAGAACTGCGGGCCGGGTCGCTCTCCGACGAACGCCTGCTCGCCGAAACGCGCTCCGTTCTTATGGTTGCCTTATCGTACCACCCGACACAAAATGAAAAGAACGCCGCTCCGTTCTCTACAACCGAGCAGGGAACCGTGGCCCGGTACGCGCGCGGCTTGGATTATCACGACGTTTTGTGGGAAAAGCTCAAAACGCTGGGCGGATTTATCGAAACGACATGGCCCGGCGCGAAAACGCGGAGCTTCACGGACAGCGGCCCGATCCGCGAACGGGAACTCGCGTTGCGCTCCGGCTTGGGCTGGCAAGGCAAGCACACGGGCCTTATTTCGCTTGACTTGGGCAACTGGTTCTTTTTGGGTGCGCTTCTGACCACGCTTCCCCTTCGACCCGACGACGCACAAATCGCCAATCACTGCGGAACCTGCACACGCTGTTTAACCGCTTGCCCCACCGGTGCGCTTGTCGCCCCGCTCACCCTCGACGCCCGCCGCTGCATTTCCTATCTGACGATTGAACTCAAAGGCAGCATTCCCCTTGAACTACGCCCCTTAATCGGCGACCGTATTTTCGGCTGCGACGATTGCCTCGCGGCCTGCCCGTGGAACGAACGCGCGCACATAGGCCGCGAAGCCCGCGTCGCCCAGCCGCGCGAAGAGGATTCCGCCCATCCCGATTTGCTCGCATGGCTCGCGGTGTGTGAAACCGACAGCGCGTTCAAAGCCAAGTTCAAGGGCACGCCCCTTCTGCGACCGGGCCGCGTCGGCCTGCGTCGAAACGTGTGCGTCGCCCTCGGAAACGTTGGCGGGTTGGACGCGCTGCCCGCCCTCGTTTCTGTTGCTGAAACTGACCCGTCGCCGATTGTGCAGGAACACGCGCGATGGGCCATCAGTGAAATTTCCCGTCGCGCGAACAAAAAAGCGGGCGGGCGTTAGATGCCACCGTCCGGTTGATGAATGGCGGCGCGGATGGACTGCGCTTCTTGCCGTGCTCTATCCGCCGCGCCGGTCGTATCGCCGGTTTCGCGCAAAAAGTCGGCCTGTTTTTGTAGGGAGCGGGCAAGCCCGGCGTGCTTGGACGGGCCTTCCAAATGGCCTGCCTGTGACACGACGCGCGCATAGTCCACGGATTTTTGCCAAGCGTCCCGCGCGGCAGACACATCGCCCTTCTGCGCTTCGACTTGCGCGCAAACCGACCACCAGTTCGCAAGTCCGCTTTGCACACCCGCAAAAAGTGTCGCGCCGGAAAGCGGCGTTAGTAGCGGCAGGGCGTCGGCTAAATTCCGCTCGGCGACGACAGTTTGCTTTTGTTCTGCGAAGCACCGGGCGCGCAGTGTGAGCGCCCGCGCTTTCGACAATTCGTTGCCGGGGTGCATCGAAGACGCTTGCAGAATCGCCAGCATTTCTTCGGCGGCGATTAAGGCATCATTGACCTTGCCCGTATCGAGATGACAGCGCGCGACACCTTCCAGCGCCATGAGCAAAAGCGTTTCCAATTCGGAGCGACGCGCGGCATGAACGGCAGAAGCAGCCGCTACATTAGCGCGGTCGGTTTGGCCCAAAAAGCGATACAAGCCGCTCAAATCGCTGTGCGCTTTGTATTCCATCGCCGCCTCGTTTTGCGTTTGCGCGAGTGCCAAGCAACGCAGATGTGCCGCTTCGGCTTCGGGCCATCGTCCCGCCGCCTCGTGCTCATGGGCTTCGTGCTTCCAAAGCAGGTCTTGCGACGGGTTCGCTTCCGCTTGCCCGCTGGCATAAGCCAAAAAAGCATCTGCGCTGAGTTCGACGGCCTGTATATTTTCGCCGTGCCGCCCGTTCCGAAATGCTTCCAGCGTGTTCTGATAGGCTTGCAGCAAGCGCAGACCTTCCGCATCGTCAGCAGAAGTGGCGTCTTCGTTCGCGTTGTTCATGGCTTCCTCGCTTCCTATCGACAGACTCATTAAAGCGGAAACAAATCGGAGTTTTCCCAAGACAGCCAAAGGGAGGAACCGGACGACGAGGCTTTGTCAAAGTGAACGACAACACGGTAGCTG
>CAXTBP010000149.1:0-13262 GCA_964241985.1 uncultured Armatimonadaceae bacterium | reverse complement strand
ACCTTTCAAGGTTAGTTCTGCTTAACTACCAGTCCATCATTCTATGGGAAGGTCAGGCTGGATTTTGTTGGTTCGGTCATGGGTGGTAAGTTTGCCCCGTCCCTTATCAACCCGCTTATAACGTCCTGACCCTCGTCGCCTATTCGGAAGGGGCATTGCGCTTGTTGCACACACTCCAAACCATCACTTCCCACGTAGGTGAAGCGGGTTGGCCTTCTTGCTCTTTCTTCAATAAGAAAACGGCCCCTTGTCAACACTTGGAAAGTTGTTGACAAGGGGCCGTTTTCTATCCAGCGGGTGTTATGTGTTAACTACGCGAAGCAGTCGTTGTGGTTGATGTTGTCGCGGTGGTCGGAGCAACGACCTCTTCGACGTCCACATCAGTACGCCGCACGGTGTCCTGCACGGTTTCCACGTGTTCGGACGCTTGCTTGCCGATGGTTACTTCTTCAACGACGCGCGCCTGCTTGGACACCACCGCTTCTTCGGCCATTGTGGTCACGTTGAGCGTCTTGTCCTGCATGGCCGCCATGTCGGCGGCGGTGACCGCACGATCCACGGGATGCCGATCCACCGTCACGTGCTCTTCGCGCAAAGTGACCTGTTCCTGAACCGGCGTTTGCGTGATGTGCGTGTACACCTGCACGCCGCCGCGCTCCACTTCGCGCTTTCCGACAACGAGGCTTTCCTCGACAATCGGAATGGTCGTTTGGCCGGAAACGTTCGTTGCGGTCACCGTGCTTGCAGCCGCGCTGCTTGCGGCCATAGCGGGAGCCGTGACAACCGGGGCGGCTACGCTGGTTGCGACGGGAGCAACATAACCGTCGCTGGCGTATTGTTTGGCCCGCTCGTCGATGTCAACCGCGCCATCATCGCCCAAAATCTCGGCGACGCGCATCGCCATTTCATCCGATGATCGAACGGCAACCAATGTGCCGCCCCGGCGAACGCCTTCCGTGTAGTGGCTTGCGTCTTCGGCAGGCACGCCCACATGGGTCAACGCGCCAACCAAGCCACCCACAATCGCGCCGGTTCCCGCGCCAAGAACGGCTCCCATCAGCCAGCCCGCCGTTGCGATCCAGCCGAGGCCGGGAATGGCAAGGCCGGTAAGGCCGATGATAAGCCCTGCGACGCCGCCGACTCCGGCCCCGACTTTTGCGTCATGACCGACGGCATGGCCGGTAACGGTGGGAGCGGCATTGTTGGCGGCGTGTGCGCCGGTTTCATTGTTGGCGACAAAACTGATGTCGTCGTGCGCGATGCCTGCCGCTTCGAGATCGAGACCGGCTTTTTTCGCCTGCTCCATGCTGTCAAACAAACCTACGATAGTTTTCATTTCTTTTCCTTTTTCTTCCCTAAAGGGGGCAAACATAATAAACAGTGAAGCAACCGAGCCGATGGGCTTTCGAACTTGGCTGCCTACTGGATTGAGGTCGTTTTGGTTAGGTGCGATCACCTGCCGCAACGCCTACGTCATAGTGTTCAACCGTCACGACTTCGCTACGAAGCGTCACGGATTGCGGTGCGTGAACGGTTTCCTGAACGCGGCGTATGTGGAGTTCGGATTTGAGAAACAGGCGCTTTTCAACCAAAAGCCGCTCCTCCAAAACCGGAACGATGAGGATGTCGCCTTCCTGCCGGTTGGTGGGCGTCGGGCCATCGACAAAGCGGTTTACCTCAACGGTTTCTACGGTGACCGTTTCGCGCAGCAGTGCTGGGTCAACGGTTTCCTGATGCTCCTGCACCGTTTTGTGGACGCGCACACCTCCGGTTTCGACCATGCGCGTTTCGACCGTAAATTCCTCGGCGAGAACGGGAATGATCACGCGCTGCTCCGCTTCAAGGGACATATCGCCTTCCGCTACGAGGTCAGGGGCAGGGGTGTTCATCCAGCTACCGACACTGCAAACAGAAGGGGGCCTTGTTCATGCACCGGGAAAACCATGCCGTTGGTTCCGGTGGTTCCCGTAGTCGGCGCTTTGGTTGCTTGCTGCGGTCGGTTCGCCATCTTGTAGATGAAAAATCCAACGATGAGAACGAGAACGACAGCAAGGGCAATCAGATACAAGGGCGGACTTTTGCGGTCGGCGGGCCGGTCGTAGATTTTAACGGGAGCGGGCATTCGTTTGGAAACCAATCTGCTCGCGTCGGTTTTTAGGCGGTGCGTGCGGCGGTGCGGCTATGTGGCATTTTCCGGTCGTGCAGTACAACCATTAAGATATAGCAGAGGCCATGTCGCCTTTACCCTTCGCTACGGAGACGATAAACCTGCAAAACACCTTTTCCTTTGCTTCGGTATAGACTTTGGCAAAAGGATTTTCGTGCCCACCCAGAATTGTACGTATCGTTCATTGGCCGTGCCCCTTCTTTTCGAGGGCCATGCGGCATTCGCTTCACAAAACACCTCGGTGAGTTGCTGTCTACGAAATCGGACAATTACGTCATCAACGAGTACAAATAAATGCGATTTACTAACCGGATTGGGACTGCCCCATCAGCCTAATTTTAACCTGTTGAATAGCTGTTTACGAAACACGAAAGTTGCCCAAACGATAGTTCGCTTCTGTTATACCCACTTTTGAGCGTGTTTTTGCGGTGGGTGAGGTGCTGTCGTAAATACACTCACCATGTCCGAAGACAAATTAATACTTGTTCCTGTGCCCTGCTGTTTAAAAACTGCAGGCGACCATCAAGACAACGTACCTGTTCTTAGTATTATAGGTTACGTACGTCAATAATCCCCAAAGTTTTGTTCAGGATATTGTTTCTCCACTTACACTTCTTATTGCCGAAGCCCGGAGCGATTGAACGGGGGCAAAAGAGCGCATCCAGCGACTTCTCGGACGCACCTTCACCGATGAAGGTGCGTCCGGGGAGTTGTCGCACCGAATATCTGTTGAGTCTGCACGACACCATCAAAACTTCACTTGGGCTGTAAAATAAAGGACGCGAAATTACGTCCGAAAAAGGGGGCATAGGTGTCCGAAGAAAAGTGCATGGAAAACGCGCTTGTGGAGCAGGTAACCGTTGACCTGTCGTGGGCTGGGAATCGCCGATGGCAGCCAGGGCATCGGGTAGACAATCAAGGCGCGGCGGCGGTGTGCGGCCTGTGGTGGGTGCGTGAAGGATACGTTGAGGTCGGCTATATGGGACACAATGACGGTGTTCGCGTTGGTGCGGGCGAAGCCTACCTTGTGCCGCAAGGCATTGGGCGTGCCTATATCCGCTCGCCGAAGGGCGCGCAGTGGCTTTCGGTCGGGCTGACGGCGCGGTTGTTCGGCAAAGACGACTTGATGCCCCGTCTTCAGCCGCCGTTGTTGTGGACGCCGGATGAAGACGAAGCGGGCATCCTTACCGGTCTAATGACAACCGCCGCACGGTACTGGAACGAAGATTACAGAGGGGCCGTGCCGACTATCCCTCGCCCGGCGCGACCCGACGATCCCTTGTCTCTTTTCATCGCTTTGAGCGCGGCGCGGGCACTGTTCGGTGTGTGTTGGGAGCGCCATCGCCCATCTCAAGCGGTAGCGAAGGAGCCGGTGCGTGACCTTCCGGTGTGGCTTGGTCAGACGCTACAGGAAATGGCCCGCGATCCTTCTCTCCACCTACCAGAGCTAATACAAAAAGCGGGCGTTTCGGCAACGCACTTTCGGCGCATTTTTCATCGCTGGATGCAAACCACGCCGCAGGCGTATCTGTCGCGCCTTCGGATCGAAGCGGCACGGCGTCTTCTGACCCAAACGCATTTGCCTATCGCCGACATAGCTGCTGAAGTTGGATTGGAAAGTGTGCCGCACTTTACGCGCCTGTTTACGGAGGTCGTTGGCCTGCCCCCGGCGCGCTACCGCCGCGACACCCGCCGCCCACGCTTGTAACACGCGACCGGGTTGAAAATAGCAAAAATAAGGTTCGCAGGAAGCAAAGATACGGGCGCGAGTCGTTCTATAATCAAAACATCCCTATTTCAAAAGGAACGCCGATGCTTCCAGCCTCCGCCCGACGCCGGGCCTGCCATAAGACTGCCTTTACTCTGATCGAACTGCTTGTCGTTATCGCAATTATCGCTATTCTCGCGGCGATTTTGTTTCCGGTTTTCGCCCAAGCCCGCGAAAAGGCGCGGCAAACCGCCTGCTTGTCCAACATGAAGCAGATGGGCTATGCGATCCAAATGTACTCGCAGGACTACGACGAAACCCTGATCCCGTTTTGGTATGTGAACGCCTCGCCCTATCCGGGGGGAGGCTGGGATATACGCCGCACGTTCATGTACCTGAGCCAGCCTTATGTGAAAAACTGGGATATTTTTACCTGTCCGAGCGGCAGTCAAGGCCCGCTGGGCGTGTTTGATGATGGTCTGCCTTCCAAAGTGCGCAACGTCGAAGTTTCCTACACGTACAACAGTTTGCGCGATCCGAGCATGGGCGGGTTCGACCCCGCCGCGTATTCGGGTTCGTGTGAATGGGTGGGATCGGGGAAATTCGGCGTCGAGCTTTCGCGTATCCTTGCGCCCGCCGACCATGCCGTGCTGTTTGAATCGAACAACAACGACATTTGGAACGAGTCCCTCACGGATTACTGGCCGCTGCAAAACGGGGCGGAAACGTGGAAAAATCCGCAGTGCGCTAACGGGGCCTACGCCACGAACGATTGCTCGCAGGTAAAACTGCGACACGCCGGTGGTTTCAATCTTTGCTTTGCGGACGGTCACGCCAAATGGCAAAAGAAAACGTTCCGGCGGCAGTGGACACGCACTAATAAGTAACCGCTAAATAACCGCGCGGCGACTTGAAGCCAAACCAGCGCAGCCCGGACGCCAAAACGCAAGAAGGCGTCCGGGATCGTTTTGTCGTATTTCCCAAAAGAGAAGAAAAAATGCCCACGGTCGAAGCGACCCCTTCCCTGCAAACGCCTTCCGCCTTTGCGCGTCTCACCCCGCAGCAGCGCGCCGATTTCGAGCGCGACGGCTACTTGATCCTGCGCGGTGTGCTTTCGCCGAAAGACATCGCGCACTTTACCGCCGTCGTAGACCGCATGGACGCCGCCGAGCGCGCCCGCTGCGAACTTGGCCCGTATGCGACGGTGGAAATTCGCAACGCGGTCGCGCGGCCCGGCGGCGACGCGCTTTTGCCGCTTTTGGATTGGCCCGCGACCTTCGGTGTGATGGCCGACATTTTGGGCTGGAACATCCAACTAACGACCTCGCACGTTTTTGTCCGCACCCCGAACCCCAACGCGCCGGAAGACTTCAAGGCGATTGGTTGGCACGCCGACGGCCCGCACCCTTCCTTTCCGACAGTGGGCGACGTGTCGCCGCGCTTGTATGCGAAAGTCGGCTTTTTTCTGACGGATTTATCGCACCCGGACAAAGGCAACCTGCGCGTTGTACCCGGCTCGCACAAACGCGCCGCGAAACCGCCCATCGACCCGGCGACCGGCGAACCGGAAGGCGCGTTGCAGATTTTGTGCCAGCCCGGCGACGCCGTTTTTTTTGAGCAGCGCACGTGGCACGCGGTCGGCCCGAACTTAAGCCGCGAAGCGCGCAAAAATATCTACATCGGCTACTGCTACCGCTGGATGAAGGCCATTGATTTCGTCACCCAACCCGAAGCGTTATTGGCGAAAGCCAATCCCGTGCAGCGGCAGCTTTTAGGCGACGCGACGCACGAACTTTCCTATTACCTGCCGAGCCGTAACGATTTTGCCGACGTGCCGGTCAAGGAGGCGATGGAGCGGGGGACGGCGCAAACGGAGGCGCGCGGCGGGGAATGAAGCGCGCCGTCAGCGGGCGGGCTGTTTGTGTCGGCCTTTTTGCCGTCGCCGTTCTTTGCTGGTGGACGCCGTACAACAACTATCACATAAACGCCACGCTTCTGGGCGGCAATCAGTTTCCTATCTACGCGCTGACGGTTCTTTTATTTTTGTCGCTCATCGTCGGGCCGATTTCGCGCCGGTTCACCCCGCGTTCGGCGTGGAGCGCGGGCGAACTGCTCACCGTTTGGACAATGGTTCTTGCCGCTTCCGGCATTCCGTCGTCGGGCATGATGCGCGTTTTCATTCCGGCGATCCCCGCGCCCGCCTACTTTTCCGACAGCCGCAACGATTGGCAGGCGAAACTCTGGGGCGGTCTTCCCGCATGGCTGTTTTTGCAGGACACCAACGCGGCGAAAGCCTTTTATACCGGCTACCCCTCCGGCGAGGAGCATATCCCGTGGGGCGCGTGGGCCGTGCCGCTACTGGCTTGGGGCCTCTATGCGGTGTTTTTTCTGGGCGCGACGTTCTTCGCGGCGGCGATTCTGCGGCGGCAGTGGATAGAAAACGAAAAGTTCGCGTTTCCCCTTGTCGCGCTGCCCGTGCAAATCGCCGAGGAGCCGGAAGCGGGCCACCTTTTCGCGCCCTTGTTCCGTCAGCCGCTGCTGTGGGCGGGAGTTACGGTTTCCTTCGCCCTCCACACCTTAAACGGTTTGCATCGCTTGTACCCCGCCCTGCCCGAAGTGCCCACGCAGTGGAACCTGCTGGACTTTTTCACCGTCGCGCCGTGGAATCAATTAGACCGCTTCGAGGCGTCTATCTTTCTTTTGGTCATCGGCTTCGCCTTTCTTCTCCCTTCCGAAGTGTGTTTTTCCCTTTGGTTTTTCTTCCTCTTGTACAAAGCGGAAATTCTCATCGGGGCGATGAGCAACGCCGATATGCCGTTTTCGTTGGGCGGCTACAGCAACAAACTTTTTCACGCACTCCAAGCGTTCGGCGGCTGCGTTGCCCTTGTCGGCTGGACGCTTTGGGCGGCGCGGCATCATCTGCGCGCGGTTTGGGAAAAGGCGACACGCGGCCCGCGCGCCCATGAAATCGACGACACAAACGAAATGATTGGCTATCGCGCCGCTTTTTGGGGCCTCGCCGTTTGTTACGCGGGCATGACCGGATGGCTGCTTTTAGCGGACGTTCCTTTGGTACTGGCGCTTTGGTCGCAGGTTGCCGTGACGTTCACCTTCGTGGTTATCGGCTGGATCGTTTGTCAGGCGGGAATGCTGTTTATGGCGATGCCCTATGCGACCATAGATGTTCTCGCCCCGACATTCGGTACGGCTCCGTTTCGGGTTCCGTCGCTTTACGTTTTGCACCGCGCCGAAAACGCCTTTATTTACAATACGCGCGAACTGCTTTTGCCCGCCCTCGTCAACAGCGAAAAAGCCGCCGATGAAGCGCGGATCGCCCCCCGACGCCTGCTTTTCGCATTGCTCGCCGCCGTCGGAGTCGCGCTCCTCGTTTCCGTGTGCGCCGCGCTCTGGCTGCCCTACTACAACGGGGGCGGGAACGCGCAGGCGGAACGCTGGACATACAACATTGGCCCGCTTCTTCCCCTTAAATTCTATGGCAGCGCGGCAAGCGTTCCCTACCTCGGCAGTCCGGTGAACGTTTTGCACATCGTCGGCGGCTTCTTCGGAACGGCGCTGCTGCTCTTTCTGCGCGCCCGCTTCGGTTTGCCGCTCCATCCCATCGGTTTTTTGGGGGCATCGACGCACGCCGTTCACTCCTTGTGGTTTTCCATCTTTTTGGGCTGGGCGATAAAAAGCGTCATTCAGCGGTACGGGGGCCTGCGCGGCTTTCGCGCCGCTTTGCCGTTTTTCTTCGGCCTCATCATCGGCGACAGCGTAAACGGCATGATATGGACGGTGTTAGGCTGGAAGACCGGCGTCGGTTACAACATCCTGCCTGTTTAACGTTACCTCTAAGTATAAATGGGCTGCATAAGACACTTCAGGCACAATACGGCAAGCGACGTACGGGGAACACATGGGGAACGCAGGACGGATAACAAGGAGTGCCTTGACAGAGTTACGAAGTGCATGATAATGTGTTTTTAATGTGGTGAACCGATACACCAATAAGATCGCAGGGAAGCGAAACAATGCCTTTAACGGAAATGACAAGCGAAAACGACGTTCTGCAAAAAAATCGTCCGACGATTGCCGATGTCGCGCGCGTCGCCGGGGTATCCCGGACGACCGTTTCGTATGTTTTGAGCGAGCGGCCCGGCGCGCGAGTTCCTGAACCGACGCGCAGGCGCATTTGGGATGCCGCCGCCCGTGTTGGCTATCGGCGCAACGCACTCGCCGTCGCTTTTCGGTCGGGCCGCATGAACACCATTGGTATTGTGTGCCCGGCCTCGATGCTTACGGGTTCCTCCGCCCATCCGGGGAACATTTACTACCGCGATTTGCTGTTCGCCCTCGTTTCCGCAGTTTTTGATGCCGGGCTAACCCCGCTCCTTATGTCCGAAGACGCTTCGCGGCAGATTTCCCTTTCCGACATCACCGACCGCAAAGCCGATGGCGTCATTCTCGTGGTGAAGGACAAGCCCCACGATTTTGTGCAGGCGGCGCAAAACGCAGGCGTGCCGTGCGTTACCGTGGGCCGCGAGTATGGTGCGTGGCAGGTCAACACGGACAACGTTCTGGGGGCGCACCTTGCCGTCACGCATCTTTTAGACTTGGGACACCGGCGTATCGCGTATTTTTGGCATGGGAAAAAAGACGTGCCTTCGGCTCGGCAGCGCCTTGAAGGATGGCAGGCCGCGCTGCAAAAAGCTGGATGTGAACCCGTAGGCAACGACGACGTATTTTCGGACGCGCCAGAAAGCGTCGCGGATTTGATTGAGAAAATAAAGCGACCGATCGGCAGTAACGTTTCCGCCGTCTTCTGCTACAACGACGAGATGGCGCTGCAGCTTTTGGACACCTGCCACGACAATCAGATCTCCGTTCCCAGCGACGTATCGCTCGTTGGTTTTGACAACAACATCATTGCAACCGCCGCCCGTCCCCGTCTTACTACGGTCGAAAGTCCGATTGTCCGTATCGCCGAAACCGCGATTGAACTGATACTGACCCAGTTAAATAGCCCTGACATCGCGCCGCCCAAGGAAGCGGTAACCGTTTCTCCAACCCTTGTCGTTGGCGCGTCGTCAGGCCCGCCACCGCCATCGTTTCCCGTTTGATTGTTGTTTGAATCCGAGGAAGGAACTTCAGATGAATTCTACGTCTCCGTATCAAGCCAAACGAGCGTTTACGCTCATTGAGCTGCTTGTCGTTATCGCAATTATCGCTATTCTTGCGGCGATTTTGTTCCCTGTGTTTGCCCAAGCCCGCGAAAAAGCCCGCCAAACCGCCTGCCTGTCCAACTTGAAGCAGATCGGACTCGCCTTCCGAATGTACACCGAGGATTACGACGAAGTTCATATGTACTCGCTGATGAACGAGGCAGGATCGCCTCCCAGTATTTACTCGTGGCAGCAGCGCATGATTCCCTACGTTAAAAACGGGCAGGTCTTCGTTTGTCCCTCCTCGCTTGCTGACAGCGACCCGGTTCACCTCATCAAATTGAGGGAGGCCGGTGGAGTTGTTGCTTACGGATTTTCCTATAAGCCAAATCGCCTTGTGATGTGGCAGAAGAGCGACACGTCTTTTAGTGCCGGTAACGGTCTTCTTGGGGACGCCGACGTGAAACGCCCTGCGGAAACGATGTTGTTTTTGGACTCGCCGTATTCCGAGAATGAGATTTTGCCCGGCGATGTTCAGAGAGGCGGCCCGTCTCCGGCTCCCGCAATGATGATCGCCGAATGGGCCGACCCGGATGCCGCAGGATACCCGGCTCGTTCCACCGCGCCCTGCAAGGTGGGAACATCGACAGGCAACCGCTGTATGGTCAATGCCCCTTTATTCACGCTGCACGCAAAATTTGTCAACGTGACGTTTTCCCATGGGCACGCCAAAGCCATCCGCCCGCAAACCATGCTCGGCCCCAAAGGCGCGGCGACCGCCGATACCCAGCTATGGGGTTGCGACGTGAGCGGGTATACCGGCAAGAACTGCGACATGACGACTTACCAAACCCGCCTTGATGCCGCCCACCCGGATATGCGATAACGGCGCAATGAGCATATTCCGACCCGGCGAAGATGGTTTCAACCGTCGTTGCCGGGTTGGGTTGTTTCAAAGGAGTTGAATATGTTAATTCGTAGACGGCGCGCCCGCATTGCAGCGACAGCGGTTTTAGCGGCCATAGCGGGCCTGCTTTTACCCAAAGCCCACGCGCAAACCGAAAAAACGGCGGTTCCCCAAGTTCAGGTTCGTATAGATTGGAAAAATACGGTTGGCTCGCCCGGCTACTTTCGCGTCGGCAAGGACGACGGCGGGTGCTGGTGGTTCCTGACGCCGGAGGGCAGTCCGTTCTTTTTTCGCGGCGTGACCAGCGTTTCGCAGGACGGTTGGGGCACGAAACGCGCCGACGGCTCGTCCTACGATCAGTTGATAAAGAGCACGATTGGCGAGGCGGCGTTTTCGCAGCAGGCCACCGACCGACTGCAATCGTGGGGTTTCAACGCGCTGGGGGCATGGAGCGGCCCCGATCTATGGGACAAAACCCTGCCCTACACCATCATCTGCGATTTTTCCAAAAGCGACAAAACCCCGCAGATTGACGGTACGTTCCTGCCCGACGTGTTCGATCCGGTTTGGGAAAAACAAATCGACACCATCGCCGAAACGCTGTGCAAGCCCCATCAAAACAGCAAGTTGCTCGTTGGTTATTTCACCGATAACGAACTCGGCTGGGCGCAGGTTCGCAGCGAGAACAAGCCGCTTGTGTTCGACCCGTCCGAGCATACCTTGCGCGATAAAAGTGAGCCGTCGCTTTTGCAGTTGTGCTTGTCGCTTGGGCCGGAGCGGCCTGCCCACCGCGCGGCGTGGGCATGGCTAAAAGCCCGTCACAAAACCGATGTGCGTAACATCGGTTCGGCTTGGAACGTGGCTGATTTGAATAGCGAAACGCGCGTCGCCGAATGGACAAAGGTAGGGAAAGCCCTACGGTCGCCGGGTTATGTCGCCGACGACGAGGCGTGGAGCCATGATTTTGCCGCCCGCTATTTCCGGTTGACGGCCCGCGCGATTCACCGGTACGACGCCCACCATTTGATTTTAGGCTGCCGGTTCGGCGCGCCCCCCGGCCCTGCCGTGCTTGCCGCCGTGCGCCGCCCGGACGTGGACGTGGTATCGGCGAACAATTACCGCGACAATTTTTATGAGCGAATGGATGTTTACGCGCGCGGCACGGGGTTGCCGGTTCTCAACACCGAGTTCGCGTGGGTGAGCGATTATTTCACAAAAACCAAAAGCGCCGATGGAACCGCAGGTGCGTCGCCCACTTCTGTTGTGCTTGACCGGGGCCGGGCTGCGCTGGAGCGGGCGATTTCACACCCGCAGCTTGTCGGCTACACGTGGTATCGCTGGGTGGATAAAGCCAGTTTTGTGCCGCCGATGTCATACGGGCTGGTAAGTGTCCAAAATAACCCCAACCAAACGAACCTGTCTGTTCTTCAAACCGTTCACGCGCGTGCCGAGGCGATTCATGCGGGCATCGCACCGCCCTTTGGCGCGCCGCCGCTTGCGGCCCAAACGACCAATGTTCGTTAACGGAACCGTTTGCCCTAAGGCCCTCCTATGACTGTAACGCGCCGCTTTTTTTGTGTTGGATTGCTTGGTTCCGTCGCCGCCCCTCGACTTATGGCCTCACCGAGCGGCGCGGCCCAACCGTCCCAGAAATTACCCGTGATGCTTCCGAACCTGCCTGATGACTCCGCTAAAGCCCTGCCGCCGTGGGACAACCGTACCTATTCGGATGAAACCGGCTTTCGTCGGCGCACGGCTCCCCTCATTCCACTGTATGCCGCCCAGCCGTTCGGAATCAAATGCCGTGCGGCGAGCCGTTGCCCGGATACCGGCCTCACCGTTCGCGTGTACGCGCTGGATGGTGAGGAGATCGTGTCCCCGTATACGGGGCGGCGCTATAAGCAGGGAGACACCGGTTACTTCGGGCCGAAGGCGCGCGGGGCCGATGGCAGGATTACCGCTTTTGGCGGCGACCCGCTCAAGCAAGACCTGCCGCCCGCTTTGGCCCGCCTTCTGCTCCAGCCGGACGATGCCGAGGCGCGGGCGTTCCTGTCGATTCCCGGCTCGCTGAACCAGCAGTACCACTTTGCCGCTGTGAACTGGGCGCGCTTTTACGCGCTTCTATCGGACAAAATGGGCGAGCCGTGGAAGCGCGAGTTTGCCCATGCGGTCGCGGCGTACACGGAAAGCCGACGACCGTCGGACGGCACGGCGCGGGAAAATCTGCCGCTTTCGCATCCGCATGATCTGGTGGGTGAACCCGGCGAACTGCTCGGCGGACGGGTCAGTGATGGCGGAACCGAAAATCACAAAACTATGTGGCGGACATCGGGCCTTTTGTACGCGCAGATGCTTGGCCCGAACGCCGTGATTTCCAGCGTCCCCGCTCCGCTTGCGGAGCAGCGCATCACGACCATGCTGACCGGCTTCCTCCAAACGATCCTGACGGTTGGAAACGGCGAATACGACTCTTCGACCTACTACCCGTATTCGCTCCGCGCGTACCTGAACCTCCACGACCTATCGCCCAAAGCGGAAACCCGCGCGCTCGGCAAAGCGATGCTCGACTATTACATCGCCGCTTACGGCCTGAAGGTGATCGGCGGGGTTCATGCGGGCGCTGTGAAGCGCGGCTGGCCGGGGGACGGGGACGCGCTGTCGGAAATGGACGCCCATTTATGGATGTGGGCAGACCGGGGCGTTACCGTTCCCGTGAACTTTAATACGCAGGTAACCTCTATCCATCAGGCGACGACGTCGTATCGCCCGAACCGCGTTTTGGTGAATCTGCTGACCAAAAATGTGCCCTTACCCTTCGAGGCGCACATGGCGCGGCCCACGTATCACTCCAAAGAGCGCAACGCTTTTCAAGAAACGTTTTACTGCTCCGGTTCGTTCGCGGTCGGTAGCGTCGCTATGACGATGGTAGACAATCCCGGTCAGCAAACGGTTTGGTCGATGGTTTGCCCAAACGAGCGTGGGGCGCTCGTTTTCGGCGGCGGTCAGCCGCGATACCGACACCCGGAGGGCCACAGCCCCTACGATCAGGTGATTCAAAAGCGAGGAACGCTCATTTTGCTGACCGGCCCCACCGCCACGGCGTCTCAACCGACTACCGAGGAGAGATCGCGCGTGGACAATGCCGCCGTTCCACTGGTTCCGTTGCCCGCCCCCCTTCCAAAAGATGCGAAAAGCCTTGCGGCGTTTTGGGAGGCGGCTCCGCAGTCGGCGGCCTCGTGGCTGTTTGTTCCGCGCGGCGTTGGGCGGATCATAGAGCGCGCCGGGGGGGTATTTATCGAGACAGACGGGGCGTTCGTC
>CAXTBP010000148.1:0-13354 GCA_964241985.1 uncultured Armatimonadaceae bacterium | reverse complement strand
AATGAATGTCGCTGTTTGATGTAAATGAGTTGCCCGTAAAAACGGAAAACTCAACGGGAGGCCGGGACGATTTCTGCGCCCACGCTTGCTGCCCGCTCCCCAAAACTGATGCAATGGCAGCGAGCGCGCCGCCCGCTGCCCAAACCGCTTTATGCCGTTTTCGTCTGTCCGATACTGTCAACCGAGTTGTTCCTTGCCGCCAAAATTGTACCCGCTCGCAACATTTTTGTCTGCGCGAAGTGGGTTCATAGCGGCTACAACAAAAGTAGATACGGAGTTTCCAAAATTTCCTTGACACGGGCCAAAAACGCCGCCGCCGGTGCGCCGTCGAGGGCCGCGTGGTCAAACGACAAAGACAAACCCATCATCGGACGGACGGTAGGAACGCCGTTTCGCGCGACAACCGCATCGGCAATGCCGCCGACGCCTAAGATAGCAACCTGTGGCGGCGCGATGATGGGGTTGAAGGCTTCGATGCCGTAGCTGCCCAAATTCGTGACCGTGAACGTTCCTCCCGATAGATCATTTCCGGTCAGTTTGTTGTCGCGGGCGCGCGCGGCAACATCGGCGCGGTCGCGGGCCAAATCCGCCAAGCCTTTCCCATTCACATTTTTGAGGACGGGCACGATAAGGCCGTCGTCGCCGAGTGATACGGCGAGGCCGATATGCACGTCGTCGAACAACGTGATGGTGTCGCCATCGCGGTGCGCGTTCAGGGTTGGATGGTCTTTGAGGGCGACCGCGCAGGCCTTGACCACAATATCGGTTGGCGAAACGCGCACGCCGTTTGTGGCTTTTTCAATGGCGGGCAGCAGTTGCTTCCGTAGGTTCATGGCCTCCGTCATGTCGGCCTGCAAATGGAGCGTGACGTGCGGGGCGTTGCGGATGGATTTGCTCAAATTATCGGCGACGCGCTTTCGCAGCCCGGCAATCGTAACCGTGCGCGTTCCGCCGCCGCTGCTTGGGATTGGCGCGGCAACGGGCGGCGCGGTTTGGGTTTGTGCCCCTAATACATCGCCCGCAACAATGCGCCCGCCGCTCCCGCTCCCGGCAAGAGCCGTCAAGTCCGCGCCGGTGTCGGAGGCGACTGCGCGGGCGAGCGGCGAGGATTTGGGGGCTTTGGTTTGCGCGGCGTCCAACTCCTGCGCCAATTTTTCCGCCGCCGCGCTGTGTTCGCGCTCTTCGTGGAAAGCGATGACGTCGCGCTCGATGATGCGCCCGCCCGGCCCGGTTCCCCGTCCGGCAAGAAGCGCGACGGACACGCCGAACTCGTCGGCGACGCGCCGAGCGCGCGGGCTGGCGAACACCGGCCCCGACCCGCCAACCGGCACAGCAAAAACGCCGCCATTCGTCGGTGCGGCTTGTGGCGTAATGGCCTGTACGGCAACGGGTGCTGGTTCTTGCGGCGCGGGCGCATCGCCGCCCGCCAAGCCGTCAATCGGTTCGGTCGCGTCGCCGATGATGATGATAGGAACCTCGACCTTGACGTAGGAATCGACGGGCGCGAGGATTTGGCGCACGACGCCCGATTCGGGACTGTCGAAATCCATGTTCGTTTTGTCGGTTTCGATCTCCGCCAGTTTTTCGCCCTTTTGCACGGTTTCGCCCTCGCGCTTGAACCATTGCAAAATCCGCACTTCTTCCACGCTTTGGCCCAGCACGGGCATTTTCACCACAATCGCCATGACGCCTTGGGGTTTCCTTTGTTTTCGGATCGTTTCGTTTAGGTTCGCGTTCGTTTGGGCGCAGTCCTGCTTACTCAAAATACAAAACGCCCGCCGAAATCTTTCGGCGGGCGTTTGACAAACGAGGCTATGGCTACTTCGCGGCGAGCGCGGCTTTGATGGCCGGTTCAAGGGATTCGCCGCGCAGGCTGTCCCCGACGGCGAGGATTTTGCCGTCGCGCCCGATAAGCACGGAAAACGGAATGGACTGCACGCCGTAGGCCTTCGCCATCGCGGCCTGCCAGTATTTCCCGTCGTAAACTTGACGCCACGGCATCTTGTTTTCTTTGGTGTAGGACACCAACTTGGCGCGGTCGCCTTCGCGGTCGAGCGAGACGCCGACCACTTCCAAACCTTTGGTATGGTAGGCGTTGTAGGTTTTCACCAAATTGGGCACTTCTTCGCGGCACGGCGGACACCACGTCGCCCAAAAGTCGAGCAAAACGACCTTGCCTTTGTAGGCTGCAAGCGAGACGGGTTTATTGTCCAAATCATTGCCTTTGAATGGCAGCGGAGCCACACCTTTTTTCAGGCGCGGGTCGAACATCGCGTCTTGGGCGGGCGCGGCTTCCTTAATCTCTTTCATGCCGGGCGCGGGCGTGAAAACGAACGTAGAGGCGGGCAGGGCAGGATTCGCCTGCACTTCCGTGTAGGTTTCCGTCACGCTCACTTTTTGCCCGTCCTGCAATGTCTGCGCAAAATTGATGCGACGGAGCAAGTGGTCGGTTTTGCCAATAGCGAACGACAGCCCGATTTGCTTGTCCGGCGCGGGGCCAAACGAGGCGTTCACAATATCGGATAACACGCCGCCCACGGTTTCGTCCGAGCCGTGCGAGAGCGACGTGAGGGTTGGCGGCAAAATTTCCTTGCCCATGTTGGGATCGGTCGCCAAAAGCGGAAACAAACCGATGCCGCCCGCTTTGCCCGCGCCCATTACCTGCGCGATGGCTTTGGCATCTGACGCTGCCGCGCCCTTGTGATAGCCTTTGGTATCGGTCGAAATGGTTTGGAACAAGGACGTGCCGTTGGATACCGTTGTAACCGTGGCTTTGAGCGTCGGGTCTATCGTCGTCACGCGGGCCTTGTTGGGCTTTTGGTACGCGATTTTGGCCGAACGCAGTTGGGCGGGCTGTTCCCCTTGCTGTACCGAATAATTGACCACGGCGGAAAACGACGTAACGGCGGCATGGGCTTTCGCCATTTGGTCAATGAGCGTACGAGCGGCGGGGTCTATTTTTGACGGGTCGGCGGGAGCAGGCGCGGGCGGTTCCGTGGGAGCCGCCGGAGCGGCGGGCGGCGTAGTTTCCTGCGCCCACGCCGAACCGGCAAGCGTAGACAGCGAAGCCAATCCGACGACAGCGGCAAGCAGCGCGGGCCGGGTGGAATTAAAAAAGCGTTTCATAAAAGCCTTTCAAAGCAGTTCAAACATTTAGTGCGCGGGCGGCAATGCGCGCGTCAGCGCCTCCATCGCCCAGTCGATTTGTTCGCGTTCAATAACGAGCGGCGGCACGAACTCCAAAACGTCGCCCGCCCCGGCGGGAAGCACAATCAATCCACGCGCCAACAAATCATACACCAAATTGAGCGCGACGGCGGAAGAATGAAAGCGCAAACCGAGCATCAATCCCCGCCCGCGCGTTTCCGCGATTAAATCGGGCCGCGAATGCGCGAGCGTTTCGAGCCGTTCCTTGAAATACGCGCCAACCGTGCGGGCGCGTTCCGGTAGATTACGGCTTTTTATTTCACCAAGCGCGGCAAGGGCGGCGGCGCAAGCGAGCGGCGAGCCTAAAAACGTGGACGTGTGCAGGGCTTCGCCCGTGCTTTTTTGCCACGCGCGCGCGATATGGGGGCGCGACACACATACCGACAGCGGCAAGCCCCCAGCAAGGGCCTTGCCCGCACACAAAATATCCGGCACGACGCCTTCATGGTCGCAGGCCCACAGTGCCCCGGTGCGCCCCCAGCCCGTAAAAATCTCGTCCAAAACAAGGAGAACGCCATGCGCGTCGCACAACTGCCGCAAACCCGCAAGCCAACCGTCGGGTGGAACGACAATCCCCCCGCGTCCTTGAATCGGTTCGACAAGAACGGCCCCTATGGTGTTCGCGTTTTCGGCAAGCGTTCGTTCGATGGTTTCGAGCGGCGCGGCGTAGGGCAAGTGCGCGGCGAACGTGCCGACTTGCCCCGCGAACGGATCGGAAAAATCGCGGCGCGACGTGACCGCGAGTGCGCCATAGGACAAACCATGATAGCCGCCCGAAAACGCCAACACGCCGCTTTTACCCGTATAAAGGCGGGCGGTTTTCAGCGCGGCCTCCACGGCGTCGGCCCCGTTCGCGCCGAAAATGCAGTGCCCTAAATCGCCGGGCGTCCACTTGCAAATTTCTTGAGCAAGCCGGACTTTGACTTCGGACGGATGCACGTCGCCCATGCCGTGAATGAGTTTGGCGGCCTGCTCTTGCACCGCTTGAACGACGCGGGGATTTCCGTGCCCCACGGACGCGACGCCAAACGCCGCCGTTAAATCCAAAAATGTGTTTCCGTCCACGTCGGTGATAATGCAGCCTTCGGCCTTTTCCCAAAAAACGGGAAACCGGCTTTCCGGGTCAACAAAGGTGACGTTCGGGCTTTCGACTCGGTGCAAATCCTCGGCAAGCGCGAGCGAGCGCGGGCCGGGAATGGCGGTGCGGATTTGCGGAAAAAATGAAGCGTCCATAAAAACAACAATAGCCCCGCAAGCGCGTTGCGCCTGCGGGGCTACAAACAAAACCTAAACGTGCTGGGCCAGTTTGGAGGCGATGACTTGGCGGGGCTGCGCGCCCACGAGTTGATCGACGACCTTGCCATCCTTGAAGATGAACATGGCCGGGATCGACTGAATGCCGTACTTGGCGGCAAGGGCGGCCTCGGAATCCACATCCACTTTGAAAATCTTGACCTTACCGGTCATTTGTTCGGCGACGGCATCGAGTTCCGGTGCGACGCGGCGGCACGGCCCACACCACTCAGCCCAAAAATCCACGAGAACGGGAACGTCCGATTGCAGCACTTCGGTATCAAAATTTGCCGACGTAACGGCAGCGGCTTGACTCATAACTTTAACTTCCTTTGCGGCGCGTCGGAAACGATAGCGCGGTTTGAACCGCGCCCGCCAACGGCTTCATTTATACCAACACTGGGATTTACCCGAAAGTTCCTGAATTGGATACCCGTTTTTTACTCCCCCCTGCCCCCCAACAGTGGGGGGTTCCGAATAGGCTCGACGAGACCAAAAACTTTTGCGGAAGAACGGAAATATCTTTTCAGACCCCCCCACTATTGGGGGGCAGGGGGGCCGGGCGTCGGCTGCGGCTTGCTGATTAGATACACGGTTTCGCCACTCTTTTGCCAGCCCGCGCGACGGGCTTCCACTTCGGCCCCTTCGGCGGTGTTCAAGTACGCGACGCGCTTTTTGAGACTCAGGTTGTCGGCTTTTTGCTGGGCAAGTTGTTCCTTCATCACGGCGATTTTTTGCGCTTCTTCGTAACCCAGTTTGTACGGATGGACAGCTTTAATCAGAAACGCGAACAGGGCGTAAGCGACTGTGACGCCGCCGATCATCAGAAGCGCCAAGCGTAGATAATAGTTCCCGGCTTGGCGACGCCGGGTTTTGCGCCGCCGCACGGGCGGACGGTCGGCGATAGTTTGCGTGATTTCGGTTGAAGGCACGGTTTTTTATACCGTATTTTTTCTTACACGGGTTTCGTTTTGCGAAAAAAATGTTAATCCGGCACAACTTCGCCCGCGAGCGGCTGCCCAATCGTGTGTACCTTGATCATATTCGTGCTGCCCGCAACCCCGACCGGGGTTCCCGCCGTAACAACCACGATGTCGCCGGTTTGCACGTACTGGCTCGTTTGCGCGGTTTGGATGGCTTGGGCGATCATCGCGTCGGTGTTCGTCACTTCCGGGCCGAGCATGGGAATCACGCCCCAATACAGCATCATGGCCCGCTGGGCGCTTTCGCTCGCGGTCGCGGCAAGGATCGGGGCACGGGGCTTGAACTTGGACACGATGCGGGCGGTTCCCCCGGTCGCGGTCGAGCAGATAATCGCCGACGCTTTTTGATCGAGGGCAATCGCGGCGACCGCTTCGCCAATCGCATCGGTGACACTTTCGCGCCCGTGCAGTTCGTGCTTTTCCAGCATCACGTGCTCGTAGTTGATGTAGCCCTCCGCACTGAGCGCGATTTTCCCCATCATTTCGACGGCGGCGAACGGGTACGCCCCCACCGCCGTTTCGCCGGACAACATCACGGCATCGGTTCCATCCAGAACGGCGTTGGCAATGTCGGTCACTTCGGCGCGGGTCGGGCGCGGATTGCGGATCATAGAATCCAGCATTTGCGTCGCCGTAATGACGGGTTTGCCGCGCAAATTGCAGGCCCGGATAATTTTCTTTTGCGCGATAGCGATTTCTTCCACGGGCATCTCGACACCCAAATCGCCCCGCGCAACCATCGCCGCGTCGGCCTCGTCCATGATGGATTCGAGGTTTTCGACGGCCTCAAACTTTTCGATTTTGACGATAATCGGCACGACGCGCCCGGCGTCCCGCATAATCTGGCGCAGGTATTTGACATCGTCCGCGCTCCGCACAAACGACAGCGCGACATAATCCACGCCCATTATCAAACCGAAGCGCACGTCGGCCTCGTCTTTTTTGGTGACGGCGTCGATGTCAAGCGACACGCCCGGCGCGGAGATTCCTTTTTTCGATCCTAAAACGCCGCCCGTAATCACGCGCGTGTGCAGTTCGGTATCGGTTTTGTTTTCGACGACAAGTTCCAATAAACCGTCATCAAGGAGCAGATGCTGGCCCGGCCCGACCGCTTTAATCATTTGGGGCACGGCCAAGTGAACGCGCTGCGCGGTTCCCACCGGCACGTCGTCGCCAGTTAAAATAAGGGGCTGACCGGGCAACAAGTTCGTGCCCTGCGCAACATTGCCGATACGGATTTTCGGCCCGCACAAATCCTGCAAAACGGCCACGGGCTTGCCCGTTTGCTCGGACGCTTCCCGCACGGCATCAAAGCGGGCTTGATGCTCGGCATAGGTTCCGTGGGAAAAATTGAACCGGGCCACATCCATTCCGGCCCGAATAAGCCGCGACAGCGGCTCCACCCCATCGACAGCGGGGCCGAGGGTACACACGATTTTGGTACGCCGTATCGTCACAAACCACTCCTTACGCCGCGCTTCTCGCGGAAACCAACGAATGCAGCCGCTTTAATTATAAGCGGGTGCGGGTGAGAGCGTCAACGAACCAGCGACCTGCTTAACCAAAGTGCGACGCCCTTTTGTGGTTCTTTTCCCCTTTCTTGTATAATAGGAACCAAACCATCGCGTCCGCTCGAACATGAAAAAAACGCCGCCCCGCTCGTCCTCGTCGTCCCGTCACAAAACCAAGCCCCTGCTGCTTGTCGCAAATTTGGTGGCGCGGTATATGACGGGACTGCTTATCGCCGGGGTCGCGTTCGGGTTTTATTTGTTGCTGTACCGCAAGGAGCAAATTCATAGTTTGAAGGGTGATGCGGCGATTGTTTTGGGGCTTTTAGCGGTCGTTGTTGTCGTTTTATATCTGAACCCCGAAGTTCAGCAGAAAATCACGCGCTGGCGACGGGCGCGCAATGCTAAACGCGAAAATGAGTTTTGGCAAACCCGCGACGCAAACGACGCCCGCCAAGCCGAAGCGCAAACTCGTGGTGCGCAGGAGCGAGCCGCCCGTATCGCTGCCCGCGAAGCCCGCCTTGCCGCGCAAAAAAACGACGAGCAAACGCAGGCGTAGAAAATATAAACACTATGCAAACGATTCGCTGGGGAATTTTAGGATGCGGCGATGTCGCCGAAAAGAAAAGCGGGCCAGCTTTGTATCAGGCCCCGCATTCGGCCCTTGTCGCCGTGATGCGCCGCGACAAAAGCAAAGCCGAAGACTTCGCCCGCAGACACGGCGCGGCCCGCGCCTACGATGGCGCCGACGCTTTGATAAATGACCCAGACGTGGACGCCGTGTATATCGCCACCCCGCCCAACTTGCACTGCGAGCAAACGCTGGCCTGCGCGCGGGCAGGAAAGCGCGTCTTGGTCGAAAAGCCGATGGCGCTTGATTTAGCAGAATGCGAGCAAATGATTTCGGCCTGCCGTAGCGCGAATGTTTCGCTCCATGTCGCGTATTACCGGCGGTTTTATCCCAAGTTCGTACACGCGAAAAAAATACTGGATGAAGGCGGGATTGGGCACGTCATGGGCGCGCATCTTTTCATGCGGCAGTACGGTCAGGGCAACGGGTGGCGCGTCAATCCCAAAATCAGTGGCGGCGGGCATTTCGTGGATGTCGGCTCGCATCGCTTGGATATGGCGCTCTACCTTTTGGGCGGCGATATTGCAAGCGCGACCGGCATCGCGGATAATTTTGTCGGGCATCACGCTGCCGAAAACGATGTGGCCTTGTGTTTTCAAACAACGAAACGCGCTATCGTGTCGGCGGGCTTTCATTTCCATTCCAGCCCGAACCGCGACGTTTTGGAAATCATGGCGACGGGCGGGACACTGCGCTTTGATCCGTTCGACGGCGACACGTTCACAATGGAAAGCGGGAGCGGGACGCAATCGTTCACGTTTCCCAATCCCACCCCCGCGCATTTGCCGTTTGTCGCCGCTTTGGTGGAGGTTTACAACGGAAGCGATAGGCCACACGTGACCGGCGAAGAAGGCGCGAAAACCACGCGCCTCATTGATGCGGCGTTGTCGTCGTTTCGGGCGAAGCCGCCAAAAGATAATCTTCCGCGATAATTTGGGCGACGTAATCATCGTAGGGGCGCGGCGGGGTTCGCAGGCCGGGAGGTATCAGGCGGCGCAATCCGCGCGGCGGGTTCTCGATATGAAACCGTGCGCGGGCGCGCTGGGACGTAAAGGCTTCCTCGACAAGTTCCGCTGTGTAACGCGGGGGTAAGGAATCCGAAAGGGCGCGGAACAGGGTTTTGCCGCTGGTCGCGTTTCCGATTAGCACGCGCTCAACCGTCGAATAGGTGGAAAGCAACTGCAAAACCCGGGCGACGACACGGGCGGTTTCCACGACGTCGCGGTGCAGTGCGCGGGGTTTCGCGGGGTTTGGCGACGGCTGGGAAATTAATTCCACAATGGCGACGCCGCATTTGACCGTGCCGGGGTCTATGGCGAGCACGGTGCGCGGCGCAACATCCGAAGAAACGGACGTCAAGCCGTCGTTCCACAAGGGGCGCAAACCCAAATTTGCACTACCACGACGGGCGAATCGAGCCGCTGGTTTGTAAATCCCTGACCTCAAAGCGCAGCGCGACCGGATCGCCCGCGCGCAGGGTTTGGGCGGTTCGCACGATAACCCGCGCCCGCGCCCCCGCCTGCTTGATGTCGTCCATGATTTGCAGCCATTCGTTGCCGGACAGAGACACAATCGCGTCGTTGCCGTTTGCGCTCAACCGGGACGGCGACGCTTGCGCGGGGCTTATCTCGCCGCCAAGCGCGGATTCGCCGCCGCTTTGCGGAGGAATAATCCCGGCATCAAGCAGTTTTTTTCGCACATCGCGGCGCAAAAAAGTGTACAGGGCGTCGGCGACCGTATCGCGGGGCGCAAATCCGTCTACGACCGTTTCGGCAACGATGGTATTGGCTTCCAAAACCACGGGGTTCCGGTAGGTTTTGAGCTGCACGGCAACCGGCTCGCCCGCGACCGCGTTGGTGGACGCAAGAGCAACCACAACCACGTCTTCGTTCGCTTTGCGAATCGCCGTTGCCGCCGATTGCAGTACATCCTGCTCGCTGACCTCTTGCGGGGCGACATTTGGGCCGCCTTTGGGCGGCGCGGTTTGCCCGACAAGGAGAAGACCGTTCCGGGTCGGGACGGAGGCTGCCGTTCCCATCGCGGGAAGGGGGAACAAAAATACGGCCCGGCTTTCTTTGCGGTCGTCGCTTTTGCGTGCCCCGCGTCCTTCCGCTTTTTTCGCCGCCGCCGACAGGAACGAATCCAAAATCGCCTCGATGCGCCACACCGAGTAGCCGGGTTTGATCGAAACGCGGGCGACCTCTTCGCCGACATGGAACGTGATTTGATTGCGCCGCAAAGCATCCGCGCTGGCAATAAGCTGGTTCAGTTCGTTTCGGCGCAGGGTCAATTCTTGGGTAACGCGGGCGAGTTCCTGCCGCTCGGTTTCTGTCTTACTTTTTTGGTCGATGGCCTCTTTGGTCAGCTGCGAAAGCGATTCCTTGAGGCCCGCAAGCGTTCGCTCCTGCTGTCGTTTCTGCTCCAGCAACACGGCTTGGGCGGTCGCGCGGGTATGCTGCAATTTGGATTGCGCGGCAAGCATTTCTTTTTGCGCCGATTTTTGCCGCGCTTCGGCTTGTTTCACTTCGATGAGGGCGGCGCGAACCCGCGCACCGAGCGCGTCGATTTTTGTTTCGGCCCCGGCGATACGCGCCGTTTTGTCCTGAAGCGACGATTGAACGCTGCTCAGTTTGTTCTGCTCGTTCGTCAGTTTTTGCTTCTGCGCGGCGAGTTGATCGTCGGCGGTTTTCAAGCGAGTGGAGGCGGTTTGGGCTTGCGTTTGGGCGGCCCTATACAAATCCTGCGCGGTATCGCGGGCCGCAATGGCGGCTTTTTGATCCGCGAACGCCTGCACGGCCTCACCCCGCGAAACCTCGGCGTCGGTTTGGCTTTGCTTGGCTTTGGCACGGGTTTGCGACAAAAGGGTCGCCTGATTTTCGTTGGCCCATTTGAGTTCGCGGTTGCGCTCGTACAAAACGGCCCCGTCGCGCACGACCACACGGAACGTTTGGCTGACGGCGTACATCAAAAGAAACGACACGACCCCGATGCCGACGCCCGACCCAATCGTAAACAGCATGGCGGTATGGCGGGGTCTGAGTCCAAAAAGGCTATGGCGCTTTTTGCCCGATTTGTGCCCGATGCGGTCGCCAAGCCACGCGATGAAACCGGCGACCGGAATCATCAGCACCAGAAACGTGATTGTGACGTTGGTAAACATGGGCGGCAGGCCTACATCCGTTTTGGGAGAACAGTGTATTTTACCGCAAAACCCGCCGAATGAGATACATTCCTAACAAAGCGCACACTAAATTTGGCAGGGCGAGCGCGATGTCGGGCGGCAAAAAGCCTCCCTTGCCAATTGTGCTTGCAACCTGTACGCTCATCCAGTAAACGAACGTAATAACGACGGATAAACCGAAGCCCACGCCTTTGCCCGCGCGCTGGGGCCGCACGCCGAGCGGCGCACCGATGAGGGCGAACGCGAGCGATGCGAGCGGAAGTTCAACGCGCCGGGCCAGCTCCACTTCGGCCTCGCGCGCTCCGCTGTTTTCGCCCCCGTCCCGCAGGACTTGCGCCCGTTTTTTCAAGCCTTCCGACGTAACTTCAATCACGGGCCGGGATTGCACGAGCAGGCTTTCGGGCGTACCCAATTCCACCTCGCGCGTTTGCCCGGATGCGCCTTGCGAAACGAGCGGCGCGTCCGGGTTGGAAAAATCCGCCAAACGGTAATTCGTGAACGTCCAATTTTTCGTGCCGCGCTTCCACTTTGCGGACGGCGCACCAATCGCACTTTCCATTTGCCCGTTTTTCCATGCCTGCACGCTCACACCCCGCAACGTGTCGGACGCCAAATCCACGCCGCCGTCTACGTGAATAAGCGTTAAATTGCCTTTTTCGTCGCGCTGCGGAAAGGTGAAAGCGTTGGCGGACGAAATTCCCGCACCGCCGTCTTTCAAGCCGTCGATAATGGCTTGGCGCGAGCGGTTGGCATTGGGCACGATGGTTTGGTTAAAGTAAATTCCAACGAGCGAAATCGCAAGCCCAAATACGACGACCGGGATCATGACGCGCTCGAAGCGTGTTCCCGTGGCGACAACGGCGACGAGTTCCCCGTCGCTACTCAAGCGGCCCAACCCTAAAAGCGTGGCAAGGAGCATCGCCATCGGGAACGTCAGCGACAAAATGCCCGGCAGCGTCAGGAGCAGAAGCCGCCCAACAAGCGCCAAGCCTTGCCCACCCTGCAAGTATTCGGTAAAACGCACGAGTTCGCCGCCCGCGAAAATCAGGCCGGTGAACAGGGCCGCGCTCCCGAAAAACGGCCCGACGATTTCGTTCAAAACGAGCCGGTCAAGCCGGGGCGACCATCTCACAGTAGCTGCCTCACAGGACGAAGTTTTCCCCTAAATAGTGTTTGAGCGCGAGCGGATCGCTGGCGATTTCGCGGGACGTGCCCTGCGTGGAGATTTTCCCGTCGAACAAAATATAGGCACGGTCGCATAAGCGGAGCGTGGTTTTTTCGTCGTGATCGGTAATCAGCACGCCGATATTGCGGGCTTTGAGGGCGCGCACGATCTCGCTAATTTCTTCGCGGGCGATGGGGTCGATACCACCAAACGGTTCATCAAGGAGCACAAAGGCGGGGTCGGCGGCGAGGGCACGGGCTATTTCCACCCGCCGCCGTTCGCCGCCCGACAGGGCGTAGGCGCGCGTATCGGCGATGCGAAGGACGCCCAGTTCATCAAGCAACTGATCAGCCCGTTCGCGCCGCCCTTTGGTTGGGTAACCCGTCAGTTCCAGCACCATCATCACGTTTTCGCGGGCGGACAGTTTGCGAAAAACCGACGCTTCCTGCGCCAAATACCCGATGCCGCGCCGCGCCCGCCGAAACATCGGTTCGCGCGTGATGTTGGAGCCGTCAAAGGAAATCGTGCCGCCACCGGGGCGCACCAAGCCGACGATCATATAAAACGTCGTGGTTTTGCCCGCCCCGTTCGGCCCCAAAAGTCCGACGATTTCGCCCTGCTCGAAGCCGAGCGACACGCCGTCAACGACTTTGCGGCCCCGGTACGTTTTGGCTAAGTCGGTGACTTCGATGCGCTTGCGCGAGCGCGGCGACATGACGACGGTTTCGATTTGCGGTGGCAGCGGCATGTGCCCCGTGGGCGCAATTGCGGTCGTTTCGGAGTTTGGGTTTGGCGCAGGCGTCATTGCTTGGGCGCTCCCGTTGCCGCACCGGATTTAGGGCGCGGGGCGGGTTCACGAATTGCGCCGTTGACGAACCCTGCTTCGCCGCCCGTGACAATGGTATCGGCGTCCGTGAATTCCACATAGAACGTTTTCCACGTTTGCACAAGCGGCACATCGCCATACGCCTGCCCGCGCGTAACGGATCGAACGTTACCAATCATCGTAAGCCGTCCCAGATTTTTTGCCGCGTTGGTTGCCGCGTAATTGGCGCGCTCGCACGTCACGGTCGTGGTTTCATCTTGATCCGGGTTGCGGAAAACCACGGTCGCGCCCCCGGTCGCGGTCGCGGTTTGGGCGCGCAACTGCGACGGCTTGCCCGTTTGCGCGGCGACTTTGGCAAGATTGAGCGTGATGTGGGGCGACGTAATATCGTAGCGCGAGGATTTCGCCGACAAATTCGGGCCGTCCATTTTGACCGTGATTTTGCCCGTGCCCTTGCTTTGCGAGCTTTGCATCTGCGCCATGTTGGAAATGGAGAACGGGCCGTACTTTGCGACCGGAGCCTGCGCGGCTTGCGGCGCGGCGTTCGCACCGATGAGGCC
>CAXTBP010000147.1:0-13416 GCA_964241985.1 uncultured Armatimonadaceae bacterium | reverse complement strand
AGTTGCGCTGTCCGACACCAACAAGCACGTTATCCCGAAAAACGTGATACTCCACAACGCGTGTTTCATCCACACCGCACGGAGGCGTCCACGATATTTCTATTGCAGGGGTGTTTGGCGACGTACTGCCGGTGTTTGTGCCATCGCTGATATAAGTCGGCAAGGCATTCACATTGGAAGCGCAAGGCGACGATACCGGCGTCGCGGAAGCGACGGCAATCGGCGCAATGGACGATGTGCCACCGCCGCTTCCGCAGCCGGAAACAATGAGCAAACCGGCGCATGGAACGAGACAAAGGGGCAAAAACAGTTTCAAATGCTTCAAAGGGTTGCCTTTCGTTTTGACCACTAAAAAGAAACGGCTTCGCTCGTGCCGATAGGTGTTTCCTCATACACGGGCGTTGCCAACGATGAGGATTCAGGCGTCACGTACAGGGCGGTTACCCGATACGTGTAGGGGGTTCCCACCGCAAGCGCGCCCGGCGCGCTTGCGGTGACCGTGCTTAGGCGCGTGTCGTCGTTCGCGCTGACGGCGAAATAGGAAAAGGCGGGCTTGGCTCCCGTATCCGAAAAGGCCGTCGTCGTTTTAGACGCCGTGCCCACGAGTACGCCGTTCCGCGAAATATGGTACTCGACCACATCGCTTTTGGAAACAAACGACGGCGCGGGCCACTGCACCGCGATATAGGGCGTGTCTTCCGGGATTTGTAGACCGAGGATTTGAGCGGTCACGCGGGATACAGAAGCGGTTGGCGACGGTGTAGGCGATGCGGTGGGATTGCTTATGCCCCCGCCCCCGCCGCAGCCCGCGAGCATACCCAGCAAACAAAAGACACCCAGCGGCGCGATTGCGTTTTGCACGAGCCTTTGTATCGTCGTTGATTTCATTGTTTTACCTTTCACCCAACGCGGCCTTGCCGATGTCCGTGCGGTACTGCGCACCGTCAAAACGAATACGGCGAACGCCCTCGTAGCAGCGCGCCCGCGCTTCGTCGAAGGTGTCGCCGGTTGCCGTGACGCCCAGAACGCGCCCGCCGCTTGTGACGATTTGGTCGCTTTCATTGGTGCGCGTGCCCGCATGGAACACGGCGACGGCATCCAGTTTATGGGCCGCGTCCAAACCCGTTATTTCCATGCCGACCTCATACGGGCCGGGATAGCCCCCCGCCGCCATCACGACACACACGGCGGCACGGCTGGCAAACCGCACCATGTCCGGTTTGAGTTCGCTGTTCACGACGGCAAGCAGCAAATCGGCGAAATCGGATTGCAAAAGCGGTAGAACAACCTGTGTTTCCGGGTCGCCGAAGCGGCAGTTGAACTCCAAACACTGCGGCCCGGTCGGCGTCAGCATCACGCCCGCGTACAAAACGCCCCGATACGGAATGCCCGTGCCGCGTATCGCCTCGACGGCGGGCTGCAAAATGCGGTTCGTAATCGTATCGACCATGCTTTGTGGCACGAAAGGAACCGGGGCATACGCGCCCATACCGCCCGTGTTCGGGCCGGTGTCGTTATCGCCGATGCGTTTGTGATCCTGCACGATCAGTAGCGGGACAACCGTTTCGCCGTCCACGAGCGCCATCACCGACGCTTCCTGTCCGGTCAAGCAGGCTTCGATGACGACCCTATCGCCGGACGCGCCGAAAACGCGGGCCTCCATCATCGCGGATAGAGCGGCGTCGGCTTCCTCAAAATCCCGGGCGACCGTCACGCCCTTACCGGCGGCTTCGCCGTCGGCCTTAACCACGAGCGGATACTGCGCGGCCTTCAGATAATCGCGGGCGCGGGAAACGTCGTCGAAAATCTCAAACGATGCGGTCGGGATGCCGCCTTTTTGCATGATTTGCTTGGCGTAGGCTTTGGAGCCTTCTAAGAGCGCGGGTTCGCGGGACGGGCCGAAAATAGGCAAGCCCCGCGCCTCAAACGCATCCACAATCCCCGCAATCAGCGGCGTTTCCGGCCCGACGACTGTCAAGTCTACGGCCTGATGCTCGGCGAAAAGCCGCAGGTTTTCGATGTCGCCCGACGCAATCGGAATGTTTTCGGCAACGAGCGCGGTTCCCGCATTGCCGGGCGCGCAGTAAATTTTGTGAACGCCGGGGCAGCGCGACAATTTCCAGCAAATCGCGTGTTCGCGCCCGCCGCCGCCGATAACCAAAACTTTCAAAACGGACTTTCTTCCCGGCCCAATTCTAAATTGTCGAACCGCGCGAACTTGGGCATAAACGCAAGTTTCACGGTTCCGGTCGGGCCGTTACGCTGTTTGGCGATAATGATTTCCGATTCCTCGTTGTCGTATTCGCCGGGCCGCCGCGAGCCGCTTTCCAACTCCTTGTCGGCGTCTTCGGAAATGGCCTCTTTGCGCTCGTAATACGCGGGCCGGTAAATAAAGCCGACGACATCGGCCTCCGCCTCAATCGAACCGGAGTCACGAAGGTCGGAAAGCATCGGACGTTTGTCCTCGCGGCGTTCGACGGCGCGGGACAACTGCGCAAGCGCGATAACCGGCACTTTGAGTTCGCGGGCCAACCCTTTGAGGCCACGCGCAATTTGGGTAATTTCTTCGTTGCGGTTGGAATCGCCCTTGCCGTGGCCGCGCATAAGCTGCAAATAGTCAACGATTACCAAGTCCAAGCCGTGTTCGGCCCGCAAGCGTCGGCACTTGGCCCGCATTTCGAGCGAACTCAAATCGTTGGAATCGTCAATAAACAGATTGGCGTCCCACAAACGGTTGACGGCTTCGGAAATTTTGCCCCAGTCCGAATCGTCCAAATAGCCGGTGCGGAGCCGGTGGGCGTCGATGCGCGCTTCCGAACAAATCATGCGCTGCACCAGCTGCTCTTTGCTCATTTCGAGCGAAAACACCGCGACCGATTTCCCCGTTCGCAAAGCCGCATTTTGCCCGATACCCAAGCAAAGCGACGTTTTCCCCATCGAAGGACGAGCGGCAATGATAATTAAATCGCCGTCTTGCAAGCCGGACGTAATATAATTGAGCTGATCAAAGCCGGTGTCAATTCCTGATACCATGCCTTTTTCGTGGTAGGTGTCGGAGATTTTATCGAAGGCTTCGTTGAGGAGCGGGCGGAGTGGGGCGAAACTTTGGTTGTCGCGTTTGCGGGCGACCTCGAAAATCGTGCGCTCGGCTTTGTCCACGAGTGAGCCGACTTCTTCGACTTCGCCATACGCCAGCCCGGCGATTTGACCGGCGGCTTCAATCAAGCGGCGCAAAATCGCCTTTTCGGAGACGATGCGGGCGTAGTAGGCGATGTTGGCGGTCGTGAACTCAATATCGCCCAACTGGACGATATAGGGCACGCCGCCGATTTGCTCTAAAATACCCTGCCGCGTGAGTTCGTTGCGGAGTGTGACCACATCAACGGGTTCGTCTTTTTCGGTCAGGGTCACCATCGCGTCGTAGAGGTGCGCGTGGGCGTCGCGGTAAAAATCGTCCCGCGTCAGGATTTCGGTCGCTTTTTCAATAGCGCCCCGGTCGCCCAGCAGCATGGCCCCCAAAACGGCCATTTCGGCTTCCAGATTTTGCGGGGGGATGCGACCGGACATCGGCTGCCCGCCACCGTTTCCATTGCCGTTGTAGCCGTTCCCGTTGCCGTTCCCGCCGTTTTGGTAGGGGCGACGGGGCGGGTACGGGCCGCTGGTTTGCTGACCGTACCCGCCGTTCATTCCGCCACCATCATAGGCATCGTCGAGCGCCACGGGGTTTGTGTTCCTTTACCTACCGGGTTAAGCGGCGGCTTGGATGCGAACGACTTCGACCGTCACGGGAACCTGCACGTCGCGGTGCAGTTTGATGGGAACTGTGTACGTGCCCATCGCTTTGATGGGGTCGATAAGCTGGATTTTGCGTTTGTCAACCGAAACACCGAGCGATTTGGTGATGGCGTCGGCGATGTCCTGCGACGTGACCGAACCGTACAGGCGGTTTTCCGAACCGGCTTTGGCTTCAATCGTGACCGATTTGCCTTCGAGGGCTTGCGCGGATTGGTTGGCCTGCGTCAGCAGTTTTTCGCTGCGGCGCTCTTCAAGGGCTTGGCGCATTTGGATGTTTTTCAGCGCGCCGCCAATGGCTTCAACCGCCAATTTGCGCGGGAAAAGGTAGTTGCGGGCGTAGCCGTCGGAAACGTTGACGACTTCGCCGTCTTTGCCCACTTTTTCAACGTCTTGGTGGAGAATAACTTTCATGATAACAAACCTGCTTTCGATTATTTTAGATTATTTTAAGATCTGCACGCCGATAACGGCGCGATTGTCTTTGCCCACGGAATCAACCCCCGCCGTGATGGCGGTGTTCCGGTTCAAATAGGTTTTGGCCCGCGCGTTTACGGTAAATCGGTTCGGATCGTACAAATCGAACCGGAAATCCACCGGCCCGGTGCGAAAATCCACGCCGCCACCTAATTTACCGGCCACGATACCGTAGCGATAATCGAATCGGGCGGGCGAGCCGCTGTACGAGCCGATTTGCGCGTCCAAACGGTTGCCTTCCGTAATGTCCCGAATTCCCAAACGGTACAGTGTGTTACTTTTCGGGGCCAGCAGCGTATAATGGGCGTCCGCGCGAAACCGCTCCCCTTTTGTATCATACGCGCCGTCAAAAACAAGTCCCGGCTCCATAAGCGATTGGTACGAAAACGGCAAAACCGGTGTCGGCGGAGCGGGCGTTTCGCCGGGCTGCGGGCGACGGCGCTCACCGGGAATGCGAATGGTTTCCACGCGGGCCGCCAAATTTTTCGCCGAGGCCGAAGCATCTTTCAGGTTGCCGACGGTTTCGCGGATGTCGGACGAAAGGCGCGGATCGCTCGACAATCGCTGTAAATCGGCGGTGGTCGCGTCTAAGCGGGCGGTAATGGAGGCTAAATTATCCGATGCGGTCGTCAAATTATTTTGGATGCGCTTGTCGCCGAGTGTCGTTTTGGCTTGTTCGGCAATTCCGGCAAAAGCGGACGCGGCCTCGTCGGCGTCGCGGATCAAGGCTTTCAGATTGCTTCGGTTTTCTTTGAGCGTGTCGCGCAAATCGCCGGTCAAGCCTTCCGTGTTGGCGGCGATTTTATCCGCGCTGCGCTTGGTGGTTTGCAGTCCGGCAAGCAGTTGATTGGCTTGCAAACTCAGCGTGGAAAGTTCCGACTGTACTTGCCGCTGTAAAACCGGCAAACCTGCCGTTGTTTCGTCCAAATTACGCAGCGTATTTTTCAGGCTTTTTTGCGTGGTCGGGTCGGTCGCCAATTTCTCGAACGCGCCTGCCGACCGCTGAAACGAGGCGACCAAATCCTGCGACTGCCCAATCAGTTTTTGCGACTGGGCGATCAGTTTTTGCGAGTCGGCGAGCGCGGTATCCAATCCGCTTGCCGCTTCGCCTTCCACGGTGGCGTCGTTCGGGATTTCTTTGGTCGCGCGATAGTTCGGCTCCACGGTCAGCGTGTGCGTGTTGCCCAAAACGCCGGAGCGAATCACGAACCGCGATCCTTGCGGAATATTGTTTCCTTGATGAATGCCGATACGCACCATCGCCCGTTTGTTATCGGGCGTCAGGCCGACCTCATCGACCTGTCCGATATTGACGCCCGCCATCTGGATAATTTCGCCCTTTTGTATCCCTTTGGCGTCGGCATACAAAATGTTGATGTGCCGGTCGCGGTTGAACTTACCGGAAATATACGTCCCGAATAATAAAAGCAGGGCGACCACGACAACCGATGTTGCGCCCACTTTCAGGTAACTTAGCGATTGCTTGTTCATGGTTTAGGTGCTTGACTCCGTTTTTGACTCCGCATGGCGCGTGCGGCGCACGGTCACAATCGGGCCTTCCACTTCGCCCGTGATAAATTGACGCACAATCGGATCGACGCTGTCGATGATTTCGCGCGGCGTGCCCAGTATTTGCATTCGGCCCTCGTAAAGCATCAAAATGCGGTCGGCGATACGCAAAATGCTCCGCATATCGTGAGACACCACAATGCTGGTTACGTTCCGCTCGTTGCGCGTCGTGACAATCAATTCGTCAATGGCGGCGGCGGTGACGGGATCGAGGCCGGACGTGGGTTCGTCGTAGAGAATGATTTCGGGATTGGTCGCCAAAGCGCGGGCCAAGCCGACGCGCCGACGCATTCCACCCGACAGTTCGCTGGGCAGTCGCTTTTCGATGCCGGGCAAACCGACTTGGCGCAGACGCTCGGCGACCGTGCGAATGAGCGTCATTTTGGGCATTTTTTTATTTTCGGCCCGGCGCGGCCCGCGCAAAATACCGAACGCGATATTTTCAAACACGTTCATCGAATCGAACAAGGCGGCGTATTGGAAAACCATGCCCATTTTGGCTCGCACGCGCGTCAAGTCGTTTTCGTTGAGGCTCGTGATTTCGTCGCCGTCGATCCAGATTTCGCCGCTGGACGGCTTGGCAAGACCCGCCACGCAGCGCGTCAGCGTGGATTTTCCCGAGCCGGACAAACCCATGACGCACAAGATCTCGCCCGGCTGAATGGCGACATTCACGCCTTTCAAAATTTCTCGATCCTCGACGGCGAAGCGCAAATCGCGGATGTCGATTTTCGGCTTGCCGGATGCGTTTTTTTCGCGCGGGGGCGGCGCGTCCTGCGCGGCGCTTGTGCCGACGGCAGCAGATTCGGCGCGGGGCGGCAGCGTTACGGCTTCAGGCACGGGCGGGACTCCTTGCTCAAATCAACCCGCTGTTGAAAAGCAGGAACGACAAAATAAAGTTTGCGCAAAATACGAGAACGATGGAAACGACGACTGAGCGCGTTGTGGACTGCCCCACGCCCGCCGCGCCGCCGTCGGTAGACAGTCCTTCACGGCAGCCGATGAGGGCGACGATGATGCCGAAAAAGACGGTTTTGAGCATTCCCTTGAACAGGTCGCCGCCATTGGGGTCGATGAGCTGCTTGATGGATGTCAGGTAGGCCGTGGACGACACGCCCATCGAGGATGCGACCACGCCCCCGCCGAAAACGCCTGCCGCGTCCGCGCACACGCACACGAGCGGCAGCATAATCACTGCGGCAAGGACGCGCGGCACGACCAGATATTCGACGGGCGAAACCGCCATCGAGCGAAGCGCGTCCACCTGTTCGGTCACTTTCATTGATCCGATCTCGGCGGTGATTGCGGAACCTGCGCGGGCCGCGAGCACGACGCCGGATAAAATCGGGCCGGTTTCTTTCAAAATGGAAACGGCGACGATACCGCCTACCAAGTCGGACACGCCATACGCGCCCAGCGTATTGACCGTGTACAGCGCGAGCACAGCCCCGGAAAACCCGACGGTAAGAAGCGCGATGGGAATGGTATCCACACCGACCGAGGCCATTTGGCGAAACAAATCTCCGCCGTTTATGCCCCGACGGAGCGCGACGAAAAACTGTCCGGCCAGCACGACGAGTTCGCCCAGATACGTAAAGATGGAAAGCAGTGGATAAATCGTGACACGCGCCGACAGCGCGCCAACCTCGCCCAGCGTTTGCGCGGCGTCCTCAATAATCCCCTCGTCGTTTGCGTCGTGCGCGGGCGGACGCGGCTCATTTGCCGCTTTCGGGTCTTGTTTAGGGGGATTTTGGGTTACCACGGCAAAGTCCAGTATACCCGCCGTGCCCCGCGCCCGTCAATCCAAAGCCCGCCATTTGGCACGGTTAAACGGTTCCGTTTTCGTCGTGCAAACAAGCGACAATGAGACAGGCATCGTCGTGCAGTTTGCCGCTTGCACATTCGTGGGCAGCGTCCAAAACGGTGCGTCCAATGAGCGCGGGCGTTACGCGCGGTGCGGACGTATGCGCCCGTAGCGCGGCTTCGGCGATTCCTTCCGGCCCGAAAAATCGGCTTTTTTGCCGCGCTTCCGTGATGCCGTCGGAAAACAATAAAAGGGCGTCGCCGTGCCGGAGCGTTTGTTCTACCTGTTCGTAGGCTGCATCCGGGTCGGCTCCAACAAACGTGCCGGCGACATCCACTTCTTCCATTCGATTTTCCCGCCCACGCAAGATAAACGGCGGTTCAGCACCCGCCGATGCGACAACGGTTTGTCCGGTTTTCGTATCAAGCACGGCGATTACGAGGGCGACATACACACCGCTCGCGTCGCTCCCCCGGTCGTGGATGCTGTTTTCGATAACGACGTGATTCAAGCGGGCCAGCGCATCGGCGGGCGCGTTTCCTTCGCGCAGAAACGAGCGCAGGGTGAATTTAACCTCTGCGGTGTAGGTCGCAGCGGCAAGCCCTTTGCCCACCACATCGCCGACGACAAGCGCGATTTTATCATCCCGGAGCGCGAACACGTCATAAAAATCGCCGCCGACAAGGGCTTCGTCCCATGCCGGTTCGTAGAAATGGGCGACCCGCAAACCGGGAAAAGCATCGGGCGGCGGAGCAAGCAAAAGGGAGCGCTGCAGGGTTTCGGCAACACGCTGGTGCTTTTGGACAGCCTGCGCCAACTCCAATCGCGCCTGTTCGCGCTCGCCAAGCAGAATTTCCTGTTCGCGGACACGCTGCCGCAATTCGATTTGCGTAACGACTTCGCGGGCAAGGACTCGGAGCGCGTTTTCCTGTTTTGCGGTCAGGGTTCGCGGCTTGGTATCTAAAACGCACAGTGTCCCAAGCGCGAAGCCTTCGGGCGTTCGCAAAACGGCCCCAGCATAAAATCGAATGTGCGGTGGGCCGGTAACCAGCGGATTATTTACAAACCGGCTGTCCTTGCACATATCGGGAACTAAGAACAAATCGTTTTGCACGAGGGCGTGGGCACAAAACGCGATGTCGCGGGGCGTTTCGGTTATATCGCCCGCCCCCACCGCCGACTTAAACCATTGCCTATCGCCCTCAATCAGCGTGACAAGCGCAATCGGCACATCGCAAATCTCAGCGATCAGGCGCGTGATGTCGTCAAACGCGGCTTCGGGGGGCGTATTCAAAATACCGTACGACAAAAGCGCGGAAAGACGCGCTTCTTCGTTTGGATAGGTGGGCGGCAAAACAAGAGACATAAACGGGTTCCAGTTATTAAACTCCGTTTACGCGAACGGCGTTCCCGTTTCCCGAACGTGCGCGCGGAAAGCGTCGATAAGTTTGCGCGTCAAATCGCCGGGCTTGCCCTCGGTTTGGCCGGTTCCGATAAGTCGATTATCCAGCGAATTTGCCGGGATAATTTCGGCTGCCGTGCCGGTTAAAAAACATTCATCGGCGGTGTATACATCATAGAGCGTCAGGTTTTCCTCGCGGGCCGGGATGTTTAACTGCGACGCCAAATCGAGTGCGGCTTGGCGCGTGATGCCTTTTAAGCAGCCCGCCGACGGCGGCGGGGTCGAAATCGTGCCGTTTTTGACGATAAACAAATTGTCGCCGGTCGCTTCGGCGATGTGGCCGAGTTGATTAAGCATCACGCCTTCTCCCGCGCCGACCCGGTTGGCTTCCATTTTCGCCAAAATGTTGTTGATATATTTGCCCGTACCCTTGATGCGCGGATCAATCACGTCGGGCGGCGGAACGCGCGTCGCACACGTAATCATGGTCAGGCCGGTTTCGTACAAATCGCCGGTATACAGGCGCAATTCCTGCGTGGAAATAATGA
This sequence comes from uncultured Armatimonadaceae bacterium, assembly GCA_964241985.1. Classification (GTDB taxonomy): domain Bacteria; phylum Armatimonadota; class Armatimonadia; order Armatimonadales; family Armatimonadaceae; genus CAXTBP01. Next base: position 3,824 of record CAXTBP010000147.1, on the reverse strand, counting down.
GGCGCGGCGTTGCCTCAATGTGTGCGGGATCCAGCCCCAAGCCCGTGCCCCGCGACAGCGTAACCCGAATGTAGCCATTGTGGTGGTCGTTGCGGCGGCAGGTTTCTTCAACGGCCTTGCACACACCGTCGAGGGTCAAATTTTTCGAGTTGAAGCCCAGCGCGCGGGCCGACCAGAGCAAGCGCTCGATATGGGGAACGAGTCTAAAAATCTTGCCGTCGTACACGCGCACGCCTTCAAACACGGCGTCGCCGTACAAATAGCCGTGGTCCAGCATAGGCAAACTCGCGCCTTCTTTGGGCACGTAGTCGCCGTTGATGTAGACCACTTGGGCCGGGGTCTGGGTTGTGTCTTGCAGGCTCACGAAATTCTCACAAATTCTGATTTGGTTTGCCCAAAGTATAGCATATTCGGAGGCGGGCCTCTCCCCTGCGTTCGTGACATGATGCCCCCAACCAGAAGCACATGGGTTGAAACCCACGTCTAAGGGCGAGGACGCCAGTTGTCCTCACGGACAAGGCTTTGTGCGAAACGATGCGTCGTGCCGCAAACGAAACGCCTACGCTTTTCCGATAAATCCGCCATTTTTATTTGTCCGAAGGACAACTGGCGTCTGCGCCCTTAGACGTGGGTTTCAACCCATGTGCTTTTTGCTGTCACAAAACCCATGTTGTAAAAATGGAGGCCAAATCCACCGCGATACAATAAAACCGTTCTTTTTGATATTTCCATGCCAACCGCTCGCATCGTTTCCCCCACCCCCGACGCCCTTTTGGAAGCCACCGCGCGCCTTCAAGACGGCGGCTTGGTCGCGTTTGCGACAGAAACCGTCTACGGCTTGGGCGCGAACGCATTGGACGCCGAAGCCGTCGCGGGTATTTTCGCCGCCAAAGGTCGCCCGTCCACGAACCCGGTTATCGTTCACGTCCCCGATGCAAACGCGGCGCGGGCGCTGGTGTCGGAATGGACACCCATCGCGCAAAAATTGGCGGACGCTTTTTGGCCCGGGCCGCTGACGCTCGTTTTGCCCAAAGCCGATACTGTGCCGGACATCGTGACGGCGGGCGGGGCGACGGTCGGGTTGCGCGTTCCTGCGCATCCGGTCGCGCTGGCGTTGTTGCGAGCGGCGAGCGTTCCGGTTGCCGCACCATCCGCGAATCGTTCGGAAGAAGTGTCGCCGACAACCGCGCAGCACGTCGCAGATTCCTTGGGTGCGTTCGTGGATGATTTGCTTATTTTAGATGGCGGGCCGTGTTCGGTCGGTTTGGAATCCACCGTTTTGGACGTGACCGGCGACGTGCCGCACATTTTGCGCCCCGGCATGGTGACGGCGCAAATGCTCCGCGAAGTCGTTGGCGAGGTTTTGGAAGGCAATACCGGCGATAGTCAAAAAATCGCCTTGTCGCCCGGTCAAATGCCGCGCCACTATGCGCCGCGAAAACCGCTTCTCCTTGTGCCCGCCGCCGCGATGATGGATGTTTTGCAAGAAGGCGACGCGCTCCTTGTTTATCGGACGCTTTGGCAGGAAGACGAGAACGGCCCCTTTCCAATTCAGCCTGCGCCCGGCTCATTGCGGGCGACACGTCCAGAATTTTTCGAGACGTTAAAGAACTTTGGTGTCGCTCCGACGCCGGTTGATTACGCGCGCAACCTGTATTCTAAACTACGCAACTGGGACGCCGCCCCGAGTATTCGGCGTATCGTCGTTGTGGAGCCGCCGCATACACCGGAATGGGCCGCCGTGCATGACCGTTTGCGCCGGGCGGCGACACCAAAGGAGAACACAAACAAATGAGCATTGACGAAGAAAAACCGCCCGTTGTAATTATCGGCGGCGGGGCGGCGGGGATGATTGCGGCCCTTGCCGCCCGGCGCGAAAACGACGCGCCCGTTCTGCTCATCGAGAAGAAAAATCGACTGGGCACGAAAATCCTTATTTCGGGCGGCGGCAAATGCAACCTGACGCACGACGGCCCGATGGAAGACGTGCGGGCCAAATTCCGCGCCAACGAAGGCCGTTTTTTGCGCCCGTCGTTTTACAAATTTACGAACGAGGATTTTTTGTCCCTGCTGCACGAGAAAGGCATGGAAACCTATGTGCGGCCCGATGGGCGCGTGTTTCCGGTTGCGCCGAGCGACGCCAAAGACGTAGTGGCGATTTTGGAGGGGCATTTGCGCGAGGCGGGCGTCAAGATTTGGCTCGATGCACCCGTCGAGCAGTTGGTGATTGAAAACGGGGCGGTGGCGGGCGTGCAAATGGCGGGCGGAAAAATCGTGCGGGCGCGGCAGTTGGTAATTGCGGTCGGCGGCTCGTCGTACCCGGCGACCGGCACGACCGGCGATGGCTGGCGATGGCTGCAGCCCACGCACCATACGATTGTGCCACTGCGGGCCGCGCTCGCGCCCCTTTACCTTGATCCGGTTCCTCCAGCCGAATGGAGCGGCGTGGCTCTGCGCGACGTGGTTCTCAAAGCGCGTAAATCGGCGGCGGGCGAAAACACCAATGCGCCCGGCAAGGAAATCATGCGCTGGCACGGCGACTTGTTGTGGACGCACAAGGGCGTTTCCGGGCCGACTGCGCTTGGGGTGTCGCGCGAAATCGCCGAAGCCATTCCCGACCTAAGCACAATCGAAGTGGATACATTGCCGCGCGAAGGCCACGACGAACTGACAGCGCGCCTTGCGCATCACGCCAAAACGAACCCCAAACGGCTTGTCGGCGAGTTCGTGGAAACCGCCGTTCCGCAGCGGTTGGTGCGCCCCTTAATGGAATCGGCAGGCGTGGACGCGAACCAAACGCGCGGCGCGACGCTGACCCAAAAAGAGCGCAGCCGCTTGGTTTCCGCGCTCAAAGGATGGCAGTTGGGGCGCGTCCGGCACGTTCCGTTGGAGCGCGGCGAGGTTGTCGCCGGAGGCGTGTCGCTGCAAGAAGTGGACAGCGGAACCATGCGCTCCGCAAAAGTGCGGGGTTTGTATTTGTGTGGCGAAATTCTCGATATTGCCGGGCCGGTCGGTGGGTACAACTTACAGGCGGCATGGAGCACAGGCTTTGTTGCCGGACAAAACGCGGCCCGCGACTGGGCCGAATCCACAAAAAACGAAACGGAAAGCGGTTACCACCGTCCTACATAATATGAAACGAATTGCGAAGCGCGCTTACGCGGCTTCTTCGGCCACTCTTGTCGCCGCGTCTTTTGGTTTAGGATATTTCGCGCGGCCCGCTCAGGCCGCCGCGCCCGGCGAAATCGTTTTGGGCGATATTGTCGTGATGCGGCTGCGCGTCGGGTCGGGCAAACTCAGTTTGCAGGAGCGCGGCGACTTGGTGCAGGAGCGCATCAATAAGGTTTTGGCGATCAAAGACGTGACCGCCAAAGACGTGCGCGTCGCGGAAGAAAAAGCCGGGCCGACCATCTATGTTCGGGACATCAAGTTAATTACGATTGACCAACCAACGGCGGACGCCGCCCAACTGACGCCGCTGGAACTTGCCAAAAACTGGGCGCACCGCTTGGCGGGCATTGTGGATCAAGTCAATGTGATGATTCCCGCCGACCGAATTCCCAAGCCCGAGCCGACACCGGAAGAAGTGCCGGTTCCGCCGACGGAAAACCCGCCGACAACACCGCCCGCAACCCAACCGGCCCAGCCCGCGACACCAACCACGCCGCCCGCAACCACCCCGGCGCAGCCTGCGACGCCACCGGCCCAGCCTGCCGCGCCGACAACGCCCCCGGCTCCCACCGAACCACCCGCAACGCCCGCCGCTCCGCCAGCGGCTCCCGCGACGCCCGCAAAACCTGAAGGAAACAAAACAGTGACCACCG
>CAXTBP010000146.1:5095-13507 GCA_964241985.1 uncultured Armatimonadaceae bacterium | reverse complement strand
TTGACCTGCTTAATCGCGCCGATAGTATAGAGCGTCGTGCCGCATTCGGCGACGAGCGAGCGGCCTGGTTCCTGCAAAAGGCGCGGGGGGGCAACGTTGTACTGCTTGAACGCGGTTTCAAGGGCCGAGCAAATCGTTTCGGCGAAGTCTTCGTAGGAGGGCGGGTTTTGCGATTCCAGATACCGAACGCCCAAGCCGCCGCCGATGTTAAGTTCGTCCATCGTTTTGCCGGTCGCTTGTTTAATGGTCGCCAAAAAGCCGACCATAATGTCGATGGCCTCTTCGTGCGAATGGGCGTCCAAAAGCTGAGAACCGATATGGCAGTGAATGCCTAAGAGTTTGATGTTCGGAAGCGTCAAGGCTTCCTGAATGGCTTCGAGGGCCGCGCCGTTCGAGATATTGATGCCGAACTTGGTGTCTTCCTGCCCCGTGCGAATCCGTCGGTGCGTGTGCGGGTCGATGCCGGGCGTGACGCGGATAAGGACGGGCTGAACCCGGTTGCGCTCGGCGGCAAGCGCGTTGACGCGGCGCAGTTCAAACGGGTTGTCAATTACCCAGCGGCCAACGCCCGCATCGAGACCCATCGTGATTTCCCAGTCGGCCTTGTTGTTGCCGTGGAAAAGCAGACGCTCGGCAGGGAAGCCTGCGGACAAGGCCGTGTGCATCTCGCCGCCGGACGCGACATCGAGCGACAAGCCTTCCTCGTCAATTAGGCGAGCTACTGCCTGCACCAGAAACGCCTTGCCTGCATAGGTCACCAAATTTTCGCCTTTGTAGCGGGCGTCGAAAGCGGCTTTGTAGCGTTTGCAGTTATCGCGCAAAGCGGTTTCGTCCATAACGTACAAGGGCGTACCGAATTCTTGGGCCAATTCCGACGTATCGCAGCCGCCGATTTCCAAATGGCCCCGGTCGTTGACGCGCTGAGTGCCGAGCAGCATCGCGTTTTGTATCCTTAATTGGGCGGCGGATGACAAAAATCAGGCGCGGCCCGTATCTAAAATGGTTTTGTTTAGGTGAAAAAAAGCGCGGCCTATCCCGGTGGGACACGTGCCGCGCCAAAAAAATGTATCACAAACCGAAGGGCCGTGTCAACGCAACAACGGTTGTATTACGTTGACACGGCCCTTTGGGCAAATGGACGGTTCCGTTAGCGGGAGCGTCGGCTTCCATTTCCTAAACGAGCCGCGCGGGTCGAGTTGCCGTACCAGCCGTTGCGGTTGTAGGTGATGGCGTACGAGCCGACCGTGCCCAATGCGACACTGGTAATCGTGCTGCCGTTTGTTTGCAAGGTCGTCAAGTTGTTGAACATCGTGGTCGAAACGCCCGCCGTGACAAACGAATTGATGTCGGCGGTAACGGCCCAGTTGTTGTTGGCGTCCACGGCAATAGAGGAGATGATATTGCCGTTCCGTTGATAATTTTGCATCGCGGTGTACATACCGGCTGGAATGCTGCTGGCGGTCGGCGTGTTGAGGCCGGTAATCATCGCCCATCCGCCGGTTGGGCCAAGCAAAACGCGCGTGATGGTTTGTCCATTATTCACGGCATTGGTCAATGCGTTGAAAAACGCGGTCGGCACGTTGCCCGAACGGAAGGTGTACACGCTCGAATTATTGACACTACTGACGACGACCCACGACTCACTCGGCCCGAGGGCGACGCCTTTGATCGCGCCGTTGGTTAAACTCGAAACGCGGGTGAGTTCATCGCGGCAATCGGTGGGAATACCATTTGCGGCCCAGCCACGGTTATCGTACACAACGACCCACGCATCGTCGGAAGCCCGCAATGTGACAAAGTTAATCAGATTGTTGTTCTGATTGAGTTCGTACAATTTGTCGGTCAGCGTATTGGTCGGTACGGGCGTCGGAGTCGGCGTAGGTGTTGGTGTCGGAGTGGGGGTAGGCGTCGGGGTCGCCGTGGGAGTGGGCGTGGGCGTCGCGGTGGGTGTCGGGGTGGGCGTCGGCGTTGCAGTCGCCGTAGGGGTGGGCGTGGGGCTGGCGCCGTCGGACGGGGTGGGCGTTGGCGATGCGCTTCCGCTCGGATTGGCGGAGGCCGACGGATCGGGAATCGGGGTCAGCGTCGGATACGGGGTTGCCGACGCGGACGGCGTGCTTCCATTATCGTCGGATTTTTTGCCGCCGCTGCCGCAGCCGCCGGTGGATGCGAGCGCCATTACGAACAAAAGACACGCAAGCGAAACCGTTGCTGCCGCGACCGGGCGGCGCAACAATTTCGCAAAAGAAATGAAGTCAAACATAAGGGGTGTAGGGCCTCCGTTCGTATCATACAAGCCAATTCTGAAAAACGCATGAATGCTTCAACTATTGACTTCGATAAAAAGCATGGCCTTCAACGCAAATTCCCCTTGACGGCGCAAACTACGCGCGGTAAAATAACCCGGCTTTGATAGGGAAACGTATGCCCGCGCGTTTATCGCGCACCATAGTTTAAGGGCATTACGCCGAATATCAGGGTTCCGAGGTGAATGAGGGAACGTGCCGGAACTGCCGGAAGTAGAAACGGTGCGCCGTGGGCTGGAAAAATCCATCCTTCATCGGCGCATAATTGATGTTGCGATCACAAACGCCAAAGTGCTGAAAAATCAGCCCGAGGCGGTTTTCACGCAGCGCAGCATCGGGAGCCGTATCGCGCAGGTACGACGGCGCGGCAAATACCTTCTCCTTGACCTTCAGCCGGGCGATGTTTCCGCCAATTCCACCAACCCTTCTTCCACCCCTTTTATTTTGTGCATTCACTTGAAAATGCGCGGACAACTCAGGGTTGAGCAACCGCAGGTTGAAGTGAAAGGAACGGACGCGGAACCAAAGTACCTGTGCGTGAGTTTGTTTTTGGACGATGGGCGAGTGCTTCGGTTCTACGATGTGTGGACTTGGGGCGAAACGCGGGTTTTGACGCAAAGTGAACTTGCCGAAACCGTGCCCGCGCTGCAAAGCATGGGGCACGAACCGCTTTTGGGCGGGCCGTGGAGCGCGAGCGATTTGCAGGCGAAACTTGCCAAGCGGGGCGGCCCCATCAAGCCGCTATTGCTTGACCAAACGATTGTGGCGGGGGTTGGCAATATCTATGCCGACGAGTCGCTGCATCGGGCGGGGATTCACCCGCAGCGTTCGGCGAAAACGCTGACGCCGAATGAGGTGGAACGACTTTTTGGAACGGTTCAAGCCGTACTGGGCGAAGCGGTCGCAGGCGGCGGAACGACATCGGAAGAGTTCGGCGATGTGGACGGACAGGTTGGGCGGTTTGTGCCGCGCGTGTATGACCGGGGCGGACAGCCCTGTCAGACGTGCGGGCCGGAACTGGCAAAGATTCGGTTGGGCGGGCGCGGAACGGTGTTTTGCGCTTGCTGCCAAAAGTGAGTGTGTCGGGAAAAACGACATAATTCAACTTTTGGGAACAATGCGGCGATAAACCGTGTTGTTGGTTCGATAGTTTGAGTTGGAAAAGACGGCTGCACCACAATAAAACACACGCAGTTCCGTCTTCGAGGAGCATTTGTTATCTATGTCTGACGACATGACCGGCACGAATTCGTCCGCGACTTCGACCGTGGAATCGGCCACGGACACCACCGCGACGGCTTCGGCCCCGACTAATTTGGCTGCCACGAACGGGGCGGCTTCGCCTGCCGTGCCCGACAGCACACTGGGTGCAGCCAGCGAAACCGAATCTGACGGCGCGGGCGAGCAGATGCCGCCGCTTGATGAGATCGACGTTCCCGGCGGCGAAGAAAACGGCGGCGGTCAAAGTGACGGGCGCGGACGCGGCGGTGACCGTGGCGGACGCGGTGGACGCGGTGGACGCGGCGGCGACCGTGGACAATCCGGCGATCCCCGAATCGGCAAAGTCGTAACCGGCGAAGTCGTAAAGATCGATAACGAAGGCGTCCTCGTCGATGTCGGCATGAAGTCCGAAGGACTCATCCGGCCCAACGAACTGTCGCGCGAACCCGTGCAGAACGTAAGCGACTTGGTAAAAGTCGGCGACAAAATCGACGTGTTCGTTATGGAACCCGAACGGGATGGAACGCTTCTGCTTTCCAAAAAACGCGCCGATTTTGAAAAAGCGTGGGATACCGTGCAGGAAGCCTTGGGCGACGGACGAACGCTGCAAGCGGTCGTATCCGAGCGCGTTCGGGGCGGCTTGGTTGTCGATTTGGGCATCCGGGGCTTTGTTCCCGCATCGCACGTCGGCAACGGCAAGTTGAAAAACTTGGACAAATACGTTGGTACGACCGTTCCGCTCAAAGTTTTGGAAGTGGATCGGGGCGCGCGCAAAGTTGTCCTTTCGCATCGCTTGGCGACCGAAGAAGAGCGGGCCAAAGAAAAAGAAGAAACGATTGCCGCGCTTGCCGAAGGGCAGGTCAAAACCGGAACCGTTCGCCGCGTCACCGACTACGGCGCGTTCGTGGACTTGGGCGGCATCGACGGTTTGCTCCACGTTTCCGAAATGAGCTGGACGCGCGTCAAGCATCCTTCCGACGTGGTCAAGGTCGGCGACACGGTTCAGGTCGTTATCCTGAAAATGAGCTTGGATCAAGGCCGAGTTTCGTTGGGTATGCGGCAGATTCTGCCCGATCCGTGGGAATCGGTTGGCGAAAAGTTCCATGTCGGCGACACGGTGCAAGGCGAAATCACGCGATTGGTTCCGTTTGGCGCGTTCGTTCTGCTTGAAGGCGGCATCGAAGGTATTGTCCCGAACAGCGAACTGTCGCACCGACGTATCGTCAAGCCCGGCGACGTGGTCGAGCAGGGCCAAATGGTCGAAGTCAAGGTTATCGACGTGCGCCCCGACGAGCGACGTTTGACCCTTTCGCTCCGCGCGTTGCAACCCCGCGAAGCCACCGATGACTACCGTGCGGCCCCGCGCACCGCGGCTCCCGGCGCGGCTCCTGCCGCTCCCGAAGAGGGCGGCGTGCGCCGTGAGAAACGTGAACGACGCGGCGGACGCGGCGGACGTGACGACGAGGGTGAAGGCGACTTCCGCCAATACGTCGCAAGCGGCGGCGGTGGCGGCTTCGGCGGCGGGTCGGGCGTTACGCTCGGCGACATCTTCGGCGATATGCTGGCAGGTGCGGGCAGCGGCAAAGCCGGTAAAGGCGGAGCAAAGCGCGGACGACGCCGGAATGAGGAAGAAGACGAAGATCTGTCGGATCTCGACAACATGGATGACATCGACACCGCCGAGGCTTCGGCGTACGAAACCGAAACGGAAACCGAAGAAGCCAAATAAGGCAACGACGGTAAACCCAAAAAGAAAACGCCCCCGGAAATTTCCGGGGGCGTTTGTTGTTTGAATGCACGATTGGGCGATAAAGTTCAATCTGGAATGGGTGCTATCAACCCGCCGCCGTTAAGTTTGAGGGCAATACGGTTGCGAATAAACTCGTCCTCGTGGTTAAGCGATATTTGTATGACTTGCTGAATCAAAGGGCGCAATTCTTCTGGATACAGTTCTGGATTCAGTGTTACGTGTGGCAGGATGTGCTGTCTTATTCGCAGATTCGAGTTTTCCACATATTCTCTGAGAAACCAGTTGCGAACCATAGCTTTCAAATCGTCAATATCTTCTCGCGGGATACCGCGATGCCCGCCATTTCTCAACGTCCAATAAAAGGCACTTGCTACCCCGGCTTTTTCGTCGTTCGTTCCGTTTTCCAGATATTTGACCAAGGCTTCGTTTACCCTACGCGGCCCCGCCAAACGCAAGCACGGTAGGAGATAGCCTTTGTTGAAACTTGGGTCACGTTCATAAATTCCGGCGCGTAGCATAGCGTCGAACAAAACTTCCGGCGCACGGCTCTTGTCGTCGAAAAGTGCACAAGTGATGAGTTTTCGCCTGCGGTAACCTTCTTCGGCTGTCCCTTCCAATGCTGCTAAAAGCCACTCAACATTGGGCACGGGCGTTTTTCCAAGTGCAGTTCTGGCTTCTTTTGTCAGCGCGTGCCATAAGGGAGACGCTTCCCATAACGGAGGCTTTGTTGCTTCTCCTTCTGCGTTCCATCGTTGAAAAAGCTGCTCCCAATCCATTATTTTTTGTAGCCTTTCTGCAAAAGCAATCAGCGAGAGCGGCGGCGCGGGTCAAGGGCGTCGCGGAGGCCGTCGCCGACGAAGTTGAGGGCGAGCACGGTCGCAGATAAGAGGACGGAGGGCACGATAAGGAGGCGCGGGTGCGCTTTGTAGCTTTCCAAAGCGTCGTTGATCATGCGGCCCCACGACGGGTACGGGCGCTGAACACCGATGCCCAAAAACGAAAGCGTCGCTTCGGCGAGGATAACGCTTGCGGCGTCCACGGTTACGGCGACCAGAAGCGGCGAGAGCAAGTTGGGCAGAATGTGTTTGAGGACAATGCGGGCGTTGCTTGCGCCGAGCGCACGGGCCGCTTCCACGAACTCGCGTTTGCGAAGGGTCAGGACTTGCCCGCGCACCAACCGGGCGAGCGGAGGCCAGCCAGTCACACCGAGCGCGAGCACGACAAGGCCGACGGATGTGACCGGCGATGCGGTCGCCGTACCGAGTGCGCCCAAGAGCAAAATCGCCAGCAAGATGTCGGGGAACGCGAGCATGACATCGGTCGCCCGCATGAGCAAGCTGTCTACTTTACCGCCGATAAAGCCCGCTGTCAAACCGACCAAAAGGCCGAGCGAAACGACGAAGCCCTCCACGCACACGGCGACGCCGAGGGAAATGCGCGCCCCGTACAAAAGACGGGTGAGCGTATCGCGGCCCAGTTCGTCCGTGCCCAGTTTGTGCGCGGGCGTGGGGTCTTGCCATTTGTCCGACAAGGATTGTGTGGCAAACCCATAGGGCGACAGCAGGGGCGCGAACAGCGCGGCGGCGACGAGAACGCCCAGAAAAACGAGGCTTGCGAACGCGACCGGGTTGCGCCGCAGTCGCTGCCATGTCGTCGGGGCGGGCGGCGCGATTTCCGGCGCGACGGGTGCAACCGAGAGGGGAGCGGTACTCATGCGGGCGCGGCCCCTTCGTCAACGGGCGTTGTTGGGGTGGGCGTGTTGGAAGCGGCGCGGCGGCGAATGAGCGTGAACGGCGCGGCGACGCGGGCGCGCGGGTCAAGGACGCCGTACAACACGTCCACGGCTAAATTGACCAGAACGAACGTTGCGGCAAGAAACAGGGTCATACCCTGAATCACGGGATAGTCGCGGTCTAAAATCGAGCGAATGCTTTGGTTGCCGATGCCGGGAATATTGAAAAAGGTTTCGACCACAAACGAGCCGGAAAGCAGATACCCGAACGTCGTACCCGCAACCGTCAAGATGGGCGGAAAGGCGTTTTTGAGCGCGTGCTTCCACAACACTTTCGCGGGCGACAAGCCTTTGGCGCGGGCCGTACGGATATAATCCTGCGCCAGAACGTCGAGCATGGCGGATCGCGTCAAGCGGGCAATCAGCGCGAGCGAGCGGGCGGCAAGTACGACCGTCGGCAAAACGAAATAGCCCCACGCGACGCGGCCCGTGTCGAGCGAAAACCCGATAGGCGGCAACACTTTGAGTTGCACGGCAAGCACGAGAACCAGCACCGGCCCCAAAACAAACGACGGCACGGCAACGCCTGTCAGCGCAGTCGCCATCGCCACACGGTCGAACCAGCGGTTCGCATACACGGCGCTTGCAATCCCAAGCGGCACACCGATAACCAGCGACAAAACGAGCGCGGACACGGCAAGCAGGCCGGTGTTCTTGAAGCCGCGCGCAATCGTTTGCGTTACGGGTTCGCGGGTTTGGTACGAGCGCCCGAAGTCGGCATGGAACGCGATATGTCCAACGTAATCGGCGTAACGCACAAGCGGCGGGCGGTCAAGGCCCCATTCGTGGCGCGTTCGGGCTTTGGATTCCGGCGAGGCCCGCTGCCCCAAAATAATATCCACGGGGTCGGCGGGCGACAAGTAGGCCGCGAAGAAAACCAAGAACGAAATCGCAAGGAGCGTCGGGATTGCAAGCAGCAAACGCGACGCGAGGAAGCGGAGCAACCTTACGCAACCTCGGTCGTGACGTGCGGCAGATGGCCCATGAGCGAATCCCGAATGCCGGTGACATACGGCTTCATGAGTTCCAAGTCCTTTTGGTAGTACAGTGGAACCCACGGCGCGTCGTCAATCACGATTTTTTCGGCCTGTCGGTACAAGGCGGTGCGTTTGGCCTGATCGGTCTCGGCGTCGGCGGTCTTACACAGTTTGTCGTATTCGGGGTTGGAGTATCCCGTATAGTTTTCCGGTGCGCCCGTCGCCAAAAGAAGCGACAAAAAGTTTTGCGGGTCGATGTAGTCGGCTGACCAGCGCATGTGGAAAAAGTCGGTTTTCTTGGCCTCGTTGAGTTTGAGGAACGCGCCCCATTCCATCTCGTTCAGGTTGACGTTCACGCCGATCGCCGCC
>CAXTBP010000146.1:0-5085 GCA_964241985.1 uncultured Armatimonadaceae bacterium | reverse complement strand
CGTTGAGGCTGACCGGCACCCCAATTGCTGCTAATTGCTCCTTGACGACTTCGCCGGTTTTTCGCAGGTCGGGCTGCTGCTCGCGGAAATACAGTGTCAGCGGGGGCAAGCCCTTTCCGCCGGGAAAGCCCGCGTCCGCTAAGAGTTTTTTGGCGGCGTCCACATCGTAGGCCAGCCCTTTGAATTGTGGGTCGTAGGAGAAAATGCCTTTGGGCACGACGCCCTCGGCCTGCTCGTTGATGCCAAGCAACACGTCTTTAACAATCGCACCCTTGTTGATCGTATGGGCGACCGCTTGGCGAACGCGCTTGTCTTTGAACGGGGCGTAGTTGGTTTGGTTCAAACCCAGATAATAGGTCGCCGAGCGATCCCACTTTTTGATGTCGTTTTTGAGATCCGGGTTGTCTTTGTCCTGTTCGTAGTCACCTTTTTCAAGCGTGACGTAATCGAGTTCGCCCGAATCGTACAGGTTACGGGCCGTTTTTGAATCCAAAATGATGGGCCGTTCAATGCGTGTCAGTTTCGGTTTGCCGCTCCAATAGTCGGCGTTGGCTTCCAAAACGACGCGGCTTTGCCGCAAATATTCTTTGAGTTTGAACGGCCCGCAGCCGACGCAGTTCTTCTCGCCGATGGAAAACGCGCCCGATTCATTTTTCTCGCCTTTTTCGACTTCTTCTTTGGGCAGCACGTACGCGGTCGCATACGTCAATTTGCCCAAAAAGTAGGCGCGGGGCGCGACGAGCGTAATCTGCACGGTTTTCGGGTCGATAGCTTTGACGCCCGCAAGATCGGCAGTGGTTCCCGCCGCCCATTCTTTCGCGCCGACAATATCGTCCAAATAGTTGAGCGCGACCGGCGAATTGAGTTTTTTGTCCAGCGAGCGCGTAATGGAGTACTTCACGTCCTCGGCGGTAACGGCACGTCCATTGTGGAATTTGGCTTCGTCCCGAATCGTGAACGTGTAGGTTTTGCCGCCGTCCGTAATTTTGGGCATTTCTTTGGCGACAAGCGGAACAACTTCGTTCTTTTCGTTCCAGCCAACCAAGCCCTCGTGGACTTGCTGCATCATATCAATCGTCGGCCCGTCGCGCACGAGGGCCGGGTCAAGGGTCGTCGGTTCCGCCGTCAAGGGGTATTTGAGAACACCGGGCGTCGTGCTGCCTTTACCGCCGCCGCTTTTACCCGTGCCCGCTTGTCCACTGCCGGTTCCTCCGCTGTTGTTGCAGCCCGCCGCAAAGGCGACAAGGCCGCCCAGCGAGAGCGCCAGAAATGCCCGACGCGAAACGCCAAAAACTCGCGTGGAAGCGGGCGAGGGGGAAAGAGGGTTGGAAGAAGCCAAAAGGAAAGTCTCCAAAAACGGGGCGAAAATTTACAAACGGAATGCGCCAATTATAGCGCATGGCGAAAAATGCGGCAAATGCGTTCGTATCGCCCGCGTGTTGTTTGCCGTGCCGCCTGCGCTGTATTATGTTGATACAGGAGGCCGCTTTATGAACGCCACACCAAATCGCTTGTCACGGGAGCAAATCGGCGAAAAGGGCGAGCAATTATATCAACAAAAAATTCGCGTTAGCATACTGTCGGATGCGGTGGACAACGCGGACGTCAAAGCGGTAGAGCGGGCATTCGCTGGGGGTGCGAAATTCCCGGCGTCCGATCTCGGCGGTATGGTCATCACCTGCATTGATGCAGCATACGACCCTTTGCGGCCCGACAATGACCCGAAGCGGGAACGCTTCCGTACTATTGCAAAGTTACTACTCCGGCACGGTGCGGATCCCAACGAACGGGACGGCAACGAGGGGACGGCACTGCATCATGGAGCGCTGTACGGAGACGTGGAAATTTGCATCTTCCTGCTGGATCGTAAGGCGAACTTATACGCGAAGGACAAGGTGCAAGAAATGCCGATGACGACAGCGGCGATTTTCAATCAGGCGGCAGTGGTGGAACTCTTTATCCGGCGCGGAGTGAACCTAAAGAAGTACGGGCGCGAAACCCTCTGGTCAGCCGCGTATAACGACGGCTACGAAACGGTGGAATTACTTGTCCGCTATGGGATAGATATTACCGCCCGCGACTCGAAGGGCCGTATTGCCGAGGGCATGGCGAAGGAACGTGGCTTCCTCCGTACCGCACAACGTATCGCTGCTCTGAGCGCCACTCGGCGGCAACCGGGCAACGGACGTCCAAAGAAATAAGAGGAAGCACCATTTCTTGAAGCGGGAGCGGTTCATGGTGATCCCGCGTAATCAAAGCATTGCTGCGTTCGCTTGACGCCGTTTTTTTATCCGCCGTATAATGCTGGATAAACCTCCGCTTTTCCACGAAAGAAAACCGCCACCGATGGCCCGTGTTACCCTTCGCAATCTGCAAAAAACCTTCACCGACCCGCAATCCAAAAAAGAAGTGCGGGCCGTACAAAACTTAGACCTCGAAATCCGCGACGGCGAATTCATGGTGCTCGTCGGCCCGTCGGGCTGCGGCAAAACCACGACCATGCGCATGATCGCCGGACTTGAAGAATCGACCGGGGGCGAAATCCTGATCGGCGACCGCGTGGTCAACGACGTGCCGCCGCGCGACCGCAATATTGCGATGGTTTTCCAAAACTACGCGCTGTACCCGCACATGAGCGTGTACGAGAACATGGCGTTCGGTTTGAAATTGCGAATGCTGCCCAATATGCTGTGGCAGTTGTCGCACCAAGCGGAAGCCAAAACCATCAAGGCCGACATCGACAAGCGCATTCAAGACGCGGCGGCAACGCTGGGCATCGAAAAGATGCTCGACCGCAAGCCCAAAGCCTTGTCCGGCGGGCAGCGTCAGCGCGTCGCTTTGGGCCGAGCAATTGTGCGCGATCCCGAAGTTTTTTTGATGGACGAACCGCTGTCCAACTTAGACGCCAAGCTGCGCGTGCAAACCCGCGCCGACCTAATCAAACTGCACCGCCGTTTAGGTACGACCACGATTTACGTCACGCACGATCAGGTCGAAGCGATGACGATGGGGCAGCGCATCGCCGTGATGAAGGACGGGCTGTTGCAACAGTGCGACACGCCGCTCGCCTTGTACCATCATCCCGCCAATATGTTCGTCGCGGGCTTTTTGGGCACGCCGAGCATGAACTTCTTGTACGAGGCGCAGGTCGTCAAAAACGGCGCGGCCCCGCTCCTCGATACCGGCGAGTTCAAAATTCATCTGTCGCCGGAACGGGCGGCCTCGCTCGCGCCGTACACGGGCAAAACCGTCGTCTTAGGCTTGCGCCCGCAGGACATCCACGACAAAAATTTGGCCCCGCAAAATGTCCGCAATCAAGAAAACGCCGTTCGCATGACGGTCGATGTGATTGAGCCGATGGGCGCGGTTTCGACCGTGTTTCTCAACAGCGGACGGCAATCCCTCGTCGCCGAAGTGGACGCCGAAACGTCGGCCAAAGAGGGTGCGCCCCTTGACGTGCTCCTCGACGCCGAATCCGCGCACCTGTTCGACAAAGACACCGAACTTGCGATTGTTTGACGGTTCGCGCTAATTTCCGTTTATGAGCCTAATTGAACCGTCGCCGGAGGCCTCGCCACCGTCGCGCCCGCTTCCCAAGTGGCGGTTCGCGCTCGCTTTGCTTTTAGGCCTACTGGTTTGGCTCGCCGCAGGGGCCGGTTTGTATATTTTCAAATCGGCCCCGCTCGCGTTTGTTTTCTACCATTTAGTGTGTGGGGCAGGGGGCTGGCTGCTCCGCTCGCCGGGCTTGCCCGCGCCAGTTCGCTTGTATCCTTTTAGGCGTCGGGCTTTGCTTTCCATTGTCGTTGGCTCGAACGCGGTTACGCTCGCCCTGTTTTTGTGGGTTGGGGCGACCCTGCTTGACCGCCCGCACGTTTTAGGGCTTCTTTCGCAACGCGGTTTGCCGCCATCCGTGTACCCGTTCTTGTTTCCGTACTTTGCACTCGTCAACCCGCTCGCCGAGGAGTATTTTTGGCGCGGGGGCGTGTACGCCACCCTTCGGCACTTGTGGAAAGGCTGGACGACGCCCGCGCTTGTCGCGTCCGTTTTATTCGGGGCGTGGCACTGGCTCGTGATCCGCCTCTTCGTCGCGCCCCTTGTCGCCGTCGGCGCGACGCTTCTCATCATGGGCATCGGTTTTTTGCTGACCCTTGTGTACGAGCGGACGCGCCGCTTGGCCTATCCCGTCGCCCTTCACGCCTTGGCGGGCGACGCACCGCTCCTTCTTTTGCTGCTTCTCGTCGGGCGCAGTTGAAATTTTTCAACCGATTTGCGCGCGCCGCTTGACAGGCAAACGCGACCTGTTTTATAATCCGACAAACCCCTACGCAAAACGAGCGCAGACGCTTTTTTGCGGTTGGGTTTCCACCCCGCCGTTTCCGATGTTGGAAACGGTTTGTTCCGCCGATCCCTTTTCTTCAATGGGGCAGTTTGATGACACCGATGTCGCAGTTCCGCGCTTTCGCGCGTTTCTGTATGTGACGGGTCGCCGATGTACGGTTCGCTGTCGCTGCTTGCCGCAACACAGGAGCAGGAAGAAAGGAAGGGATTCGGTGCGCTCAACAACGGTTTTTCGGCGCTCAATCGGTGCTGCGCTCACGCGCGTTCGCCGCATTGCTTTCCCCATTCCAACTGCCTTGTGGTTTTTGCTGGCGGCGATTTTTCCGCGTTCCATAATGGCTGATTGACCGCGACGGTCGGGTTTTGTTCCCGTCCGCGTGAAATAAACACTGCTGCGAAAATACCTATCACAAAAGATGTCGCTGCAGTTTAGGGTGGAAGGACTGCGTATTTTGTTTTTGCGTTTCAAAAGAAAATCGGCACATCGTTTTTTAGCTGCGGCAACCGGCGCGGCAGCACTGGGAATGGCGCTGGCAACCACGGCGCGCGCCCAAGACCCAACCGTTCCGCCGCCCGCGTCGAGCGAGAAGCCCACGGCGAACACGCCTGCCGCTGTGGCTCCCGCGCCAATCGCCATTACCGGCTATGTGGAGGCCAACTACACCTACAACTTCAACCGGCCCCGGTCGGGAAGCAACGTGTACCTTTACAACACCAACGAGGGACAGTTCTCGCTGAACTTAGCCG
>CAXTBP010000145.1:0-13792 GCA_964241985.1 uncultured Armatimonadaceae bacterium | reverse complement strand
AAATTGACATTGACGTGCTTTTGGCGGCGCAGGCTTTGTTGCTGGGTTTGCCTGATACGGAGTTTGTTGTCGCGACGAGCAATGTCGGGCATTTGACGCAGTTTGTGCCCGCCGCGCTCTGGTCGGATATTTTGTCGTAGGGCTTTATTCGGGGCGGCGCAGGTTTTCGGTGGCGACGACGAAATCCTCATGGGTGAGGGCGGGCGTTCCGCCTTCGTCGGCCAAGCGTATTAAGGCTTGCAAACCGGCCTCGTTGACAAGGGCGCGCAAATCGCCGCCGGAAAAGCCGTCGGTTTCGCGGGCAAGGGTGGCGACGTTTACGGTTTCGTCCATTTGTGCCGACCGGGTGTGCAGAGCGAGCATGGCGAGACGCGCGGTTTCGTCGGGGAGCGGAATTTCGATTTGGCGGGACAAGCGCCCGCCGCGCACTAAGGCGGGGTCGAGCATATCGGGGCGGTTCGTCGCGCCGATCACGAAAACGCCTTGATTGGGTTTGAGGCCGTCCATTTCATGCAGGAATTGGTTTACGACTTTATCGCTGTATTGGTGCATTCCACCCGCGCGATTTGGAATAAGCGCGTCCACCTCGTCCAGAAAAATAATCGACGGCCCGGCTTTTCGGGCCTCGTCGAAGAGTTTCTGCACGTTTTTCTCGCTTTCGCCAACCCACATGTTGTTGATTTCAGCCGCGCTCGTTGCGATAAATTTGCATTTGGCTTGGGCGGCAAGGACGCGGGCAACCGTGGTTTTCCCGGTTCCGGGCGGGCCGTACAAAAGCAAGCCGGTCGGCGGTTCGACACCAAGCGCGCGGGCCTGCGAGGGATTTTCCAAAACAAGCTGCATCTGTCGGAGTTCGCGCTTAGTTTTAGCGGGCAGAATTACGTCGTCCCACGTCAGCGGGCCGGGGTTGGTAGCGTTTGCAACGTTCCCTTTTTGCGCCGACACATTCACCGCACCCGTGCTGCGCCGCGCGCCCAATCCGCTTAAAAGCGGTGGCGGTGCAATCGGCGAGGCGGCCCCTTCCAAAATGCGCAAAAAGGCGGCATAGTCGCGGTTTTCGGGCGACAGGCGCACGGCTTCGCGGGCCGATTGCAAGGCGTTGGGCGCGTCGCCCAAATGGCGAAACGCGGACGCGCGACGAAAGTAAATATCGGCGAACTGCGGGGCTAAGTCAAGGGACTTTTCAAAATGCGTGAGCGCGGTTCGCATTTCGCCCCGATACTGCTCAATCCAGCGCGTTTGTCCCAGCGCCCGCGAGGTTGCGACCGTGGCAAGGCCGAGAAGCGCAAACAGCATATCGGTTCCCGGCGGGGCTTTTTCTTCGCGCACCGCCATCGCGTACGGCATGATGGCCTCGCCGCGCCGCAAGTGCAGCAAACCGCGCGTGTAATGCAGTTCGGCTTCGGGCGGCAGGGATGAAAAAAGCGGGGGGCTTGCGCTGGGCAGTGACATAAACGGTGTTAAACTCCGCTTTTATCGTACCCGGCAAGCCCCCCGCTGCGCCACAAAGGGCGTTTGCGTCGGTTTTATTCGGCTTTTGCTGCGGCGACCGCACCCGGCGTAATCGTGACTTTTTCATCCTCGCCGACGCGGGGCGTACCGCCCGTCGCTTTGGCTTTGACGTACCCGATTAAATGCGCGACGGGGCTGGTCGGTGCGTCCCAATACTCCGCTCCTTCGGCTTGCACGACGAAAAGCGCAATGTCGGGGTCTTCCAAACCGTCGGGGAACCATGCCTTGAAAAGCGGGTTCCACAACTCTTCCATCTTGGCCCGGTCGCGTGACAGTTTTCCGGTTCCATTGATGGACACGTAGTCCTGCGATTTCGGATTGGAAAAGGCAACGTTCACGCGCTGATCTTTTTCCACTTCTTCGATTTTGCCCGACGACGCATTGGTAAAAAAGTAGACTTTACCGTCGAACCCGCCGTCGGCTTGTCGGTAACGCATCGGGCGGCTGCGGAGCGCGCCGGTTTCGTCCACGGTCGTCAGCATCGCAAGGTCGATGTCGGCGATGAGTTCGCCAAGTTTCTTGATTTTTTCCGCGTCGGTTTTTTCTTCTTCTGCCATGATGTCAATTCGTTTCTTTCTATGCCGCCGGAAACTCCGGCGGCTTATAGAAAACACATACCCATTCCGCGCGGGTTTATTTCACCGCATGGTAGGACTTGTCCCGCTCGCCGTCGTGGGAGTGTTTGAGGACGTCCGACAGTTCGCCTTTGGGTTCGGCTCGCAAATCGGCGGGCACGTCGGCCCCGGTCGCGCCTTTGCCCGGTGTCACGCCGCCGTCGGCGAGCCACAGCGCGCCCGTCACATACGAGGCTTCGTCGGAGGCGATAAAGGCGTAGATGTTCGCCATCTCTTCGGGTGTTCCGCGCCGCGCCATCGGGGTCGAATCGACGAGATTTTTTCGCATTTTGTCGTCCATCGGGCCAGTTTCTTTGCGCGTCCACGCCGTGTCAATCGCGCCCGGGCACACGCAGTTCGCCCGAATGCCGTATTTGGCCTGCTCGACGGCGACGCCCATCATAAAGGAGTGCATAAATCCTTTGGTTCCGCCGTAGACGGTGTTCATGGGCTGCCCGTTGTAGCCCGCTTCCGACCCCGCCGACACGATATTACCGCGCGTTTTGCGCAGTTCGGGGATGGCGAAGTGGGTCATCAAAAAGGCCGACCGCAAATTCATACGGAGCGTGAAATCGAAATCGGCAACCGGGTATTTGTCGATCTCCGCCGTGACGATAAAAACGCCCGCGTTGTTGATCAAAATGTCCAGTTTGCCGAACGTTTTGACCGCCATTTCCACGCACTCGCGGGCCGGGGCTTCGGTCGAAATATCGCCCTTGTGCCCCACTGCCGTGCCGCCATTCGCCTTAATGCTCGCCACCACATCGTCCACCGGATCTTCAGGCAAACCGCACACGACCACTTTCGCGCCTTCCCGCGCGAATTTATGGCAAATCGCCTCGCCGATACCCGCCGCCCCGCCCGTCACGATGGCGACTTTTCCATCCAACCGTCCGCTCGTCATTTCTATTGTTTGCTTTCTCAAAGGGAATTATTTCCAACGGCTTTTACCCAAGTGGCCCCGTTTTTCTTGTCAGGTTTTTCCGCGCTTGTGCTACACTAATGCACTGTGAAAGTTGAGTACGAGCTGAAGGGCGCGGGCTGGGCACTTGCAACCATCGTCACAAAAACCGAGGAAATTTCCGTCACGGTTTCCTATATCTGTGACAGCTTGGCGGAGTTGGCAAACGCGGCGTTCGGCTTGGGTACAGGCGCGAACAAGGCCGTCGTCGTTTTTATGGACGAACCCGGCGAGCATCAACTTATCCTTGAAAAGACGGACGCCGAAACCGCGCAGGCGACGCTTTGCTGGTACGATGACTCCCGAAAGCCGGTGCAAGAGGAAACTCTACTGGAAACGACAGTTAAAATCAAAAGGTTTCAGCACGACGTTTTGTTTTTGATGGACAACCTTTTACGCGAACATGGTTTGGCGGGCTACAAGGAAAAATGGCACAAGGACTTTCCCGTGTGGTCGTATGAGCGGCTGAAAAACCTACTGCAAAACTAATCGCCCGCCGACGTAAACCTGCTCGGCTTGCAGGTTGGCGATTTGGGCTGCGTCCAACTTTGTCGGGTCGGCGGAGAGAACGACGAAATCGGCGAGCATTCCCGGCGCGAGCGTGCCGACGCGATCTTCGGCGTGGAGCGAGTACGCGCCGCCCACGCAGTAGGCTTTGAGCGCGGCTTCCGGCGACAGGCCGCCGTCGGGCGACCACGCCGCGCGTCCCACAACGGCGGACAAGCAGGCAAAAGCGTCCAATTTTTCCACGGGGCAGTCCGACGACAGGGCGAGCGGAATTCCCGCCGCTTCCATTTGCGCGAACGGATACGCCCATTGGGCACGCTCCGGCCCGACGCGCTCGCCCGTCCACGTATCGGCGGTGACGAACTGCGGCTGAATGACGGCGACGATTTTCCGCTCGGCCATGATTCGCAGTTCTTCGGGCGGGAGCAGCGAGGCGTGTTCGATGCGGTGGCGGTGAAACGTGTTGTCGCCGTCCTGTCCGAGTGCGTACACGATGGCCTGAACGCTTTCGCGCACGGCTTGATCGCCGATGGCGTGAATGACGATTTGAAAGCCTTTTTCGTGGGCGTCGCGGGCTTTGGCTTTGAGGTCGGCGGGGTCGTAGATGCGAATGCCCAAATTTTCAGGCCGGTTTTCGTCGGCATACGGCGCGGCAAGAAGCGCGGTGCGCGCGCCCAGTGACCCGTCGGAAAAGAACTTCGCGCCGCCCATGCGTACCCAGTCGTCGCCGAACGTCGTGCCGATGCCGTGCTGGTGCAGAGCGGCGACCGATGTGTACGGCGGCATTCCCGTGACGCGAATCGGCAATTTGCCTTTGCGGCGCAGGCGGGCGTACGCACCCATTTGTTCGGGCACGTCGAGCAGGGTTCCGACCGACGTGATGCCCGTTCGCAAGGCGACCTGAGAAGCACGCAGCACGGCGGTTTCCATTTCGGCTTCGCTGAGGACTGGAATGCGCTTGTAAAAGGCGGAAATATCGCCCTCCGTGTACAGACCGGTTTCCACATCCCCCGCCGCTCGTTCCGCGTCGGATACGAGCGCGAGCGCCGCCGAGTTGACAACGGCGGCGTGTCCGCACACGCGCGTTACGATGATGGGGCGCGTCGTTGAAACCCGGTCGAGGTCGGCGCGGGTCGGAAAAACGCCGCCCGGCATTTTGTCCTGATCGAAACCCCGGCCTTGAATCCAGTCGCCGCTTGCGCCGCCGTCGGCGTTGCCGTGCGCGGATACGCGGGCAAGCATTTCGTCCACGGTTTGACTGCCAACCAAATCGGCCTGCCGCAAAAGCACGGTTCCAAACGAAGCGAGGTGCAAATGGGCGTCACAAAAACCGGGCGTGACCGTTTTGCCCTGCAAATCAACGCGCCGTGTGTTCGGCCCGGCAAGGGCATTTGCATCCGCGTCGCTGCCGACAAACGCGATTTTGCCCTCGCGGACGGCGAGGGCTTGGGCACGGTCGCCCGGTTTGGTTAAGGTAATGAGGTTGCCGTTGGTTGCGATAAGGTCAGGGGTAAGCATGGTTTTCGTTTTGGCCCCCCTGCCCCCCAATAATGGGGGGTTCTGAATTAGCCCGCCGAATCCGCAAGTTTATGCGGCTATCGGAAATGGTGATATCAGAACCCCCCATTATTGGGGGGCAGGGGGGCCGAATTCTAAGGCGTGATGCGCCGCCGAGGCGAAGGAACCAAATACGGCGGCACGCCCATCAAGTTGGGGGCGCGGCTGATGCGGGCATATTCGGGCGGCGTCGCGGCGAGTTTGACGGTCAAATGTAGGGTTTTTCCGCCGCGCCACACGGTCAGCGGCACGGTATCGCCGACATTGTGATCCTGCACGGTTTCCTTAATAACCCCGACGCCCGCAACCTCGCGGCCCGCGATTTCGCGGATCACGTCCCATTTTTTCAGGCCCGCTTTCTCGGCAGGGCTACTTGAGGCAACCGGCGAACTATTAAACGACGCACCGCTTGACAGCACGGCCCCTTTGTTGTCGGGTGGCAACGAGACGCCGGGTGGCAGCGATTTTCGATCCATTCCCGCAACTGGCGAATACACGACGCCCAAATACGGACGCACTACTTTGCCGTTACGGACGAGCTGGTACATGACGGATTTCGCCGTATTGATGGGAATGGCGAAGCCAATACCGACGCTCGCGCCCGTGGACGAGGCAATCGCCGTATTGATGCCGACCACGCGCCCGTTGATGTCGGCGAGCGCGCCCCCGCTGTTGCCGGGATTGATGGCGGCGTCGGTTTGGATGACGTCGTGCAACGCGTCCAAGTCGGGCCGAAAATCGCGGCGATTGACGGCGGAAACGATACCCAATGTCACGGTCGCGTTGAAGCCCAGCGGATTGCCGACCGCAATCGCCCAGTCGCCGACGCGCAAATTGTTACTGTTGCCCAGCGGCGCGGCGGGCAGATTTTTCGCGGCGTTGATTTGCAAAACCGCCAAATCCGTTTGCGCATCACGGCCCACGATGGAAACGTCGCGGTATTCGGTTCCGTCGCTCGTGCGAATGACGATGTCGCCCCCACCCGGCCCGGCAACCGGGTCTATGACGTGGTTGTTCGTGACGACCAAGCCGTCGGACGAGAAAATAATGCCCGACCCGGCACTGTCGGTTTCGTCGGCTTCACCGGGGCGCAAGTAGCCGAACGGGCCGGTTCCGCCGTTTCCCTCCCCCGCGCTTGCGACATCAATGCTGACCACGGCGGGCGCAACTTTGGCGGTCGCATCCGCAACCGGCGAGTTGGCAAGCGGTGCAGTCGGCGCGATCTTGCTTTTTTTATTGCCGGTCGAAACGAGCATAGACAAAACATCGCTGCGCCGCGCGTCGGCGGTTTTCGCGCCGCTGGGGCCGTTTGGCGCGATGCCCGCCCACTGCGCGATAAGGGCGCACGAGCCGAAACCGCCGATGAAAACGGCGGCGTAGGCCAAAGCCTGCCGGGGCGAAACGTTCATGGGCGCACCGCCCGAAAAAATGCCGTTAAAACCATGATTTGTACCGATAATTTCGCGGTGCAATTTACCGATACCTGCACGATTCTAACCGCTGTTTTACCGGTTTTTACCATAACCAAACGCGAATAGAAATACTTTCATAAGATACTTGACAACATAACACTAAGGTCTTATAATCAAAAAGAAGCAGAAATAGTATAACAAAGAAGCACCATCGGTTTAACAAGCCTGCCGCCGATGAGTAGAAACCGCGTGGAGCGGCAAGGGAATCACTAATGGAGACACGCTAAAATCGGGAGATCCACACGGCAGGCACTTTAATTTTGGCATTCAGCCAACAACGCATCAAACAAAACACTCCTTATAAGGGACAAGCAAACACAACATGGCTAAAACCGTAGGTATCGACTTGGGCACGACGAACTCTGTTGTTGCCGTTATGGAAGGCGGCGATCCCGCCGTTATCGCAAACGCCGAAGGGGCGCGCACCACGCCGTCCATTGTCGGCTTCACCAAAACCGGCGAGCGCCTTGTGGGCGCGCCCGCCAAACGCCAAGCCGTCGTCAACCCCGACCGCACCATTGTGTCCGTTAAGCGGCACATGGGCACGGACTGGCGCACGACTATCGACGGAACGGCGAACTCCCCCGAACAAATTTCGGCGGCGATTTTGCAAAAACTCAAAGCCGACGCGGAAGCCTATTTGGGCGACACGGTCAACGCCGCCGTCATCACGGTTCCCGCGTATTTCAATGACTCGCAGCGCCAAGCGACCAAAAACGCGGGCGAGATCGCGGGCCTGAACGTGCTCCGCATCATCAACGAACCGACGGCGGCGGCGCTGGCCTACGGCTTGGACAAAAAAGCGAACGAAACCATTTTGGTTTACGACTTGGGCGGCGGTACGTTCGACGTGTCGGTTTTGGACATCGACAACGGCCTTTTTGAAGTCAAATCCACGTCCGGCGACACGCACTTGGGCGGCGACGACTTCGATCAGCGCTTGGTGGACTTTATCGCGGCTGAGTTCCAGCGCGAACAGGGCATCGACCTTCGCAAAGACAAGCAGGCTATGCAGCGGCTTAAAGAAGCCGCTGAGAAGGCCAAGATCGAACTGTCCAGCGTCGTGTCCACAAATGTGAACCTGCCGTTTATCACTGCCGATCAGGACGGGCCGAAGCACCTTGACCTCAACATTACGCGGGCCAAGTTCGACGACCTGACCAAAGACTTGGTGGAGCGAACGACGAAAAGCGTCAACCAAGCCCTGTCCGATGCGGGTTTGAAAGCGTCCGACATTGACGAAGTCATTATGGTCGGCGGTTCGACCCGTATTCCTGCCGTACAAGATTTGGTCAAGCGACTGACCGGCAAAGAACCGAACCGCAGCGTGAACCCCGATGAGGTTGTGGCGGTGGGAGCCGCCGTGCAGGCGGGCGTTTTGGGCGGCGAAGTCAAAGACGTTGTGTTGCTTGACGTGACCCCGCTTTCGCTGGGCATCGAGACGCTGGGCGGCGTGATGACGCGGCTTGTGGAGCGCAACACGACGATCCCGACGCGCAAAGAAGAAACGTTCTCGACGGCGGCCAACGGTCAAACCGATGTCCACGTCAAGGTGTATCAAGGCGAGCGCGAAATGGCGCAATCCAACAAAATGCTGGGCGACTTCCAACTGTCGGGGATTCCCCCGGCCCCGCGCGGCGTGCCGCAAATCGTCGTGTCGTTTAATATCGACGCGAACGGTATTTTGAGCGTATCCGCCAAAGACAAAGCGTCGGGCAAAGAGCAGTCGATCACCGTCACGGGTTCGTCGAACCTGAACAAAAACGATGTGGAGCGCATGGTGCAGGAAGCGGCGGCGAACGCCGAAGCCGACCGACTGGCCCGCGAAAAAGCCGAATCGCGCAACAAGGCCGATCAGTTGATTTATTCGACCGAGCGCAGCCTGACCGACTTGGGTGATAAAGTCAGCGCGGACGAAAAATCCGACATAGAGAGCAAGATTGCCGCTCTGCGAACCGCTGTTGAAAGCGGCGAGCAGGACAAAATCACGCCCGCGATGACCGAACTCGAACAAGCCTCCTACGGTTTGAGCGAGCGGCTGTACAAGGAAGCGTCGGCACAGGACGGCGCGAGCGCGAACGGCACGGGCGACACCAGCGGTGCGCAGGCACAAGCATCCAAAGACGATGTCATCGACGCCGAGTTCAAAAGCGAAGCCTAATCGGTAACGCTCAAAGGGGACTTCTTGAGAAGTCCCCTTTTCTCAGGCTTTTGACCTACATCAATACGCTAAGGTAGGCTGCGCGGTACGCGCGAATACAAAATACATTTAGAAAGTGGAGCGGCAGGGAGCGCGACATGACCCCGAATTACAAAGACTATTATGCCCTGCTGGGCGTGGACAAAAAAGCGTCGGACAAGGAAATCAAGGCCGCGTATCGCAAACTCGCCCGTAAATACCACCCCGACGTAAACCCGAACGATAAATCGGCGGAAGACAAGTTCAAGGAAATCGGCGAAGCCTACGAGGTGTTATCCGATTCCGACAAGCGTACGAAATACGATCAGTTCGGCGACCAGTGGCGGGCCTATTCGCAGGGCGGTGGGCAAGGCTATCCCGGCGCGGGCGGCATGGGCGGCGGGTTTCCCGGTGGCTTCCGTGTGGACTATGGCGGGCAGGGCGGCGGCGACTTCGGCAACGGCAATCTGGACGATTTGTTTTCCACCTTGTTTGGCGGCATGGACATGGGCGGCGGGCCGCGCATGGGCGAGCGGTTCGGCGGAGCGCGCCAATCCGCGCCGCGCAAAGGACAGGATGTCGAGTACGGCTTGACTGTTTCGCTCGAAGAAGCGTTTACGGGCACGACGCGCAATCTCACGCTTTCCATTCCCACGGGCCGCTACGATTTGAACCGGGGCGGCGACGATACCATGACCCGCAAAGTCGAAGTCAAAATCCCCGCCGGTGTCGCGGACGGGCAGAAAATCCGCCTCGCCGGACAGGGTGGGAATGGGCAGGCCGGGTCAGGCGATTTGTATTTGATCGTTAGCGTCGCGCCGAATAATCAGTTTGAGCGCAAAGGCGATGATTTAACGGTCGAGGTTGCCGTGCCGTTTACGTCGGCGGCACTGGGCGGGCAAGCGAAAGTCCCGACGCCGAAAGGCGGGCGGTTGACGATGACGATTCCCGCCGGTACGCAGTCGGGGCAATCGTTCCGTTTGGGCGGTCAAGGAATGCCCAAGATAAAAGGCGGCGGAAGCGGCGATTTGTACGCCCGCATGAAAATCACCGTACCCAAAAACCTGACTGACCGCGAGCGCGAACTGTTTAGCGAACTTGCCGCCCTGCGAAGCGAGGAGAACACTTGATGACGATGCGACCGGGCGGCGAAGAGCCGCTGTATACGATTTCCATTGCCGCCCGCTTGGTGCGCCGCGACAAGCCGGAAGAAACGCCGATCCATCCGCAAACCCTGCGAATGTATGAAAAAGAGGGCTTGGTATCGCCGCATCGCGTCGGCAAGAACCGGCTGTATTCCGATCATGACATCGAGCGCGTTCGGCAAATTCAGCGCTTAACACGCATCGGCGTCAACTTGCAGGGCGTCGCCATGATTTTAGACTTGTTGGAGCGCATGGAAATCATGCAACAAGAATTAAACGAACTAAAAGGCGGGCGATAAGACGATAAAAGGGGCGTGCCCGTTTTACCGTTCGTCCCAAACAAGATTGGGGCCGTCAAAATGAAGCGACACCAAGTTCAAAATATCGCGTCCTATGATGCCATGTGTGTCATCCATCAGCAGAAATGCGCCATGAAAGATTTTGCCAAGAAATTCAAGTTCCGCTTCTGCTGAATTCGCCGTGCTAACCGCGCCATCGAAAGCGGATAAACGAAAATTTGTTTGTGTTTGAGTGAGATTTAATGCTTCCGCCACAAGGCGCGGAATTAAACTTATATCTGCACCCGTGTCCAAAAGCATTGGTATATCAGTGATACTTTTGTTTGTGGAAGCATTACGGATTGCTACCGAAGCAAACGGGGCAGGTGGAAGTGAACGATTGTCGTAAGCAGGCACGACGTTTTAGTCCTCAACAATCGTTTTTCGGAAATACTGGGCGTCCTGTCGGTTGACAAGGCGTGGGCTGCGAATGTGAACGACAGGAGGCGGTGGCGGCAGCTCAATAACTTCCCTTGGTTCGTTCGTCGAGGTTTCGACCATCCAAACCCGCGATGTTTCTTCGCGCTCTAAATAAGCGGCAATCGCTTCGGAAAGCAAAGTGTCTCGGTCAGTATGCCGCTCGGCGGCAAGACGTTCCAGTCGGGCCAATAGTTCGGGTTGAGCAGACATTTCTAACATAGCAGCATTATACAGTATGTGGGAGACGTGAAAATGTTTGAAAATTACACGGAGCGGGCGCGCGAAGTTTTGACTGCAAGTCAGGATATTCTGCGCCGCTATAAACAAAATCAACTGGACGCCGAGCATATTTTGCTCGCGCTTTTGGAACAAGAAGACGGCTTAAGCGCGCAGGTTTTGGCACGCATCGGCGTGGAAACCCGCGACGTGGCCCGGCGCGTCGAGGAAGAACTGGCGCGAACGCCCAAAGTTACGTCGGCGAATGGCGAGCGGCAGGGCGGCGACCAGATTTTCATTACGCCGCGCGGCAAGCGGGTTCTGGATTTGGCGGAAACCGAAGCCAAGCGTTTGAAAGACGAATATGTTGGCGTCGAGCATTTGTTGCTTGGCGTGTTGAAGGAAACCGATGCGCCCGCGTCGCGCATTTTGGCCCAGTTTCGCGTGGATGAGGAAAAGGTGTACCGGGCCTTGCAGCAAATCCGGGGCAGCAGACGCTCGGAAACGGAAAACGCCGAATCCAAGTACCAAATGCTGCAAAAATACGCCCGCGACTTGACGCTTTTGGCGCGGGAAGGAAAGATCGATCCCGTAATTGGGCGCGACGAGGAAATTCTGCGCGTCGTGCAGGTGTTGTCCCGGCGCACCAAAAATAACCCGGTGCTTATCGGGGATCCCGGTGTCGGTAAAACCGCGATTGCCGAAGGCTTGGCCCTTAAAATCGCCCAAAACAACGTGCCGGAAACCCTGCGCGGGCGCACGTTGTTGTCGCTTGATTTGGGCGCGATGGTCGCCGGTTCCAAGTTTCGGGGCGAGTTCGAGGAACGCTTAAAAGGCGTGATGGACGAAATCCAAAAAGCCGCCGGACAAATCGTTTTGTTCATCGACGAACTGCACACGGTTGTCGGGGCGGGCGCGGCGGAAGGCTCGATGGACGCTTCCAATATGCTCAAGCCCGCGCTCGCGCGGGGCGAATTACAGTGCATCGGCGCGACGACACTCGACGAATACCGCAAAAACATCGAAAAAGACGCCGCGCTCGAACGGCGGTTTCAGCCCGTTTTTGTCGGCGAGCCATCCATACCGGACACGATTGCGATTTTGACGGGACTGCGCGACAGATACGAGGCGCACCACAAAGTCAAAATCACGGACGAGGCCCTGAAGGCGGCGGCGGAACTTTCGGCCCGGTATTTGACCGAGCGATTTCTGCCGGATAAGGCGATTGACCTTGTGGACGAGGCCGCGTCCAAAGTGCGAATCGCGCGGGCGTCCATGCCGGAATCCTTGAAAACGATGGAAGCGGATTTGGCGCGGCTCTTGTCCGAAGGCCAAGCCGCCGCCGACGCGCGCCAATACGAGCGCGCCGCGAAACTACGCGACGAGGAACAAGGCTTGCGCCGCGAGTATACGGAAGCCCGCGACAAATGGGAGCGCGAAACCGGCATTAATTCGGTCGTGGACGAGCAGGACATCGCGCAGGTGATCGCTAAGCAAACGGGCATTCCCGTGTCGCGGATGTTCGAGGGCGAAGCACAAAAACTGCTGGGTTTGGAAGGCGATTTGCACAAGCGCGTCATCGGGCAGGAAGCGGCCATTTCGGCGATTGCCGAGGCCGTGCGCCGGTCGCGGGCCGGGCTTTCCGACCCGAACCGCCCTATCGGCTCCTTCCTGTTTTTGGGGCCGACGGGCGTGGGCAAAACCGAGCTTGCCAAAGCCCTTGCCGAGTTTTTGTTCGACGACGAAGGCGCACTCCTTCGCATCGACATGAGCGAGTATATGGAAAAGCACAGCGTCGCCCGGCTTATCGGTGCGCCGCCGGGCTACGTCGGCTACGACGAAGGCGGGCAATTAACCGAAGCCGTTCGACGCAGACCGTACCGCGTGCTGCTTTTGGACGAAATCGAAAAAGCCCATCCCGACGTGTGGAACGTGCTTCTGCAAGTTTTGGACGACGGACGTCTGACCGACGGGCAGGGCCGGGTCGTCAACTTCAAAAACACGGTCATCATTATGACTTCCAACATCGGCTCGCACTTGATCGAAGCCATTCCGTCGAACGCGACGCAGGAGGAAGCCTACGAACAGTACGAGGCGATGCAGTCGCGGGTCATGGTGGAACTCAGAGGCCATTTGCGGCCCGAACTCATCAACCGCATTGACGAAGTGATTGTATTCCATGCCTTGAACCGAGAGCAAATCGGGCAGATTGTCAAATTGCTTTTGAAGCGAACGGAACGCGCTTTGCGCGAACGCGACATGACGCTCGAAATGACGGACAAGGCACTCGACGCGCTGGCGACGCAGGGTTTCGACCCGCTGTACGGGGCGCGGCCTTTGCGGCGCACCATTCAGCGCATGGTGGACAATCCGATTTCGTCGGGCATTTTGCGCGGCGACTTCAAGGCGGGCGACACGATTGTGGTAGATGCCGATGCGAACGACAAAATCGCCCCTCGTCTTCATATAGGCGGCGTCGCGCCCGAACTGCAAACCAGCACCGTTCTTGCCGCGTAGCGCAATCAAGGATTAGCAAAAAGCCGAAGACATCACGCCTTCGGCTTTTTGTTGTTTACGCCCGGAGTGGTTGCCGCGCCGTTTGCCGCCGCACGAATCCCCAAGCGAACAAAGCGTAGATCGCGGGCGGTACGCTCATCATTAGGCAAAAAACGCAAAAGAAGCCAATGGGAAGTTGGGGGAAATCCGTGCGGTTTGCAGCAATCACGACAGCGGCAACCGCTTGGTAGATGCCGAACAGCGAGGCCGCCAGCGGCGCGCCGCGCGGGCACAAACGTGCGGCGATTTTTCCGATAACGATCAGTTGAACCAGCCAAATGAGTGCAAACAGAAAGTTTAAGCGGCGGTCGCTAT
>CAXTBP010000144.1:0-13835 GCA_964241985.1 uncultured Armatimonadaceae bacterium | reverse complement strand
GCCCCCTCCCCGAGGCGGGAAGGGGGAGCCTGTTCCGTGACAGGTTGTGCGAAAGGAACGTTTTCAGCAACTCCTGCGTTTGACAGGCTCCCCCTTCCCGCCTCGGGGAGGGGGCCGGGGGGAGAGGCCTCCCCTACTGCCGCCACGCGCCGCCGAAGCAAACGACGCCCCGGACGAAACGCAACCGTCGCGTCCTCATTCGGCACACCGGGCGCGTTTGCGGAAGCGTCAAGGGAGTTGGCGACACTCGCGCTTTCTGTTTCGCTTGCCTGCGAGCGGGTCAAAAATTCGCGGAACCGCTTATCGGGGCTTTCGCTGGTGCGAGCGGCAAGATCGTGGGCGAAATCGGCGATATACACTTCGCCAATCGCGCGCAAAAACTGCTCCATGCGCCCGTCCAAAAACGCGGCCCGGCCTTCGTCCCAATGTTTTGCGGCCCCGACCAGTAACTCGTCCAAGGTGCGGGCGACCGTTGCGCCGCCTGCCAGCACGAACGGTTCGCCGGACATCCACGGTGCGGGCGCGATGGGCACGGCAGCCACCGCCGCACCGAGCCGTGTCGCCACTGTCATATCCGGCAGATCAAAGGCGGGCGGCGCGAACGTGACTTGTTCGTGGAGCGGCACGTCGGGCAGGGTGCGCAGGGCGGAGGCGAGCGCATCCGAAAAAATCTGGGCGGAAGCGTACCGGGCCGTTTTGTTTTTGGCAAGGGCGCGCAGAACCACCTCGTCCAACTCGCGCGAAATACCGGGGGGCGTGCCCAAAAGGCGCGCCGGTTCGGTTTGTTCGATGGACTGCTTCCATGCGAACGGGTCAGCGTTCGCGGCCCGGGCACTTCCCGCTCGCGGCGCGACGGCGAACGGGCGCTTTCCGGCCAGCATCTCGTACAGCACGACCCCGACGGCCCACAAATCCGACCGATAATCAGAGCTGTCATCGTCGGCGAAATCCTCGGGGGCCATGTACGGATACGTTCCCCCGCCGCCCGCAACCGAGCCGGTTCCCAATGCTTCGGCAAGGCCGAAATCGGTCAGTTTGATAGTTTGCCCGTCGTCGCCGATGAGGATGTTGGCGGGCTTTACGTCGCGGTGGATGATGCGTTTTTCGTGGGCGAACGCAAGCGCGTCTAAAACGGCGCGGGCGATGCGGATGGCGTCGCGGGGCAAAAGTGGCTCGCCGCTCCGAAGGCGCAGGGTTTCGGCAAGGTTGCGCCCCTTGACGAGTTCCATGTCAATGAGAATGGCCCCGTTTTCGTGGTCAACGCCGTTGACGTGAACAATATTGGGATGCCGACCCAAGCGATCCAAAACGCGCGCCTCTTCCAAAACGCGCTCCCATTCCGGCTCGGCGGCGCGAATTTCCTTGAGCGCGACTTGCCGCCGCAGCAAATTGTCCCACGCCAAATACACGACGCCCGACGTACCGTGCCCCAGCACGTCCAATCGCTCGTATTTGCCAATCGTTCCAATCGCCACGGGGTTGTCTCGTTTCCTTCGGTTCTATTTACGCGCGGGCGTGCTGCCTTTGTTTCCGGCCTTCGCGTTGCTGTTCGCAGAGGCTTTTGGCGCGGGTTTCGCCGATGCGGAAGCGGACGGCGACGGGGTCGGTTGCGGCGGATGGGCGCGGCAAATTTTAATCGTGTTGTAATCCACGACATAGATATTGCCGTCCTCGTCCACGGCAATCGCTTCGGGCTGCTCAAAGCCCTTGATCGTGTCCAAAAGCTGGCCGTCCGGCGCTTTCTTTTCTACGATTTTGCGGAGCGTGTACGACAAATACAGATTGCCCTGCGCGTCGGTGGTTGCGAACATGCGCGTGGACACTGGCTTGCCGGACGGGGCGGGCGCGATTTCGACCGTCGCTGCCGTGTGGAGGGGCTGCCCGGTTTTGGAAAGGGACGCGACCTTACCCGACCCGCCCGCGACAAAATACAAGCCCTCGCCCCGGCTGTACGTTAAAATATCGCCGCGCGCCAAAAACTCGGCGAAGCGCACGGGCGAATCGTAGGTCAATGTGGCGAAATCGGTCACGATTGGCGCGGGCGTTCCGTTCGTTCCGGGAACGGCGGGAACCGTCACGGTTCGCACCGGCAGCTGCCCATTGGGCATCAAAGAGCGCACGACGCGCTGCCGCAAATCGCCCGACAGCGCAAGGAGCGCGGTAATCAGTAAAATGGCAATCGCGCCGCCGACAATACCCGACGCGATGGGCGAACTGCCACCCCGGTTGCGTCGGCGCGGTGTGGGCGCGTCCATATCCAGCACGTTCGGGTTCGGTGCGGACACGGCGACGGGCGCAGCCGTCGTGGTTCGGGTGGTTTGTTGCGGAGCCGGGGCCGCACCAATTGTCGTCATCAGGCGCACCGGCGCGGGCTGCGTGCCGTCGCCGGACAAAACGCGCAGCAGTAAAACCGTGATGTTGTCTTCGCCGCCCTTTTTGTTCGCCATATCAATGAGCGTCATAGCGGCTTTATCGGGGGCTTGTTTGTAGGTTTGGTGCAGCGATTGGGCGATGTCGGTATCTTCAACCATCGTCGTCAAACCGTCGGAGCAAACGAGAATCGTGTCGCCCGGCTGCAAGGGAACCGTTTGCACCTCGGGATCCACCGTTGCGTCAATCCCGATGGCCCGCGTAATCATGTTGCGGAACCGGGACACGCGCGCTTCCGCTTCGGTCATATCGCCCGCTTTGACCCGCTCGGCGACAAACGAATGGTCTTCGGTCAAGCGCGTCAGTTGCCCGGCGCGGTACAAATAGCCGCGCGAATCTCCGGCATGGGCCAAGTGGAGCGCGTTATTTTGCACGATGCCCGCAACGCACGTCGTTCCCATGAGTCCCGATGCGGGCGCAGGCGAATCCCCTTCCCTTTTTTGGGTCGGCGCATCGTGCGCCAAGAGGCTTCCGCTCGCCGTTGGCGTGGTCGCTCCCATCGGCTTGTTCAAAGCATTGACGGCATCGTTGGCGGCAACGAGGGCGGCCCGAAGCGTCTTGTTATCGTCCACGCCGTTTTTGCCACCCAAATGCTGCGTCAAAAATCCCTCAACGACGCGCACGGCTTCTTTGCTCGCCACATCGCCCGCGCGCAGGCCGCCCATGCCATCGCAGACAACGAACGCAGCATCATAGGCGGGCAGGGCGAAAACGCTCGCGGCGTCCTCGTTGTGGCTGCGCTGCTGACCGACATCGCTTTTGAGGCCGATAGTGTAGGCGAGCGGGGTCGAAGTGGAAGCGAAAGAAGTTGGTTGCGTCATGCTTTGTTTAGTGCGGCCCCCCTGCCCCCCAATAATGGGGGGTTCCGAAACGACGTTTCCGTTCATCCGCAAGGTTTGCGGCATAGGCAATGCTGTTCAGAACCCCCCATTATTGGGGGGCAGGGGGGCTGAATTTGTATATCGCTTACAGTGTACGCCATTTTTGCCGCGATTTGACCGTTTCATTGCGCGTCGCGGCGCAAAAGCCACACGAGAACGACGGCAAAACAGATCAGCGCGAGCGCGAACAAAAAGCGGGCGAGCGTCAAAGCAACCATAGCAGGCGCGCGGACGCGCTAAAACCCGCGCCCTT
Organism: uncultured Armatimonadaceae bacterium; assembly: GCA_964241985.1. Lineage (GTDB taxonomy): Bacteria > Armatimonadota > Armatimonadia > Armatimonadales > Armatimonadaceae > CAXTBP01. The sequence continues at coordinate 10,271 of CAXTBP010000144.1, read as the reverse complement.
TTTGCTCCAAATGAAGCAGCACTTCGCCGAACGCAATTTGATCGCCAACCCGCAAAACAACCGGAAAACGGGCCGGAATCTTCTCGCCGTTGACGAACGTGCCGCCCGGCGCGCCCAAATCTTCCACCGCTACGGTGTCGCCCTCGTTCGTCAATCGAGCGTGCTGATATGCCACCCCATTTCCAATCAGTACGATGTCGCCGGTTAAGGAGCGGCCCACGGTCATTTCGGACGCGAGCGGAAACGTTTCGCCGTCGCCCGCGATGAGAACGAGCGGCCCGCCGCTTGGCGCTTGGGCTGATACGGGCAACTGCGGCGCAAAATACGCGGGCTGCGATACCGGCGCGGAATACGATGGCGTATTCGCAGCATTTGCATTGGCAGAATCGCTCGCGCGGAAAAGCAGCGTCGTTTCACCCAATCGGATTTGGTCGCCGTCGCGCAAAACGCGACCCGGCCCACCGGAAACAACAGGCACTTCGCCGCTTACGCCCTCGGAAACCACGAACGTTCCGTTGGTCGAGTTTTCATCGCGCAAAACGAAGCGGTCGCTCTGGAGGTCAATACGGGCGTGGCGCTTGGAAATCATGGTGTCGCTGGCAAGGACGATGCTGTTTCCGGCCTGCTTGCCGCGCCCCATTGTCGCACCATTCGGGCCGAGCGGGAACACGTCCACGAGTTGCCCGTTTCCGCCCCGCACAGTCAGCGAGCCGAGGGTTTGGGTTCGCACCACAGGCACGGTTCCGGGTTCGTCGTCTTCGGGAATGGCCCCCGTGCCCCCTCGCAGACGACGGTCGTCCAATAATGGGGGGTTCTGAATTGGGGCTTTTACGTTTACTGGAGCTTGCTCAGAAGGGCCACTTCGGACCCCCCCATTATTGGGGGGCAGGGGGGCCAAAACAGGGGCCGCTTCCACAACGGCACTCGGTGGCGATGGTGGCGACTGCACGGGAGGCGTCGCCGAAACATCGAAACGGCACACGATTTTGACGCGGCTTTCCCCGGCGACGGCGGGCGCGGCAACTTCTTCCACCGTGAACGTCAGCGGCCCGCGCGTTTTATAATTGTGGCGGTCGGCGGCATTTTGCACGGCGACGGCTAACTCGTCGGCATTCAAAAAGGCGCGCAGATAATCGCGCTCCTCGTCGTTTTGGGGGGCGATTTGCAGGGTGTAGGCATTCGGAACGTAGACTTGCCCGTCCAACCCTTCGCGGCGAGCATCTTCCATCGCGCCGACGATACGCCGCAACACGTCGCGGGGGCGCAATGGCTCGTTTGCCTTGTCGCCGCCGCCCAGAAGACCTTCGTACCACGAACCAAAACGCTTGTTGAGCCGCTCGATAACATCCATGTTTGGTTAGAGTTGCGCCGAATAGAAAAAGTTGCGCGGTGTAGTTTTGGGCCGTGGCATTCATTCCACGGCACGCATTCCACGGCTTTGACTTGCCTTTTTTCGCCGGGCGCGGGTATAATTGCGTTTGGCGTTCGTTGGGGAACGTGCGCGGGAACCGAGCGAATTTTCGCTTACGCCCGCTTAAAATTCCGTGCGTTTAAGAATGATGAAGCGATTATACCGCGCGTTGCGCGGTTCGCGTCAATCAGGAGCAACCGAACCGATGACCCAGACCCGCCGCTCGTTTTTGTCTTTGGCGGCTTTTTTTACGGCTTCCTCTTTGTCCGTTTTCGCGCTATCCGGCTGCGGGGATAACAAACCCAACGTCGATGGCGGCACGTCCACAACCGGCGGCAGCGGATCCAGCGGTGGCGCAAAAGGCGATCCGAACCCCAAGCAACTCGTTTTTGGGTTCGTGCCATCGGTAGAAGCCGACAAAATCGCCAAAGACGCCCAGCCGATGGCCGACTTTTTAACCAAAGAACTGGGAATGCCGGTCACCACGTTCACCTCGACGGAGTATTCGGGACTGATTGAAGCGATGGGTTCCGGCAAAGTGGACATTGGGTCGCTCACGCCGCTCGGATACGTACTAGCCAAAAATCAAGGCTATGCCGACGTCATTTTGAAAACCAAGCGAAAGGGCGCGCTGACATACCATTCGATGTTCGTCGCCAAAGACGATTCCGGCATCAAAAAAATCGAGGACGCCAAAGGTAAGCGCATGGCGTGGGTCGATCCGCAGTCCACGTCCGGCTACCTTTTTCCCGCCGCGTATCTCAAGGGCAAAGGGATTGAACCGGATTCTTTCTTTTCCCAAACCACCTACGCGGGCAGCCATGACGGAGCCATTCGCGCGGTGTATAACGGTGACGTGGACGTTGCTGCCGTATACGACGACGCCCGCAACAAACTGGAACAGGAACTGCCCGACGTAAAAACGAAAATCGTCAAAATCGGGCAAACCGACGAAATCCCGAACGACACAATTTCCGTTCGCCCCACCCTTGACCCCGCGCTCGCCGCCAAAATCAAGGCTGCGTTCTTGAAATACGCCGACACGCCCGACGGCAAAAAAACGCTATTCACGGTCTATGAAGTGGACGGTTTGGTGGACGCGACCGATGCGGACTACGATCCGGTACGCCAAGTCGCCAAATCAATGGATATTCAGTTGAAAAATTTGGACAAGTCCAAGAAACCGTCAGTATCGGCAGCCGCGTCGCCTTCCGCGCCGTCCACGTCCCCTTCGGCGAAGTAGTTCTGACCCTATGGCGCAAGATAAATCCGAACCGCTTGTCGTATTCGACAACGTTTCCAAGCAGTACCCGAACGGGCACAAGGCGCTGTCGAACGTCAACTTGACGTTTCGGCCCGGCGAGTTCGTGGTCGTCGTCGGCTTGTCCGGGGCGGGTAAATCTACGCTCATTCGGTGCGTCAACCGACTTGTCGAGCCGACCTCGGGGCGCGTCGTGGTCGGCGGCGAGGATATTTTGACGCTGGGTTCGGGTGGTTTGCGCCGCAAACGGGCCGAAATCGGTATGATTTTCCAAAACTACAATTTGGTACGCCGTGCCTCGGTTTTGAAAAATGTGCTTGCCGGTCGCCTTGCGTATCTGCCAACGTGGCGCACGGTTTTGGGTTTGTTTCCCCAAGAAGATACGAACCTTGCGCTGCAATCCTTGCAGCGCGTCGGTATCGTGGAAAAAGCGTATCAACGCGCCGACACGCTATCGGGCGGACAGCAGCAGCGCGTCGCCATAGCCCGCGCCTTGTCGCAAAAGCCGCGCATTCTCCTTGCTGACGAACCGGTGGCGAGCCTTGATCCGCCGACCGCGCACCAAGTCATGCGCGATTTGAAAACGCTGGCCCGCGAAGAAAACCTGCTCACGATGGTTAATCTCCATTTCGTCGATATGGCGATGGAATATGCTGACCGGGTTATCGGGTTGCGGGCGGGCGAGGTCGTCTTCGACGGCCCGACATCCGGCATGACGGAAGCGACGTTCGAGGAAATATACAATCGCCGTATCCGACCCGACGATATGCGCGGTACGGGCGACGACATGGACACAGCGCCCCTTTTGGTGGAAAACGCACCAAACCCCACATCCGTTGCGCCGGAAGCGACTGAGGAGCTAACCGGTGCAGCCCGCTAAACCTGCCTTTCCGTGGAAGGGCTGGCTTGTTTTCGCTATCGTTCTTGCTTTGCTTTGGTGGTGTGTCAGGGAAACTAAATTCAACGCTCCTGCACTCCGCGACGGTTTCCCCGACATTGTCGCGTACTTCCGCAAACTCCTGCCCTCTTTGGACAACCCGTGGCCTTTCAAGAAGTATTGGCCCGTTATTAGTCAGCGCATGGTTGAAACCCTGAAACTGGGTTTTGCCGGTTCGTTTTTTGGATCGCTGTTGGCGCTTCCTTTCGCTCTCGTAGGGGCGCGCAATCTGGCCCCAACCCGCTGGGCCTACAATCTGGGTCGATTTTTTCTTAACTTCGTCCGCACTATTCCCGAACTTGTGCTTGCGGTTCTATTTGCCGCCGCTTTCAGGATCGGCCCCCTACCCGGCTTCTTGGCTTTGGTAATTTTTTCATGGGCAGTCGTTACCAAACTTCTGTGCGACACCGTGGAAACTATAGAACCGGGAGCAACCGAAGCAATTGCGGCGTGCGGGGGGTCGCGCCTCCAACAGGCCGTTTTTGCGGTTTTTCCACAGGTCGCGCCCGACTATTTCGCCTACGCCTTGTACGCTTTTGAAATCAATGTCCGCTCGGCGGCGGTTTTGGGTTTGGTTGGGGCGGGCGGTATCGGCATGATTTTGAAACAAAGTATCGATACACTTAACTACGGGCTTGTTGGACTTATTATCGGCATCACCTTCGTAATCGTTTTCGTTATTGATACCTTTTCAACGTGGCTGCGGAGCAAGCTGATATGATACCGACTGCCAATATTAAGCGGCCCGTATCCGGCTTTTGGATACGGGTCGTCAGCGCAGCGGTCACGCTGGGCATTTTGTACTGGGCAATGGGCGGCGTTGAGTTGTCGTGGGATCGCATCGTGCGCGGTTTGCCAAGCATGGGACGAATCATCGGTCTCATGGTCACCAATCCAGAATGGTCACTCTTGCCCGATATTGGAATCGGCCTCCTACAAAGTTTGGAAATCGCGTTTCTCGGAACGGCAATCGCGTCCATTCTCGCACTTCCTTTTGGTGTTTTAGCGGCTCGCAACTTATCCCGGTTTGGATTTGTCGCATTCGTCGGCAAAACGCTCCTTAATCTTATTCGCACGTTCCCTGAGCTAATATTGGCAATCGCTTTTATCCAAGGACTTGGCCCCGGGGCGAGCGCAGGTGTACTTGCCGTCGGTGTCCATTCGGTCGGTATGATCGGCAAACTGTACGCCGAGCGCATCGAAAACGTGGATAAAGGAAGCTTGGAAAGTTTGAGCGCGGCAGGTGCGTCGCCGATTGAAGTGTTCCGCTACGGCGTTTTGCCCGATGTTTTGCCCGATTTCGTCTCGTTCGCTTTGTACCGCTTCGACCTCAACGTGCGTTCCGCATCGGTTCTTGGCATAGTCGGCGCAGGTGGCATTGGTACGCTCCTTATCCAACAACGTTCGAGCGGCAAATGGGGCGGTATTGGTTTGATCGTCGTCGGCATCATTTTAACCGTCGGCATCGTAGACACCGTTTCGGCCCGTTTGCGCGCTCACTTGAAGTAGTTTTTCAACGGGCGCAGGTACACTGTGCTTATGTTCTTCGTCAACGAACCTTTGCTGGAATTGTTTCGGGCGCACGGGCTTGAGGCCGCGCTCCTTGACGATTGGATCATTTTTCCCGATAGCGCGGTGCGGGCGGCGGCAGCCATTGTACAGGAAATTCCGCAACGCACCGGGACGCTCGCGCAGCTTACCGTGCGCATGGAAGTCGCGCCGGGAACGACGATCAGCGAATCGTTCGCGGGTTTGGGCGAAACGCGCGATAGTGCTGTCGCCGACGGTTTTCAAAACTTCGCCGCCAATTCGTTCCACGTTCTGCTCAAATCCTTTTTCCAGCCCGACGACGAGCAAGTCAGCGAGGACGAATGGCAAATCGGCGAAACGACGCGGCGCGTCATCGTCGGCAATATCGGGTTTCGCGGTGAGAAAAACGCTTTGGTCGATGTTCCGCTGGATTGGATCGAAGCGTTCCGAGCACGACTGGCAAATGAACCGCTCGGCCCGGAAGTGCATTGGGTGCGCCTGTATTACGCACAGATGAACGGCAAAACGTCGGCCTGCGAAGTGCTGCTCGACAACGAAGTATGGGAAGAACAGCAAGCCGCCCTCGAATCGTTCGCGTGGCCCAAAAGCGAGAGTTTTTACAGTGTTCGCCTTTTTCTCGTGATTGCGCCGACCGAACCCGACCCATTGACGCCCGAAGGGGCCGTGTCGCTGGCCGCGCAAATCGTGGCGGCGAATCCCGACTTAACCGACGACGAACTGTACGACGGTTTGGAAGCCGCAAGCGTGCCGCCCCGGCTCGCCAGCCGCGCGGTCAACTTTACCCAAACGGCGTGGGGCCGCGTTTTGCTCGATGGTATGGGTATTGGGTTTTCGGCGGACTACGCGCTGTTCGACGCAGACGGAAACGTGCTGGAAAACGGGCCGATTGCCCGCGAACGCTGTTTCGTCGCCGCGACCCGCTTGTGCCCCCGTTATCAAGGAACGCCCGCCTTTCAGCGGCTTGCGCTCTCATCCGCCGACGTGAATGCGGTCAACAACGCGCTGCAAAACGGTTCGTCGCCGGAAAATTTAGTCTTATTGCCGCCCTGCATTTTCGCCGAACCGCCGACCGATGCGGGCTGGGAGCGGGCGCAGCAATTTATGCAAAACGCGGCAAGCCGCATAAAGCCCAGCGCGGCAAAAGAAGCCGCGCCACCCGAAAAAGGCGGCACATGGTGGAAGTTTTGGGAACGGTAGGTAGTGCGGAATTAGCGCGCTACGCTTGATGCACAACCAATAGTTCGCGTTCAACAAAGTGAAACGATACGCCGCCGAAATGCTCCGGCGTGACAGGATGTGTTGCAATCGGCGCGGCTTCCCATTCACCGTACCAGCAAGTAAACACGCGGACGGTGACACCTGCCGTTAGACCACCACGCAAATACCGCGTGAACTGTTCCACACTCGATACGCGCGCTTCGTAATCCACGCGCCAGCCTTTTCTCACATCGTTTGGTATGGTCTCGTCGTCGGCAAGTTGCAAATCGTCGGGGTGGTATCCGAAACCGCACCCGCACCCCTGATACGAACCGACGGCATACACAAACGGTTTGTTTATTGTGCGTCCGATGGCAGCCGCCTCGGCCCATAATGGTTCGCTGAAAAATGCGGGCGCGGCGGCATCGAACGGCAACAGCGGCAACGGATGCTCCGAGCCGACAAAAACGCACAGGCACATAAATTCTTGCTATTTTATCGGGAAAACTAAATGAAACGTTCGGGGCGGTGTGTCATTTCGTCTTGAATGGCTTCTAAACCGCGCCCGCCGAACACGCCCAAAAATACGCCGTACAAATACGTGAGGGCGGCCTCGTCCGAGTCGCACACGAACTGCGGGCGGGCGTCGTCGTCGATCTCGCCCTCAAAAACAAGCGCCTGCCCCGTCGGCGACACGTGGGTTTTGCCAAAGGCCGTATTCAAATGCCCGAAAATCGTGCCATTTACGGTCACGAGCGTCAAGCGAAACCGCTGGGTTTGGTTGATCAAATCCAGCAAGGCGGCAACCGAGGTCGGGGCTTCGTATCCAACGTGCATCATGGTGTGTTTATCCCCCGTTTTGCGCTTGGGAAACCGCGCGGACAAAGGCGTCGGCGTCGCTTGCGTCAAACTCATCGGCAGAAATTGCGACGGTGATTTTTTGCAGTCCTTTTGCCGTTGTTGCAAACGACAAATCGCCACTGGGTTCCAGCGATACGCGCACGTCGGCGAGTTTTTGCGGCGTGTGCAAAAAGTGTGCCAAACGGTGCGCGTAGTTTTTCGCGCCGTACGCAATCGCGCCCGATGCTCCGGCAAGGCCGAACAGAGTTCCCGCCCACGCTTTGCGATCTTTGACGAATAGGGCCGCGCCTATTGCGGTCAGGCCCACAACAAGCGACGTTCCCCATTTAAGGCTCAGTTCGCCCGCGCGGCTTTCCAATGCGTCCATTTCGTGGAGCAGTTTGTCGGACGGCACGAAGAAAAGCGTGTTATCGCCAAGCAAAACGATCTCGCCGCCTTTTTCCAAGTCGTTTGGGCTTGCGAACGCCAAGCGGACTAGGGCTTCCATAAGAGCCTTTTGGCGGTTTCCGGGCGGAACAGTTTCACGTGCCCGTCCGCGAAACCGAGTACCGCCATGCCGTGATGGCGAAAAGCGGGATCACCCCATTCGCCTTCGTAGATCACCACGGTTTCCGACGGCTTTCTGACCTTATCGAGGGGCACATTTTGCAGCGCCTTATTGAATTTGTAGGAAGCCGTGCCCGGTTTGTCCAGCGGCGATGTAAAAACCGAAGTGTCCTTCACATACGGCCCGACATCTGTTTTGAACATCGCGGCGCGGATTTTGTACTTGCCGAAATCGGTGGCGTTCATCATGCAGGCCGTTGTCAGCGATTTGACGTTTTGTATCGCTTTAACGGCGGCGGCTTTTTCGGCTTCTAATTTCGGATCAACCGATGCAACAGGAGGTTCCTGCGCGCGGACGACAAGCGAAAGCCCGACCAAAGGCAGCATAATTCCAAGCGCGAGCGGGACAACAAACGACGTTTTCATACGGGCCAACTTTCCTTGACTATCGGGGAATGTTGCGCGGCAGCCGGGTTAGGCTGCCGCTTTGGCTTTTCGTTTCGGCCCCGTTGCCGTGCCTTCCTGCTTTTCGTCGGCTTTTCGGGCGAAAATTCGGATCGGCGTGCCCTCGAACGAGTACGTTTTGCGAATCTGGTTTTCGATGTACCGTTTGTACGAAAAGTGCATCATGTCGGGATCATTGACGAATAAGATAATCGTCGGCGGCTTGACCGATGCCATCGTAACATAGCGGACTTTGAACGTGCGGCCCTTGTCGTTCAAGGGGTGGGCGTCCACGGCGTCGCGGATCAAGCGGTTCAACTCGCCGGTCGGGATACGCATGGCGTTATTTTCCGCCGACGACAAACACGTTTCCACGAACGCGCCAATGCCCGTGCGCTTTAGGGCCGAACAAAACGCGACCGGGGCGTAGCCGACAAACGGCATCTCGTCGCGCATTTCTTGGGTCACGCGATACAGCGGGTTTTTGCCCGGCTCGGCTTCCTGCTCGATTTTGCGGGCGACATCCCATTTGTTTACGCACAAAACCGAGGCTTTGCCCGCGTCGTGCGCGATACCGGCCACACGCTTGTCGCCGTCCAAAAGCCCCTCTTCGCCGTCGATCACGGTCACAGCGACATCGCACCGCTCCACCGCCCGCGTGGCGCGCAGAACCGAATAATACTCGACCGTGCCCTGAATTTTGCCCGACCGGCGGATACCGGCGGTGTCGATAAGAAGGAGTTTGTGCCCTTCCCATTCCATCGGCGTGTCGATGGCGTCGCGGGTCGTGCCCGCGACCGGCGACACAATGGCCCGATCTTCGCCCAAAATGGCGTTGAGCATCGACGATTTACCGACGTTGGGCCGCCCGATGAGCGCGATTTTTACCACGTCCTCGTCGTCTTCGTCCGTTTCGCCGGGCGGAGGGAAAGCGTCAACGACATCATCTAACAGATCGCCGACGCCCCGGCCCGAAATCGCCGACACGCCGTACATCTGGCCCAAGCCCAATTCATAGAACTCGCTCGCGTTTTGCTCGCGGGTCACATTGTCGGCCTTGTTGGCGACCAAAAAGAGTGGGGTTTCCGTGCGGCGCAAAAGGTTGGCGAGTTCGCGGTCGCCAGCCATTATTCCGTGTTCGACATCGACAAGAAGCAGAATGACATCGGCTTCTTCCATCGCAACTTCCGCCTGCAAGCGAATTTGGGTTTGCAGTGGATCGGCATCGTCCATCGAGATACCGCCGGTGTCGATAACGGTATAGTCGCGCCCGTTCCATTCGCCGTCGGCGTACAAGCGGTCGCGGGTAATGCCGGGCGTGTCTTCCACAATGGCGATGCGTCGCCCGGTTAATCTATTAAAAAGCGTGGATTTGCCGACATTGGGGCGGCCCACCACGGCAACAATCGGTTTAGGCATGGGGGGCCTCCTTTTGGCGGGGGAATTTGAGGGAGCAAACCGTTCGCGCACGGGCGTGAACAAGCGAAAACGCGGCGCAACGGCTTGCGGTATATCTCGTTATACCGCGAAACCATCCATCCTGCCCGACGCGGTCAAAACATTTTGTATACTTTATCGGTTGTGTTCTTGACAAAGTGTATACAAGCCGGTAGGATATTCGTACTTCGGCTTGTTTGGATTGTCAATGTAGATATGTCCTCCGTACCACCCCCTTCCCCCCTTTCCATTCCGCCACGCCGGGATGGATACCCGCAATATCAGTTGATTGCCGATCAACTCGCCGCCGCCATCCATTCGGGCGAGTATCCGATAAACGCCGTTTTGCCCACGCTTGCGGAATTGAGCAGCCGGTTTCGCGTCAGCCAGATTACCGCGCGCCATGCGGTTCGCCTTTTGGTCGAAAAGCGGCTCGTAACGACCGTTCCCGGCAAAGGAACCGTCGTTTTACCCCGCCCCATCGCCGCTTCCGATGACAAAAGTCGTGCGCGTCGCGTCGGGCTGCTCGCGCCCTTTTTTCTGGAATGGGCGGATTTGTATTTCGCCCTGCCGAACGCCTTTCATTAACTCGGCCTCGATTTTTTGGCCCGTCGCCTGCCGGTCGA
>CAXTBP010000143.1:5466-13862 GCA_964241985.1 uncultured Armatimonadaceae bacterium | reverse complement strand
CAGGGACATGAACGTCCCTGCCTAAGCCCTTTGGGCACAATGTCCCTGCCGGGACTTAGGCCTCACTAATTTGGAAATCGTGTGCCGCAAAACAAAGCCCTCGTTCCGAAGCGCGGGCTTTTCTATTTGCTGATGACTCATACGTCCCGGCAGGGACATTGTGCCCGAAGGGCTTAGGCAGGGACGTTCATGTCCCTGACAAACTGACAAACGTATTCAAATTCAATGGCAACGCCTACCCTTCCTCGACCTTCGCGCCCTGCGCAAACCGTTCCGTCCACGCCCAAACCCAACGCCACGCAACGCGCCCGGTTCGCGCTCGTTGGTAACCCCAACTGCGGCAAAACGACGCTCTTTAACGCCCTGACGGGCTTGCGGCATAAAGTCGGTAACTATCCCGGCGTAACGGTCGAGCGCAAAGAAGGCTCGGTGAATTTGGCGTCGGGGCAAACTGTCGATGTCGCCGATCTGCCCGGTTTGTACTCGTTGACGCCGCACTCGCCCGATGAGCGCATCGCCCGCGACGCTTTGCTCGGCTACATTCCCGGGCAGCCGCGCCCCGATGCCGTCGTTAATGTCGTGGACGCTTCCAACTTGGAGCGCAACCTGTACCTCACGTCGCAGATTTTGGACTTGGGTTTGCCGACGCTCGTCGTGCTGACGATGACCGACACCGCCGCCCATCAAGGCGTGCAGGTTGACGCCGACGCTTTGCAAAAAGCCCTCGGCGGCGTGCCGGTCGTCACGGTGATTGCATCGCGGCGTGCAGGCATGACGGAGTTGCGCCGCGCGTTGGAAGATTTGCCGCAAACCGCGCCGCCCCCGCCGCGCAACTGGAAACTGCCGCAAGCCGCCGAAGACGAAGTCGAGGAAATGGCGAATCTTCTGCAAACGCACCACGATTTGCCGCCCGCGTCCGCGTTTTCCGAAGCCATTCTGCTTTTAGGCGGTTTGCCCGAAGGCGACGCCCGCAAAAAAGACGACCCGTCACTTCTACGTTGGTCACCGCAGGTACGCGAGCATCTATTGCAAGATTTGGTCGCGCTTTCGCGCCAAAACATCGATATTTCGCAGGTCATCACCGAAGCCCGTTATGCGGACGTGGGCCGTATGGTCAGCCGCGCGATGCGCCGCGCCGAGCAGACGCCCGTCACTTTGAGCGAAAAACTGGACAAGGTCTTTCTGCACCGGGTGTGGGGCTACGTGATTTTCCTCGCCTTGATGGCGTTTTTGTTCCAAGCCATGTTTTCGTGGGCGACCTTCCCAATGGATGCCCTCGGCGCGGGCGTGGACAAATTAAGCGATTTCGTGTCCGGCATCATGCCGCCGGGCGATCTGCGCGACTTGCTGGTTAAGGGCGTTTTGGGCGGCGTCGGCAGCACAATAGTCTTTTTGCCGCAGATTTTGCTCCTGTTCCTGTTCATTTCGCTTTTGGAAGACACCGGGTATTTGGCGCGGGCCGCGTTTTTGATGGACAGGCTGATGAGCCGGGTCGGACTGCACGGCAAATCGTTTATTCCGCTTTTGTCGTCGTATGCTTGCGCCATTCCCGGCATCATGGCGACGCGCACGATTGATGCTCCCCGCGCCCGTTTGCTCACGATTTTGGTCGCGCCGCTGATGTCGTGCTCGGCCCGCTTGCCCGTGTATGCCGTAATGATTTCGGCTTTTATTCCGCCTACGCTCCTTGTCGGCTTCCATGCGGGCGCGTTCAAAATCGGCTTGACCCTTCCTGCCGTCGTGCTGCTTTCGATGTACACGCTGGGAACCGTCACCGCCTTTGCGATTGCCGCCCTATTCAACCGAACCATCCTCAAAGGCGAGCCGCCGACGTTTCTCTTGGAAATGCCGCCGTACCGTTTGCCGTCCATCACGACGGTTTTGTACCAAATGGTCGAGCGGGCGTGGCTGTTTTTGAAGCGGGCCGGAACCCTTATTTTGGCGATTTCGGTCGTGCTGTGGTTTTTGTCGTCGTATCCCAAATCGCCAAACGGCACGCCGAATTCCGAGAAAATCCGCCATTCGTTCGCCGGGCAATTGGGCCGTGCGATTGAGCCGGTGATTGCGCCGCTCGGCTTCGACTGGAAAATGGGCATCGGGATTGTGTCGTCGTTTGCGGCCCGCGAAGTGTTTGTGTCGGCAATGGGAACGATCTACAACGTCAGCGATGAGGACGCCGCCGACGAGGAAAAAACGTCGGTGATTGTGCAGAACAAAATGCGCTCCGACATCAACCCGCAAACCGGCAAGCCGACGTTCACGCCGCTCGTCGCCATTTCGCTGATGGTGTACTACGTTTTAGCGATGCAGTGTATCAGCACGGTCGTCGTCGTGCGGCGCGAAACCGGCGGCTGGAAATGGCCCCTGTTCCAGATCGCCTATATGACGGTTTTGGCGTGGGTCGCCTCGTTTATCGTGTATCAGGGCGGGCGTCTTTTGGGCTGGGGCTGACCCAAAAATCACGCGGCATGGTTGTATAATAAAGCACCTTTTGCATTAGGAGACGCTATGGCAACTCTGGAAATTACTCTGCCGGAACCGCTTCGTGATTTTATGGACGAGCAAGTGGAAAGCGGTGCATACGGTTCACCCAGTGCGTTTGTCGAAAGCCTTTTACGCGCCGCACAAAACCAAGCCACGCAAGCAAAATTAGAAGGTTTGCTGCTTAAAGGCTTGCATTCCGGGCAGCCGCAAGAAATCACGCCCGACTATTGGGACAACAAAAAAGCCGCGTTGCGCGCTCGGTTTGAACAAGCCGCATGAATAAGCGGCTCGTCTTTTTTCCACAGGTAGACAAGGATGTGGACGAGGCGTCCCTTTTCATCGCGCAGGACGATTTGGCGAGGGCGTATCGCTTTCTCGATGCGACAAGCGACACTTACCGTTCCATTGCCGAAGCGCCGGGACTTGGCAGTTTCTATTCATTTCAACATCCCGACCTGCAAGGAATTCGCCGCCGGTTCGTGAAGGAATTCCCAAACTATTTAATTTTCTACCGAGAAACTTATGACACCGTGGAAATTCTGCGCGTTCTGCATGGCTCCCGCGACTTATCGAAATTATTCGGCGATGTATAAGCCAAAGAAAAATGAAGGGCCGTAGCAAAAAGGGCGGCTTTTGGGCTGGGGCTAACCCGCGCCACCCGGCGCGTTTGCGCTGTATAATACGGGACATTACTTGAGAAACCCGCTCCATGCGGGCGCGGGGAAAACCATGACCGTAACGCTGACGCTGGATATGCCCTCCGACCTTGCCGAACAGGTTCACGCGCTGCCACCCGCGACGCTGAACCGCCTTGTTGTCGCCGCGCTTCCGGGCGTGCTGGGCGCGGCCTATGAGGACGATTTTGACGATCCCGAAGACCGGGATATGTCCGAACTGCCGCCGCTACCCGCTATTTTAACCGAACCGCTTCATGAATCGCTCCGCAAAGGATTTGAAGCCGCCGATGCAGGCCAAGTTATCGACGGCGAGGCATTTCTTGCCCGGCTGCGTCAGCGCACCGGGCGGGCGTAGGGCATATCCGTCGTGCCACACACGGACGCCGCAGTTCCGCTCCGCTTCATCGTAACGCCGCGAGCGGAAGCGGAAAGCGACGCCATTGAAGAATGGCTCAAAAGCCTGCCCTTTGGCGGGGAAGAAGCGGCCCAACGCTTTTCCGAAACCCTTGACCGTGAACTGCCCGCGTTGTGCGCCGACCTTGCCCAGCGGTTCGCCACGGGAAACAACCTGCCGCGCCCCGACCCTGCCGCCTCGGTCGCCTTCGCCCGTCCGACTTACAAACATCCCTTCACCACGGCATCAGGCGGCAAGCGCAAGCGGCGACAAACAACGGGCGTATACATTCTCTATTACGATTTGCCTAACCCAAGCACGTTGCAGGTTATCGCGCTTCGGCATGGCGCATCGGAGCCTCTGACCGCATGGCTTGACCCAACAAACGACATAGACGAGTAACCCAAAATGCTCCTCTTCGCCGACCAGCCGCTTCCCGAAGTGGAAGCCTTCGCCTAAACCTGCCCGGCGGTATAATAAAGCCATCTTAAGCCGTCCGTTCGCAGGTCGCGGACAGGAAAGGTGAACCATGCCCGCTTCCGCAACGCTTTCTCCCGCCGAAACCGTTTCCGTCACGCTTGACGTGCCCGCCGACCTTGCCGCGCGGCTTTATGCCGTGCCGTCCGCGCTTCTCAACCGGCTTCTTGCCGACGCGCTGGATGCCCAGCAGGAAGATGTTCCAAACGACTACCAAACGAACGCCGCCCTTTGGGACGACTACGATCCCGCCGCCGAACCCATCGACGAAGCCTTTATCGCCGAGTTGATAGCCGCCGACGAGGAAACCAAGCGCGTCGGTCTTATTCCGTTCGAAGAAATTTTGCGCCAATCGGAAGCCGACCGCCAGGGCGGGCCGGGGTTCGTGGAGCGTGTCCGCGCTCGCGTCGCCGCCAGAAATGCAGAAGCGGAGTGAGCGGCGGCATGGAGTACGAAGAAGATTTACCACGCTATGCGCTGCGCTTCGCCGCCCATGCAAACCGCACTTTTGACGCCGCTTTGCTACACGTTGCGGACACAAGTGGCAAAGCAGAGCCGGAAAGCGATGACTACGCAATCACTTTTCAGGACGGCTTGTACGCCGCTCTTGCAAAACTTGCGACGATGCCGACGCGGAATCCCGTTGCTCCCGAAGCGTCCCGTTTAGCGTCTCCGCCCGTGCGCGTGCTTCCGCACCGGCAAAATCCGGGTAGCCCGGTATAGCGCATTTTGTAACGCATCCACGAAGCCGACGAAAACGACTCGGCCTACATCGAAATTGTCACCATCCGCCACGGCGCACAAAAGCCCATGACACGCACCGAAGGCCGCGCCATTGACGCCACGAACCGCGCCAATCGGTAAAACACCGTTTTGCACAAGGAGAAGAAAATGCTCATCTTCGCCGACCAACCGCTTCCCGAACAGGAAAACGACGCGCCCGACTGGACGTATGAAGAACTCATAGACACGTTCGTTGTGGATTATTCGGGGCGTTGGCTGGAGCGTAAACGTCGATTTTCGATAGATGGGGTCGTCAGCGAGTATGACTTAAAACTCATTGTGGAGCGTCGCAGTTTTTCCAACGAGCCGAGCAATTCTACTCTGGGTACGTTTGACGCATTGGGACTTCCCGACTATCGTTTTTGGCGTCTCGATAAAGACGGGTTGAAAGAAATTGACAAAGCGAAGTATCACTATTTAGCCAACCACCCGAACGTAAAAAATTCAGGGTCGTTTTCGGAATGGTTCTTCTGTCTTGAAGACACTAAACAGCACATCGTGGTATTTTCCAGATACCCGCACGGTGTTGTACGATGTAGCCGTGACCAAATCGCGCGTGGAAGCGACGGCAAATTGTTTAGAGTTTCGAGCGAAATGCTTGGTATGAATTAGCCGTTTTTGCCGCGTGTTTGGCTTCGTGATACACTACCTTTGTAGACCCGCGCCGCTGACGGTTTTTCTTCGTTAGCGCGGGTTTTTTGCTGTGTCTTTTTCTCCGCTTTCGCTTATTTAAGAATATCCATAGGTTGTTTTATGCTGCGTAACATCGCTATTATCGCCCACGTTGACCACGGGAAAACCACGCTTCTTGACGGAATGCTGCGTCAAGGCGGCGTGTACCGGGAAAATCAGGAAATCGCCAAGCGCGTCATGGACTCGATGGATCAGGAGCGCGAGCGCGGCATTACCATTGTTTCCAAGCACACCGCCATCAATTACAAGGACGCCAAAATCAACGTCGTCGATACACCCGGTCACGCCGACTTCGGCGGCGAAGTCGAGCGCGTTTTGCTGGTCGTGGACGGTGTTTTGCTCCTCGTCGATGCGGTTGATGGCCCGATGCCGCAAACCCGGTTCGTGCTGGAAAAAGCTTTGCAGGCCGGGCACAAAGCCGTGGTTGTCGTCAACAAAATCGACCGACCGGATGCCCGACCGGACTGGGTTATCAACGAAACCTTCGACTTGTTCGCCGCCCTTGGCGCGACCGACGAACAGTTGGATTTCCCCGTCGTGTACGCCAACGCCCTTGAAGGCAAAGCGACGGTGGATTTGGAAAATTCCCCAGCCGAAGATTTGCGGCCTTTGTTCGATACGATTTTGACCCATATTCCCGAACCGCGCACGACCGGCGGGCCGGAAGAGGGAACGCAGGCGCTCATCTCCACGATTGACAGCGACCCGTATCTGGGCCGCTTGGGTATCGGAAAAGTGTTCGCGGGCACGCTCAAACCCAACCAAAACGTAACGATTTTTCAGCGCGACGGAACCACGTACACCGGCAAAACGCAGGGTGTTTTCATATACGAAGGCTTGAAGCGTGTTGCCGCCGAAAACGGCGCGACGCCCGGCGATATTATCGCGGTGACGGGTTTGCCCGAAATCACGATTGGCGAAACGATTGCGTCCGGCGAAAATCCGGTTCAGCTTCCGGCCCCGACCGTGGACGAACCGACACTCCAAATGACGTTTAGCGTCAACACGTCGCCGTTTTCGGGACGTGAAGGGCAGTATTCCACGTCGCGCCGGTTGCGTGACCGCTTGTTCAAGGAACTGGAAACCAACGTTTCCCTTAAAGTGGAAGAAACCGACTCGCCGGATTCGTTCGTCGTATTCGGGCGCGGCGAACTGCACCTTGCCGTTTTGATCGAAGCCATGCGGCGCGAAGGCTACGAACTCCAAGTGTCGCAGCCCGAAGTCATTATCCGCAACACGCCCGACGGGCGCGAAGAGCCGTATGAGCGCGTGCTGATTTCCGTGGACGACGAGTATCAGGGCGGGGTTGTGCAGGCGCTGGGCGAGCGGCGCGGCGAACTCATGGACTTGCGGGCGGGCGAGCGGGGCGGCACGCGCCTTGAGTTCGTTATCCCGACCCGTGGTCTGTTAGGGTTCCGGTCGCGGTTTTTGACGCTGACGCGCGGCACGGGCGTTTTGAATACGGTTTTCGAGGGCTTTCGACCGTGGGCCGGTGAAATCGGACAATCCCGTCAAGGCTCGCTTATCGCCTCCGAAGGCGGGACGGCGACCCCGTTCGGACTTGCGGGCGCGGAAGAGCGCGGGGAACTGTTTATCGGGCCGGGAACCGAAGTCTACGAAGGCATGATAGTCGGGCGGCATCAGCGCGAAGGCGATTTGGCCGTCAACGTCGCCAAAACCAAGCACCTAACCAACATGCGAGCGTCCACGTCCGATGTTTCCGTCAAACTGACGCGCCCGATTGAGATGAGTCTCGACCGAAGCATTGAATACATCGCCTCCGACGATCTGGTGGAAGTCACACCGAAAAACGTCCGAATGCGTAAAAAAGAACTCGACCCCAAACTGCGCCGCCGTGCCGAAAAGCGCGAGGAACAGTTGTCGGGCCGGTAATCGAACCGGCACAATGCCAAAAAGCCGCCCCTCACGGGCGGCTTTTTTTATTTGCGAATAGTGCGCCTATAATGTAAAGGACAAGGAGCGCAGAAGGAGCGCAGAATGGTACTTGATCTGGAACACGAAGTAGAGCATTCGCTACGTGCCCAAGCCGCTGCCGAGGGCGTGTCACCGGAAACCTTTTTTACCCAGTTGCTTACCGGTTGCTTACCGGGTATCAGCCGCAGCCAATAAACGAACCCTCGTGGAAAATTCGCCTGCGCGCCGCGCAGCAACGGTCGCAAGCGGGGTTTGTTGCGAGCGGCAAAACGGAAGAAGAATTTGGCGACGCGATTGACGCCAAATTACGCCAACTTCGCCCGGAAGCGTTGAAGGCGTATCAAGCGGAACATTCCGAGCCGTGATATATGGGGGGGCGCATTTCTGTATCACGTTTAATCTGACACGATTCATGCGGTATTTTTAGTGGCTTGCTTTCCCCCTCGCGGCATTCTGTGGAGTGTCCCCCGGTGAAAAAAAATTATGCCATCAGTTAATGTTCCGCTTGTTTATCCCGACGTGATAGAAGTTTGCCATGATATTCTGCGCCAGCATTTTGAACCTTTAATCAATGCGGATGTGGCAGTGCCCGAAGTGTACGTGTCGGCGGCACTCACGCTTCGGCTCGTGCGGCTGGCTAAAGCGATCCGTTTGTTGTGTGATGCAGGTCTTGAAGAAGAAAGTCAGTTCCAGTTACGTTCTGCTATATGAATCTACTGTCAACCTCCTTTACATTATGGAAGTTGGGCCAGCTATATCAGCCGAATCTAAATCTCGATCCGAACTGGCTAAACAGTTTTGCGCTTATGCAGAGGTCGCCTACGACAAGATGTTGCGGAGAAATTCTGAAAAGGCACACGCCGCCTTCACAAAACAGCGCGGTATGAGCGATGCAGAATTTGACACTTTTCTTCAAAAGCAAGAAAGTCTCGCAGAAGAAGCCGCTCATGTGC
>CAXTBP010000143.1:0-5456 GCA_964241985.1 uncultured Armatimonadaceae bacterium | reverse complement strand
TGTGCATGGTTGCACCAAAACGCGCTGGCACTCGCTTAACTTCCAAGATATGGCGACCAGAGTTCGTGACAACATCCCCGCATTCTTCAGCGCACAAGACCGTGGAGCGGCGGGGCTGATGTTTGCCTCTTTTGACAGCACGAATAGTGCGATCCATGGAGACGCGCTATTCCTTCGCACTCAATACAACGCGCGTAAAAATGCCCCTCTTGAATTGGTTTACGATCAGGAACGTGCTTACCTATCACCTTATCCATCAACAACTGCCATGCAGGCTTTGTGGGGTTGGAAGTGCATAGGTATGTACTACAATCAGCTTGATTACGTAGATAAGTGCATAAACGACAACTTCTTGGAAATAGTCAAAAAGCATACGAGATGAAAACTGCCCCAGATGTTTGATGCGTCTGGGGCAGTTTTGTTTATTACAAAGGTCAGCAATTTTTACAACAAAAAGCCGCCTGATACTTCGATGCGCTGCCCGTTGACCCAGCCATTTTCGTCGGATAGGAGGGAGGCGACCGCGCCGCCCACGTCGTCGGGCTGACCGACGCGGCCCAACGCGGTTCGCGCCGTGAGCATTTGTTGAAGTTCGGGACTGTTGCGGACGTGCCCGCCGCCAAAATCGGTTTCAATCGCGCCCGGCGCAATCACGTTGACCGTGATTTTGCGCGGCCCTAATTCCAGTGCCATATACCGGCTCAGCACTTCGACGCCGCCTTTCATTGATCCGTAGGCACTGGAACCTACCGATGTGAAGCGGGCCAAACCGCTGGAAATGTTGACGATGCGCCCGCCGTCTTCCATAACCGGCAGCAATTTTTGCGTCAAAAAGAACACGCTTTTGAAATGCACGTTCATTACGTCGTCGAACTGTGCTTCCGTGGTTTCCATGAACGGCGCGTACAGGGCCGTGCCCGCGTTGTTGATTAAAAAGTCGAACGTGTTCCGGTTCCATGTGGTTTGCAAGGCGTTTTTGACGGCCTCGGCGAAACCGGCGAATGACGCGCTATCGGCCACGTCCAATTGCAGCGCGACGGCTTTTCGTCCCAATTTCTCGATTTCGTTTACGACGGTTTCGGCCTCGTCTTTTTTGCTGTGATAGGTCAGGATAATATCGCGGCCTTGCGCGGCGAGATGCAGTGCCATCGACTTGCCCAAGCCTCGGCTTCCGCCGGTAATGAGAGCGATTTTCAACGTTTGGTTTCCTTTGTATCGCCGCTTTGTTGCGGTATGCGCTGCGGCGTGAACTGCAAACCATACGCGCTCGCGCCCGCGAAGTTCCGCCGCTGACCCCGTCCTAAAATTCAATGCGACTTTTTACAAAATTTTCGGAACCGTATGCCCGTTTTTCGCAAAAAACGCAGTATAATTTCCGTGCGTGCAGGCATAGCGCCGCTCGTGCGTTTTTCTTTCGTGGGCGCGTCGTACTTATCCGCTTCTTTTTAGGTTTGAGGAGGTTCGCTTTTATGAATTGTTCCCAATGCGGCTACAATATGGAGCCGCTGGATACCGTGTGCCGAAAATGTAAAGGTCAGGGTGTGGCAAATGCCAATGCCGCCGCGCCGCAGCCTGCGACAAATCCGTGGCAGATGCAGCCGCCGCCCGGGCAAAATCCGTATGGGCAGGCCCCGCCACTGAGCGAATCGAGCGCATACCAGCGCCCCGATTACGTTCCGCAAGCCCCGCAAAAGCAAGGGGGTTTTTCCCTCAATGCCAATGTTCTTATTGGTGGAGCGGCTTGCCTTTTCGGCATCATTGCCACCGCGATTGGCTATTTCAACGCCGCACCGGGCAAATCGTACACGCTGTTTTGGGGCGCAATCGTGTTCGGCGGCTATCGCTTTTTCCGAGGCGTAACCGAAGATTAAGCGCCGCGCATAATTTGCAAAAAAGCCGCCTGATACGGGCGGCTTTTTCGCTACAAAGGATTTCTGCGATGAGGTCACGCCCCGTTTCGCTGTGCGGGTTATCGGCGGTTTTGCTGGCGGTTTTCGCGCCGCTCGGTGTCGTTGCGGGGCGTTCGTGTTTCGCCGTTCCTCCCGCTGCTTCGGGCGCAGCCGTGAGTGCAAGCAACCCGCGTGTGCACCTCGCGCCCGCCGATGCGCAAACGCTCGCGGACGCTTTGCACGCCCTCGCCAATCAAGCGCCGGGCGTTTCATTTGTTGCCGAAGGGAAGCCGTACCGAGCGCGAAACAGTGCGCCGCCCCTTGCGCCCAGCGTTCAAAAATGGCCCGCCGAAGGTTTGCCGCTCCAAGAAGCCGTGGAAAAAATCGCCACCGTCTACGATTACCAAGCGGAGCGCAAAGGGGATGTTTTTCTTCTGCGCAAACGCTACACCAACGCCGCCGATTTGCCCGATGTCACAATGGACGAACTCAAACTCGCGCTGCGCGATATTGTACGGGCCGCGTCGGGTTTGCCTGCGCCCGTCGCCGATATGCCGTCGTTCGACCAGAAAAATTCACCGTTTACCACCAAGTTCTACGAAACGTTGACGCCCGAACAGATCAAAAAGTTGTCCGGCGACGCTACGTTTGTTTACGTCCGCGATATGAACCCGGCGCAAAAGCGAATGCTGCAAGATTTGGCGGTCAGTCGGCATATCCAAAACGCCGTCGGCGAAGCGCAAAAGGCGCAGGCTGCCGTTCGGGAGTGCGACCAGAAAACCACGGCGTTCGGCTGGACGGACATGACGGCGACGGAGCCGGACACTAAAAAAACGCAAACGGCCCGCGCGTTATGCTGTATGGTACGTGAAAACAGAAAAACGGCCCTTATTCCGTTCGCCCCCAACGGGCGAATGCTGTTCCGCTTCAGCAACCGCCGAATCAGCTACCGCGAAGCGGGAGACAATCAGGATTCGTCCGCGCCCACCGCCGCCGATTACGACGAAAAGCACGAACTCTCGCCACCCGAAGAAACCGGGCCAGATACGTTTACCCTGCAAGCCCTCGCGCAAACCCTGCACGAAAAAGCCGTCGCGTCGCGCGTCGGTGTCGTGGCTCCATCGTTCGTCGCCCATGAAGCATTGGCGGTAAAATCCGTGACCGTGGTGGGGGATTTGGGCGGCAGTGCGGAAGCCGTGTGGCGGGCGGTCGGCGATGTGTACGGTCTTAGCGTCGTTCGCACGGAAGAGGATGGCCCGCTTCGGATGCAGCGTCCGCGCCCGCAAATCGCCCATGATTTGGCGGGCCTCAATGCCGCCGCATTCGCCGCGTTTCCCGCCCCGCTTATCCGTTTATATCGCAGCGCGTATAACACCGAAGAAGCCGAACGCTTGAAAAAGTCTCGACCCAGTTATTTGCAACCGCAGGAGGGGGAAAGCGCGGCGCAAATAACAAGCCGAGAGGAACAATGGGCCGACCGAACGCGCTTCATGGCAAAATTCCAAACGCCCGGTCGTTTGAAAGACGCCGCTTTGCACCGTTTCCGGGTTTTAGCGGAGCCACGTATTGCCGAAACAACGGAAAAGCGCGTACTTTATAGCGAACTAAACGATAAAGCCCACGATTTGTGGACGCTCGCGCTTTTTGTGGATTGCTTGGAAAACGCCAGCGGTTTGGAAAATCAAACGCTCCCTCCGTCGATCACCGCATTTGACAAAGGCTATTTGTCCGCCCATATCAACGATGGCTTTGGTTCGATAGACCCCTACCTGCATTTTACCTTCTGGACAAATTCCGAGAAGGGCTACAGCAACGTGGACGGGGGCGGTGTGTTTCCGGTTCCCGCAACGTTTCCCAAACCGGACAAGAAAAAGCCGTAAAGGGCACAATAACTTTTGATTTATCCGCTACGTTTCTATCGGCGAAAAACTGCCATGCACCGTTTAACTTTGTTCTTTGCCGCGCCGCTAACGCTCGCGGCTGTTCTTCCAATGTCCGTGTTTGCACAAACGGTCGTTGCACCCGCATCGCACTTGGTTTCCGTTTCCGTTTCCGCGCCCAGCGTTCGCCTTCTACCCGCCGACGCGCAAACCCTCGCGGGTACGTTGCGGTCGGTTTCCAATCAAGCCGGGGGCGTCGCATTCGTCGCGGAAGGCACGCCGTTTCGAGCGCGGGGAACCGCGCCGCCTCTTGTCGCGGTTGCCGAAAAATGGCCCGTAACGGGTTTGCCGCTTAACGAAGCCGTGCAAAAAATCGCGGGCGCGTATGATTACGATGTAGAGCGCAAGGGCGACGTGTTTCTGCTTCGCAAACGCTACACGAACCCCAACGATTTGCCGGAAGTCACGACGGAAGAATTGCGGGTCGCCCTCCGCGACGCTTCACGGGCTGCGTCCGCTTTGCCCGCGCCCACGGTTCCGCCCGCCGATAACGACGAAACGAACACTCCGTTTATGGCTTCCTTTTTCAAAACCTTGCCGACCGACGCGCGCGGATATTTCACAAATCCTACCCCAAAGATGCAAGTGATTAAGAGCGGTATGGTACAAGTAGCGTCGGAGGATTTCATAAGTTTGAAAATTTCCCGCTTGAACGCTCAGCAAAAAAACGCGCTGTGGCAGTGCGCGGTCGCCCGGCACATTCAATTTGCGACAGGAAACGCCCTGCGGGCCTATCAAGCCCTACAAACCGTGGAGCGCGCCGGTACAACGTTCGCCGCATCGCTGCAAAAGGAACCGGCTGCAAAAGAAACTGCCGGGGCAGCGGGCGCAAGCGGCCAAAAAACGATTGTTTACGCGCCCAAGCGATCCAACAACGCCGTTTTCCCCGTCTTCGCGCCCGGCGGCGAACTCTACGAAGCCCCGCCCGCCTCTTCGGATTATGAGGCAAACGGATCCGCGCTACCGTTCACCGAAGAAAGCGAAGGCGCGGAAACACAAACACTGAGCGATCTGCGCCAACTAAGCAAAAATCCCGCGCTTTTTATCGTAGACGCCGGTTTGGAGCAGAAGCGCGTTCTTGCTGTTTTGCCGGTAACGGCAGACGCCGCGCTCAAAGAAGCCGCATTTCGGGCGGCGGGCGCGGTGTACGGCTTGCGCGTTTTTCATGGGCAAGGCGATACGTGGCGCATCGCCCGCGACCGGGCGCAAGCGCCCAAAGAATTCGGCGCGCTCAATACGGCTGTGATCGCTGTTTTTCCCGAATCGCTTCTGCGCGCCTTCGATCATCAGTTCGTTGCCTCAGAAGCGAAGGCGCTGATGTACTACATGAGCGACGATGAAAATAAACCGAACACGGTTCCTAACCCCAAAAAGAAGCCGGACGCCGCCGATAAAATTTTTGCCCGCGGCACGGGACAATTCAACACGCAGCGCGCTCTACGCGAGGCCGCTTTGCATCGGTTCCGGGTTTTGGTCGAGCCAAGCCTTGCAAAGGATAAAACGGTTCTGTACTCCGATTTCAGCAACGAAGCCCGTCGTCTTTTTACGCTGGCAATCGTGACGGAGTATTTGAGCGATTTAGTGAAACTGCGCGACGATCAACTGCCGCCAACCCGCGCCGCATTGG
>CAXTBP010000142.1:0-13936 GCA_964241985.1 uncultured Armatimonadaceae bacterium | reverse complement strand
CGCTCGAACTATTTTGGGAAGCCAGTGGCAAGTACACGCCCGAAACCGTTCCCGACCTAATGCCCGGCTGGCTGTTTTGGTCGGTCATGGTTGTTATCGTCGCCGTCGGCGTATACTTCGCCCGTCGCAGCGAACGTAGAGAATCCGCCGATGCCCAAGACGCGCCCCAAAATTGAACCGACCGTGCTTCGGTATGCAAGCATGACGGATTTGCCAACGCTCGATGAATTGGTGCGCCTTGCCGAAACCAACGATTGGGTTATTTTTGAAGTTCCGACGCACGAAACCGTAGATGCCGACGGGAAACGGCACGACCCAACCATAGCGGAGCGCGACCGTGTTGCTCAAGCGTTGATGCCACGTCTTCCCTTTCATACCGTTCAAGAAGGCTGGAATAACTTGGACGAAGCGTTTCTGTATCCCGCGCGGACAAAACCCCTTGAAGCGGGAGAGGTCGTCAAGGCATGGGGGCGATTCAGCACGCGGCGCAATATGCCCCAGCAATCCATAGAGGACAACCTTGATTTGTTTTTGCTTGCGGCAGTTCGCTATGAGGAAGTAGTTAATCCCCTTATGGAGCGGATGGCGAAGCATTTGAATGTAGATGTTTCCGACTTCACTAATTGCGCGAAATGGGATAATGCGTGGTGGACACGCGGCACGCAAAGCGGCTTACTGTCAATCGGCGCGAATGATCCGCCCGGAACACAAGAGTGGCGCTGGTTCTTCCATGGGTTTGACTGTCAATTTAACTGCGAAGCCTTGTGGACTACAGTTGAAGCGCGAATGGGCTTCGGCCCGGAGGGCGGAACGAACTTCGGCGTACTTGACCCCGGTTTCTTTTTGCGATTTATCAACTCCGCTGAATCGGACAGCAACCTTCCCGATGTATTGCGTGATAGTGCGAGCGACACACATTGCATACTGGAACGCATGGAGCAGGTTGGGTTTCTCCGCCGAGTAAAATTAGCAGTAATTGGTGCAGGTTGGGTTTTGACGGACGCGGGCAGGCAGCGCGCGCATGAAATACGTGCAGAATGCACAGCAACCGACGCGATAAAGAAGAGGTAGCGATGTCACAAGTCGAACCAACACTTGTGCGCCATGTCAGCATAGCGGCCTTGCCGCCCGTTGACGAAATCGTGCGCCTTGTGCAAACGGAAAATTATCGCCTGCTTGAAATTCGCGCCCGTGTTGAGATGGGTGCGGACGGCAATTTCTACGACCCGGCATCACAACAAAGAAAAAGGTTCGTACAGGAATTAGCGGCACGCCTTCCTGACCATATAGTTTCAGACATCGGAACGGGATTTGACTATGGAAACGGATCACCAAACGCGAAATATGCCACACAAAGCATTACGCAAGGTGACGTACTGGTAGGAACCGCGCGAATTGGCATACGAAGCGTCACGCCAAAACACATCATTCAACAATCCAGTTCTTTATTTGCGTGTGCAGCGGCTCAATACGAAACGCTTGCCACTTCGCTGATGGTGCGGCTCGCAAATCAACTCAACATGAATGTATCGCATTTTTCTTTTTCGGAATCATGGCCTGCTCACGAACAAATGGGCAGTTTGCGCCGCCATAAATCCGATCCAGGGTTACACTGGCGATATTTTGTTCACGGAATGGACTGCCGTTTTACCAATAAAAAACCCTACTTCAAAATTGAAGCGTTGCTTGGGTTCGGAGCGGAGTGCGGAAACAATTTTGGCGTTCTTCACCCGGTTTATTTTTCGGACTATGTTGAAAGCGAAAGGGCGTTTACGCCGCTTGTCGATATGCTGCAAGGTGGATGGAGCACTACGGCGCGAACGCTGGAAATCATCGAACAAATGGGGATTTTGCGGCGCGTCGCATCGCCATATAATCGCGGCGGGCAATACTGGTTTTTAACAGACGCGGGCAGGAAACACGCAAACGAAGCGCGGGCGGAAGGCGGAGCCTCCGATGCCTGATACCCAAGCCGTGCGGGCCGTGGTTCTGCCCGCGCCGAACGCGCCGCCCGAAGTTCGGACGTTCCCCTACCCCGACGTGGAACCGGGCGGCGTTTTGCTCAAAGTCCTTGCCGCCGAAGTGTGCGGAACCGACGTGCATTTGTGGCACGGCAAACTCGCAGGGGTTCCCTACCCGCTCATTCCCGGCCATGTCAGCGTGGGCGAAATCGTGGAAACGGGCGGAACCGTGCTTGACCACGCGGGTAAGCCGCTCGTGCCCGGGCAGATCGTGACGTTTTTGGACGTGTGGGGAACGTGCCACGTCTGCCATACGTGTTCGGTGCAAAAAGCGACCACGCGCTGCCCGCACCGGCGCGTGTACGGAATTACGCTGGGCGCAAACGATGGCCTAAGCGGCGGCTGGGCCGAAATGATGTACTTAAAGCCCGGTACACAGATTTTGCCGCTCGCGCCCGGCGTATCTCCCGACGCATGGACGGGCGGCGGGTGCGGCTTGCCAACGGCGGTTCACGCCATCGAACGGGCGGAAATCAAACTCGCCGACCGCGTGCTCATTCAAGGCAGCGGCCCAGTTGGTTTATCGGCCTGCGCGCTCGCCGTGCTGTCGGGTGCGTCGTGGGTCGGCGTGATTGGTGCGCCTGAACTGCGCTTGCAAGCGGCCCGCAACTTCGGCGCGGACTGGACGTGCGATGTCACGCAAACCACGCCTGCCGAGCGCAAAAGCCTTGTCCACGACGCGACAAATGGCTATGGGCCGGACATTGTAATCGAGGCGTCCGGCAATCCGCACGCCGTCCCCGAAGGCTGTGAACTCGTCCGCGACGCGGGCCGGTATATTATCGTCGGGCAGTACACCGACAACGGCGACGTGGCTTTGAATCCGCATTTGCACATCAACAAAAAGCACTTGGACATACGCGGCGTATGGGGCAGCGATTTTTCGCACATTTGGCGGGCGATGGAAGTGCTGTCGCGCTTCGATTCTCGCATGAATTGGGCCAGCCTCATTTCGCGCCGTTACTCGCTCCATGAAGCCGAAACTGCGCTCCATGACGTGCAGGCCGGGCGCGTCGTGAAGGCGGTTTTGCTTCCGAACGGTTGAAAGCCCACACCGACATTGACCGGGCCACTCAGCAAAGCGGGCCGTGAACGACCCGTCTTATACAGTCGGCTCTCCGAGCCTGAGCAGAGTAACCTTCGGAATTTGCTTTACCTTCGCATAAACCGAGGCCATGACAAAATCCGAAACCTTCCACATACGGTTCGGACGACCGTCGTCTGCGAGAGAACCGGCTAAATGAGACGGGTCGTTCACGGCCCGGAACGCTGACCGTCCGGGCCGCACTCTACTTTCCACAAAATATATTTCCCGTACTACGTTTGAATACCTTGACTTAGTGTTATAAATACAATATAAAGAAAGTGTAGCGGACACAACAAGAACGAAGACATCGCGCCAACCCCTTGTTGGCCGCAAAGGAAAACCCAAATGAAATTGCATGGACTGATTATCGACCCGCAACGCGATTTCGCCGACCCGCAGGGCACGCTGTTCGTAACGGGCGCAAACGACGACATGAAACGCTTGGCGCAAATGGTAACGCGGCTCGGCGACCGCGTGGACGATTACCACGTGACGCTCGACAGCCACCGTATCGTGGACATCGCGCATCCGCTGTGGTGGAAAGATTCGGCGGGAAATCACCCGGCCCCGTTCACGATTATCACGGTCGGCGATTTGGACAGCGGCAAATGGACAACCACGAATCCGGGCTTTTTCCGACGCTCCTACGATTATGTCAAGGCCCTCGATGCAGGCAAGCGGTATCCGCTGTGCGTGTGGCCCGAACACTGCTTGATCGGGAGCGAAGGCCATACAGTCGTGCCCGATCTGCTTGCCGCGCTGCATACGTGGGAGCGAAGCGCATTCGGATTGGTGGACTTCGTGACCAAAGGCTCGAACATTTGGACGGAGCACTACTCCGCCGTTAAAGCCGACGTTCCCGACCCGCACGATCCGACGACGCAAATCAACAAGCCGCTGATACAAACTTTGATGGACGCCGACTTGGTGTTTATCGCAGGGGAAGCCTTATCGCACTGCGTCGCCAATACCGTGCGCGATATTGCCACCGCGTTCGGCGACGATTCCTATGTGAAAAAATTGGTGCTTATCACTGACGCTTCGAGTTCCGTGCCCGGCTTTGAAACGATGGGACAGGATTTCGTCACCGAAATGACCGCACGTGGAATGCAAACTGCGACCACGACCGACTTTTTGCGCTAACCCGATGCGCTATTGGCCCCGCCCTTTGCGGCGGGGCCGAACCTGAAAGGTTGAAAGACCATGCCGAAACTTAACGATACAACCCTCGCCCAGCACACCGCAGCCAACAGCAATTACGGCTTTTCCGCCACGAAAATCGAGCATCTGGGCGCGACCGAATACACGCTGGCTTCCATTGTCGTCGATGTTAGCAGCAGCGTCGCCGCGTTTGAAAGCGATTTGACTAAGACGGTTAAAGAAGTCGTGCGGGCCTGTAAATACAGCCCCCGGGCGGATAATTTGCTTTTGCGAACCGTGCAGTTCGCCAGCGACTTGGGCGAAATCCACGGATTCAAGCTCTTGGAAAACTGCCACGAGGCCGACTATACAAGCGCACTCTCTGTCGGCGGATCGACCGCTTTGTACGACGCCTCGGTCAACGCGGTCACGGCGACATCGGCCTATGGCACGAACCTGAACCAGAACGATTTTTCTGCCAACGGCATCATAGTCATCATCACGGACGGCGACGATAACAACTCCACGCTATCCGCCGGTGCGGTCAAGGCCGCCCTTGCAAGCCTCGTTAAGCAGGAAGCGTTGGAATCGCTCGTCACAATTTTGATTGGCGTCAACATCAACGACCGCTACACCGGCCAGCGGTTAAACCAATTCAAGCAGGACGTGGGCTTTACCCAGTACGTAGAACTCGCCGACGCCGACGCCAAAACGCTCGCCAAACTCGCTGCATTCGTGAGCAAGTCCATTTCGGCCCAAAGCCAAGCCCTCGGCACGGGCGGCCCAAGCCAAAGCCTGACGATTTAGCGGAATTAGCCCCCCTGCCCCCCAATAATGGGGGGTTCTGAAAAAGGCATATTCGTACTTCCGCAAGATTTACGGCATCAGCAGGCTTGTTCAGACCCCCCTTATTGGGGGGCAGGGGGGCCTAAACGAACAAAGGAACCACCATGTCCCACGCCGACGCCGCGTTCATCATCGGCAAAACCCACGCCGTTTGCCAAGACTACGCGCTTGCTCAAAACGCTTTCGACGATTCGCCCATCTGCGCCACTTGGCTGTCCGATGGCTGCTCGTCCAGCCCGCACACCGACATCGGGGCGCGCCTTTTGGTTCACGCAATGCAAACGCAAAGTGAACGCATTGCCCGAAGCGACGAATCGCTGCAAACCGCGCTCAACGATGCGATTTGCCAAAGTGTGTGGCAAGGAAAACAAATCGCCGCGCAAATGGGTGTTTCGGATTCTGCGTTGGACGCGACGCTTTTAGGTTTGGTAGAAATGCCCGCAAAAGGCGACATCAAACGCACACTCTATGCCGTTGTGGTTGGCGACGGCGCGTTTGTGCTGGGCAAAACCGATGGGACGCGCATTGTTTACCGGGCGCATTACGCGGCGGGCTTTCCGTTTTACCCGGCCTATTTGGAAGACGCGGGCCGCTTGGCGCAGTGGCACGGCGTCCAAAACAACACGCACACCGTCACGAAAACGGTTTTGCACCCCGACGGACGGGTACGAAGCGAGCGCACCGTCACGATACCGTCCAACAAATCGCGCTTTGTTTTTCGGTTTCCGGTCGCGGACTTGTGGTTTGCTGCCGTGCTGTCCGACGGCGTGGAGTCGTTTCAGCAGCGGGCGGGTTGCGACGGCGCGCCGCAATTCGTGCCGTATTTGGACGCGGTTCGGGAACTGACGGATTTTAAGCAGTTCACCGGACAGTTCGCGCAACGACGCTTGCAGGCCTTTGAAAAAGCCTGCGCGACCCGCTTGAACTGGCAGCACAGCGACGACGTGTCGCTCGCCGCCTTATATTTTGGATAAACGCACATGGAACTCTTAACCGAAGCCAATACGAAAATCACGCTGTCACCGTCGGACTTCAAGGCGGCGGGCGGCGAAGGGGCCGTGTATGTCAAAGCGAACACGGCCTACAAAGTGTACGGATACGACGACAACGGACGATTCGTATTCGCGCCGCAAAAGATGATCCCGCTCGGAAAAATCCAAGAGTTAGGCGCATTGACGGAACCCGACATTATCAAGCCGGAAAGCGTTCTGCGCGACCCGAAGGGCGTTCCCGTCGGCTATGCGATGCGGGCCGTGCCGCCCGGCGGGGTCGCGCTGTGCCAAACGTTCCCGAAAGCTTACAAAGACCGGCACAATTTGACACCGGATAAAATGCTCGGCTTGGTACAAAAGGTGCAGGCGGGCGTCGCGCACGTCCATTCCAAAAATCTGCTCGTGGTTGATTTGAACGAGATGAATTTTTTGGTCGATGCCGCGACGTTCGACCGTGTGTATTTTATCGACGTGGACTCCTACCAAACCCCGCATTTTCCCGCCACGGCGATTATGGACTCCATCCGCGACCGCCACGCGCAAACGTTTAGCGAAGGCACGGACTGGTTTTCGTTCGGCATCGTTTCGTTTCAAATGCTCGTTGGCGTTCATCCGTACAAAGGCAAGCACCCCAACCTAACCACGCTGGATGCGCGAATGCTCGGCAACGTCAGCGTGTTTGATAAGGCCGTACGCCTGCCCCATGCGTGTTTGCCGCTCGATACGCTTCCACAAAACTGGCGCGATTGGTACGAGGCCGTGTTTGCGCGAGGCGTTCGCGTCGCGCCGCCGACCGGGTTGTTTGCCACCGTGACAATCTCGCCGCAGATTACGCGAACCCTTGCGGCGTCCAACAATTTTGTCGTAACAGAAATCGGGGCGTTCGACGGGCCGGTTTTGGAATGCGTCGGCAATGTCGTTTTGACAACGCGCGGCGTGTTTGTCGGGGCGCGGCGGGTTGGCGACGCTCCCAGCGGTTCCGTACTTGGCCTTTCGCCGCAAACACAGCGGCCTATTTTGGGCCGCGTTGAGAACGGGCGTTTGGTATTGACTGACGTATTACGGCAAACCGATTTGCCTTTATCCGTTGCCGCCGACGCGGTTCAAAGCACGACGGGCCGCATCATCGCGCTGCAAAACGGTACCGTTTTGGAAGTGTCGCTGACCGAGTTGCCAAGCGGCGTTTTGCCCGGCGTGTCTGTGATTGGAACGGTTTTGCCGCAGGCCGCGCAGTTGTTTTCGGGCGTCGTTTTGCAGAATTTGCTCGGCGCGATGTATGCCAACTTGCTGCCGGATGGCGGCGCGTTTTGCGAGGTGCGCGTGCCCGAACTCGACAACCGGCGTATTATGGACGCCCACTTCGAGCGCGGCGTTTTGGTCGTTCTGACGGAAAAAGGCGGCGTGTACGATAGGTTCGTGTTCCGCTTCGACGCCAACACCCAAGTCTACGACGTTCGCCAAGTAAGTGATGTGCCGGTTTCGCAAGTCAACTTTACGGTGCTGGATACGGGCGTCGTCGCCTTGATGAACGAGGCAGAGGAACTCGAACTGTTCGCCAAAACGCGCGGCAGTTCCGCCGTCAAACTCGTGCCCGACCCGGTTTTGTCCGGTGACGCACGCTTATTCAGCCGGGGGGCGCAAACCCTCATCGCCCGCGACAATCGCTTGGCGAATTTGACGATGAACAAAACCCCTTAAAACGGGAAGAATACACCCAATGAACGATTTTTTGTCAACCGACTTGTACAAGATCACAATGGCGCAGGCCGTGTGGCAGTTGTACCCGAGTGCGTGGGTTTCCTACGAGTTTATCTGCCGCACGAAAAACGTGGACTTGCGCCCCTATGCGAGCCGCATCCGTGAAAAAATCGCGGCGATGCAGGGCCTCGCGCCGACCGACGAGGGCATCGCGTTTTTGAACAAACAGGGCTACTTTCACCCCGCGTTTTTGGACGCCTTATCGCACACCGCGCTCGACCCGGCCCGCTATGTGACCGTTACCGAACTACCCGACGCGACCGGCGGCGGGTTGTCCATCACGGTCAACGGGCCGTGGTATCGAACGATTTGGTTTGAAGTGCCGCTCCTGCGGGCCGTCAACGAGGCGTATTTTGAAGACAAGGCATCGCCCGACGTTTGGGAAACGGGGCGCAAGCGATTGGACGCCAAAATCGAGCAATTACTCAACTTGCCCGACAAAGGGCCGACGTATCACCCGTTCCGCTTGATGGAATTCGGGACGCGCCGCGCGTTTTCGGAAAACTGGCAGGAAATCGTGGTCGCGCGGCTCGCCGAACGTTTGCCGTCCACGCTCCTTGCCGGAAGCTCCAATGTGTATCTTGCTATGAAGCACAACTTGGTTCCGCAAGGCACGATGGCGCACGAATGGATTATGGGCCATCAAGCCCTCGCCCCGCTCGCAACGTCGCAAAAGGCCGCGCTGTACGCATGGAATAGCGTGTACCGGGGGAAACTGGGCATCGCGCTTTCCGATACCGTTACGTTCGATCAGTTCCTACGCGACTTCGATTTGGCCCTTGCCAGTTTGTTCACGGGTGCGCGCCACGATTCCGGCGACCCCATTGTGTGGGCGGAAAAACTCATCGCCCATTATGAAAAACTGGGCCTCAACCCCTACACGAAAACAGCCGCCTTTACGGACGGCTTGATGGTCGAGGAAGCGGTCGCATTGTGGGAGCGATTCGGCGACAAAATCCGCTGCGTGTTCGGCATCGGCACGAGTTTGACCAACGATTTGGGGCCGGACGCACTTTCTATTGTGATAAAAATGACCGAATGCAACGGCGTCCCGCTCATCAAAATCAGCGACGAACCCGCCAAAGCCCTGTGCCGCGATGCCGCCTTCAAAGCGTGGGCCGTGCATCTGTTCACCGAAGTCCTACCCGCGCAGGAAAACTATTCCCTCATCACTTAAATACTTTCGCTTTGTTGCAATCGTTGTATGAACTCATTCACCAAGTTAATGAAAGTCTGCCTTGGCTCGCTAAGAACATTGCGCTGCTCAATTTCTGACATTGAGTGTATGTCGTCTTCGGTTAAAGCATTGTCAAGTAAAGATTTTTCATACAAACACCTGATAGCATTATTCAAAGTGCCCGTCGTGTAGAAGTGATCTCTTCCTAAACTTAGGTCTAAAATTGCCAATGCTTCAGCGTAAAGTAAAATAGCATCATCGTACTTTTTTTGCTCTTTGTACATGACAGCCAAGTTATTTATGGGCATTGCCAAATTGGGGTGGGCGGCGGGTAGTGCCACTCTATACAGAGATAAAGACTCATAGTAAAGAGGCAAAGCTTCGGTATAATCACCTCGAGCCTTGTGCAACTTTGCTATATTGTTCAATGTAGCTGCTATATCAGGAAGTGCAGAGGGTTGAACAGTTCGTATAATAGACAGCGCCTCTTTGTAGAGCGTTAAGGCTTTGTCGTAGTCTCCTTGCGCATCGTGCAACAACGCTAAATTATTTATTGTTGCGGATAATTTACGAAGATAAAGCGGTGAGTTAGCGCGAAGTATCGTTCCTGCTTCCTCATAAAGTGGTAACGCGGCCTCAAATTTTTCCTGCTTCCACAGCACCAAACCTAAATTGTTTAGGCTTGTCGCAATATCAGGATGATTAGGAAGAAGAACTTCCTTTCGTATCGCAAGAGCCTCAGTATGCATGGTCAAAGCTTGGTCGTAATCTCCCAGCACTGCGTACACTTCAGCTATATTATTTAGACTCTCCGCTATGCTTGGATGAATGTTTTTCAATAATGCGCGACGAACAGATAGTGATTCGTTGTATAAAGGCAAGGCATCCCCATAGTGGGCACGATCATGCAAATAATATCCAAGTGAATTTAACAAATTCGCATAGGCAAGAGAACAAAGCTTAAACTTTTTGGCAAATTCTAATATAGCTATAGCATGAGGCATAAGGCGTTCGCAATCCGACCATTTTTCAAACTCAACGTATGGAAAAGCCAGATCAATCAGTATCACGACGCCGTGAATCAGTTCTATCTGATGTTCCAGTGGTATTGCATGACGGATAACTTCTTGCAACATTCGGTGAATGTCGAAAGTGCCTTTATTGGTGTCCTTGCTAACCAGTGAGTAACCCAAGAGAGGTTTGAGCAATGCGGCGTATTCCCCCACACGACGGCTTTCCCGCTCCCGACCACCAAAAGCATCGTCGCCAAATCCATCAAATACTAATACAGAAGCGTCTGCGATTTCTTTCAAAGGAATAGCTTCAGGCGCGAGAAAAGCAGAGCAGAAAAGCAAAGATATAGCCGCCCTGTTGCCGTTTCTCTGTAAAGCATATATGTTATGTGCCCAAGTCGTATTTACTGCGCGCCGATATTGCTCGTCACGCGACCATTGACCTATATTAGCTTGTTGCTCTTCTAATAGGGCAACCACGCCGTATGTTTGGTCTTGCAAATACTCTTCGTATGAAATTTCTTGTTCTGCAATATAGGCCGCCGCTTGCTCCAATGCCAACGGAAAGCAGTACAAAGCGCGGGCAATGGCAAGAATCGTTGCCATTTGTTCGGGCGGAATAGGCGTACCTTTGCCCTTAACACGCTCCCACAACAATGTTGCAGCGTCTCGCTCTTCTAAATCGTGCAAAGTAATGATGCGGTTTTTGAGTATGCCCAAACTATCTAACGAGGACGTGGCGCGAGTTGTCAGCAGAACGTGCCCCCGCAGATTTCCAGGTAGATACTCTCGGAAATCTTCGGCGCGGTAGTTCGGCCCGAAGTCGGCGTTATCCACCAACAGAAGGTAGTTAGCCGGAGATTGAAGGTAAGACTGCACGGTTTGACGTACAACAGCGTCAGGCGCATCAGCGGGCGCAGACGGTTCAAACTGCCGATCAATTTCGCGGTAGGATTGATCCAGTGAGGCAGCATCGCTGGCGTTCAGATAAAAGATAGCGTTATAGTCGGCATAGTGGGCGTTGGCATACGCCCGTGCGAGCGACGATTTACCGATACCGCCCAGTCCCGAAATTGCCTGTGTTACGCCCGCCGTCCCGCCCGAATGCAGGGCATCGTGTAACTGCTGTAATTCCACTGTGCGCCCCGTGAAATAGTGGTCAATCGTTATGATGCACTTCGTTTTGAGTATTCGTGCGACGGGCGGCGCGGCGTTAATGTAAGCAGTGTTGCCATCGCCGTTGAAAACGGCGCTGCCAATAACATTTCCGCCTATTCCGATGCCGGGGTTTGCGTGTGTCACCTATGCGCGTCCTTATCACTGCGTTCCGGCTGCCATTCCGACAGTTGCCAATATTTTGTCGTAGTTAGTGCCAATCCATCCGACAATGGCTGTTAGGTGCGGCTTGATGGTTTCCGCGACTTTGAGAAAGCCTTCCGCTTTTTGCGCGTAGCCAAGCGCACGTTCTACCGCGCCGCCGACTTCGGCTTTATCGGGTTCAGGTTTGTCGGCTTCGTCCTCGGCGTCTTCGATGGCCCGCTCGACTTTTTTCTGGTCGGGGGCTTGTAAACTGGCGAGAGCTTCTTTCAACGCAGCAAGTTCTGCCTTAATGTCCACGCTTTCGGCGGGCGGCAAAGCGACATTATGGAAAGTAACCGATTGGCTAACGTTGTTTCCGGTATTCAACGCGCTGCCGGAAACGCTACCGCCAATGCTAATGCCGCCATTGCTGGACGTTGGCACGGTTGGCGGATTGTCTTTTAATTCTTCGGACATGGCTTCTCCTTAGCAAATAATGCTACGAAACTATTCTACGAACATTTGCCTACTCACCATCGCCAATCGACGGCGGGAAGGCGGCGATGTCCGGGCCAGAAATGTTGAAAGCGTCGCGGTCAATCCAGCCTGCGTAGCCGTCGTAGGGGCCGGACAAAACGCGCACGTACAAGCCGCCCGAACGGGTCGCGTCGAACGCGCCGTCGCCGGTCGGAACTAAGCATTTAAGCGGCGTTCCGACGGGCAGCAAAAACATGGTTTGGTCGCCGCTCGCCATTTGCCGGTAGCCGTGCGCGTCTTTGGCGGCGAAAACGTGGTTAAGCGCGATAAAGGCGTGCGCATCAAGGGCGACTTCGGTCGCGTCGCGCGTTCCGTGTTTGACAATGCCCAAAACACCGGGCGGCGGCGCGGGTAGTGTCCACGACGCAACTTTTTCTTGCGCCTTTCTCATTTCTCTTGTTTTGGCTTTCGCATTTGATAGCGCATTTTCGGCGGCTGCCACAGCGTTTTCTGCCGCTAACAGCGCGTCTTCTGCTAACAGCGCATCCTTCACCTCTGAAGACGCTTCCTCTTTATCGCGTTCACGGGCAGGGCTGGGATTTTCGGCTTGTAGTTTTTGCACTTCTTCGCGCGTTCGCTCCAAATCCACGCCCAGTTTTTTGAGGACGCGGCCCGCAAGCCCTTCGCCTTCGCGGATGAGGCCGAGAAGCAAGTGCTCGGTTCCCATGTAGTTGTTGTTTAACTGCCGCGCTTCGTCATAAGCAAAATCAATCACGCGCTTGGCCCGGGGCGTCAGCTGCATATCCCCTTGCATTCTTCCGTCGCCGCGTGCGACTTGCCGTTCGATTTCCGACCGAACGCGCCCCAGCGACACGCCGATGCGGTCTAAAATGCGAGCGGCGACACTATCGTTTTCCCGCACCAAACCCAATAAAAGATGCTCGGTAGAAACGGAGTTTTCGCCCAGCCGTCCCGCTTCTTCCTGCGCGAAAAACACCACCCGCCTTGACGGTTCGGTAAATCGCTGCCACATTGTTTTGATTGCTCCCCTAATCTGCCACGTTCGCTTTTCCGCAAAATTACTATACCCAAAGCAGGCAGGGCATTTTACGAAAAACAAAAATCGCCCGCTTCACAAAGCGGGCGATTTTTCAATTAGCGAACCAACCAAACGACGGCTTAATAAATGTTCCACAAAACGTAGCGGCTGTTCGGGATGAGGATGGCTTCCGGCGCAGCGGAGTTGTCGCAGGGAACGCCGTCTTCGGTTGGTACGCCGCCCACGGTCGGCGCGACTTCAAAAGCGGTTCCCACACTCAATGATTTGGCGTGCCCGTCCAAAAAGCAGAAGTTCGCACGACCTGCGGTGGGCATTTTGACCTTCGTGCTATTGATGGTTTGATCCTGCGTTTTTTCGATGTTGTGCCGAAACATCGGGATGCTTGCCGTGATATTCGTTCCCGGGTTTTGTATCGCGGGGTTGCGCGCGCCCATCGTGTAGCCGTTGACAACGCTGTTGTTTATGGCGATGGCTCCCGTATCGCCGACGATAATCGTCGCAGCAGGCTTCTTTATGTCCGCGAGCGAGTACCCGGCCTGAATGACGTTGGCCGCATTTGCGGTGCGCGTGTCGCCCATAGCGACGTTCCATCCATAGGCTGTGGTGGTGGAATACGTATCGTTCAGGTTTAGCTTGCCTTCACCGAAATTCGGGCAGGCGAAAACATCAGCACTTTTAACATACGGATATATCTGATACATCCAGCGTCCACGCCCCTGTGCCGCATCGCCCTGAACCGGGGTCAGTTCATCGTAGTCGCTGGTGTATTGCATGATGCCGAGCGCCATTTGCTTCGTATTGGACAAGCAGGCGATTTGCCGCGCTTTTTCGCGGGCCTGCGCGAATACGGGGAACAAAATCGCCGCTAAGATAGCGATGATGGCGATAACGACGAGCAACTCAATCAGCGTAAACGCCGTCCCGGCGCGGGGGCCTGCCGTTACCTGCTTAATAGTAAGGGATCGGCGGCGATCCAAAGACAACGATGACATAATAACCCAACCTTTCTCAATTCAAAGCAAATCGTGCATCAACGCTTCACGGGAGCCGTCGATTGACGCACCAC
>CAXTBP010000141.1:0-13943 GCA_964241985.1 uncultured Armatimonadaceae bacterium | reverse complement strand
GTCGCGCCCACCGTTTACCAAAACGAAAAGGGCCGTATTCTTGGTGCTTTTCCGGCCTCGCCAACGCGGCAAATACTCGAACACGGAGCGCCCGTTGATCCATTCGTCCAGCACAAGAAGTTTGTTTTTCCACAACAGGTGCGGTTCCTGATTTTCGCCATTATCGAGCGGACGTTTTCCCAAATCGGCGAAGTCGCTTCGCGTTTGTACGCCGCTCCAACCGGCGCTGGTTAATGCCGTTTGCATTTGCGCGAGCAGTTCCGGCGCAAGGTCGGTGCTGATAATTGCAGCGGTCAATGGGGGAGTGGGCGTTTGAACGGGGTTCACGGTGGGGGCGTATCCTTTCAGTTCTTGGGAAAGCGCGGTGCGGCCCCGGTGCAGCCAGTATTTGACCGTTCCTTCGGGGCGCGACAGGTGGACGGCGATGTCGCAAATCGGCAAGCCGTCCAAGTAATGGAGCGACAGTGCGCGGGCCTGATCGCGGGGCAAAGCGCGTAAAGCGTTCTCCACATCGACACGAAAAATAACGTCGCCCGATTCCAGCGGGCGGTTTGCGTCGGGTACGGCTTCGTCGTCGGGCACGGACAGTAAACGCTTTGCGCGGATGCGGTGCGCTTCGTTCCGCACGATTTGCGAGAGCCACGGTCGAAACGCTTCCGGCTTTTGCAATTTGTCGATGCTGCGGCACGCCCGCAAAACGGCGCTCGCTACGGCGTCCTGCGCATCGTCGTAGTTGCCGGTTTGGGCGTAGGCGAGCGCGAACAGCGGGCCGCGCACTCGTTCCACCAAGCGCGAAAGCGCGTCCAAATCGCCCGCCCGCGCGGCAATCGTGAGCGCGGTGTCGCTGTCTGTTTCGTTTGGCACACTAATAAGACCGCATGGTGGCTTATTTGGTTGGCGCATTTGGCGAAATACGAAAAAAACAAAAAGCCCGTGCGTTTCGCACGGGCTGTTCAGTTAGACGCTTTTGGATTTAGCGTTGACCGCCCGATGCCGTAATCCGCTCGCCCGTAATCCATGCGGAATCGTCGGAGGCAAGGAACAAAACGGTTTGCGCGATGTCGTCGGGCTGACCGATACGCCCCAAAGGAATTTGGGCGATCATTGCCTTGACAAAGTTTTCGTCCATGTTCATCGCCGCGTACCCTTCGGTTTCGGTCACGCCGGGAGCGACCGCATTGACCCGAATCTTTTTGGGGGCAAGTTCCGCTCCCAAAACCCGCGTGATAGTATCCACGGCCCCTTTGGTGGCGGAATACACGGACGAGCCAGGAAGCGCGGACGTGCTGGCGACCGAGGTCAGATTGACGACGCTTCCGCCGTTTGCGCCGAAGTAGGGGACGGCTTCGCGGGTCGCCAAAAGGGTTCCCAGCACGTTGGTATTGAACTGACGGTGGAACTCGTCTTCGGTAACCGCTTCGAGTCCATCCCACTGAAAAACTGCGGCATTATTGACCAAAATGTCGATCGTTCCGTAGGCATTTTTGGTTTCAACGAACAATCGCGCAATGTCGGCGGCTTTACTTACGTCGCCCTGTACGGCGATGGCTTTTCCGCCCTCGGCCTCGATAGCTGCAACCACCCGATCCGCGCCCTCTTTGCTCGTCGCGTAATTGACGACAACCGACGCCCCTTCGGACGCCAACCGCTTGGCGATACCGGCCCCGATACCCTTTGATGCGCCCGTAACGACGGCGACTTTTCCCTGCAAACGACTCATGAATTTCACACTTTCCCGGTGTATTATTTAGATGGTTATCTATTAGATATTTATCTAACTATTTGGCATACAAGCCGTTTCGGGCGTCGGTTCCAAAAATGCAAAATTAAATTTCCGCCAAACGTTTGAGATACGCCTGCAAAATATCGCGCTGGAGAATAAGGCGCGCGAACTTGCCCTCGCGGACAATTTCAATCAGGCCCGCTTCGGATAGTTCCTTCATGTGGTGGGAAAGCGTCGCCGCGCTCACGGTATGGGCCTGCGAGATGGCGCTGCACGGCGTCGCCTCCGGGCAGCCGCCAATCTGCTTCAAAATCTGATACCGTCGCGGTTCGGCCAAAGCGCGGGCGATACGCGCAAACTGTTCGTCGGATAGTTCGTCGTTCGGGGATGCCATACCAAAAGGCTACCACTAAATCGGGGCGCTTACCCTACAAGTCCGGGACGTCACGCAAGCGAGCCGAAGTCGGGGTCGCCATCCACCATAACAGTTACGGTTCTAACGGAGGGGAACTGTTTGAGCGTGGCTTCCACCGAAAGTTTGAATGTTCCGGGCGAAATATCCCCGTTCCAACGCTTGGTTTTGCCCGAAAAGAAATCCACTTTGGCATGGAAATTGACGATTGTCAAAACGCCGATGGAAAGACCGGCGACATCCAACGACTCAAAGCCGTCCTGTGCTTCTTGAAGGGTGGTATTCGCCAGCATCGCCTCCAATGCGCCACGGGCCGGGGTTTGCTTGTTAGCGAACCGGTTAACGGGTTTGAGTTCAAACGGGTCTCCCGGGGCGGCTCATTACCGGAGGGTTTGGGAAAAAGACGTGAACCTGCTTTTATTCTTCCATACGACGGATATGCCTTTCGGTTTTCGGGGATGCGGTTGCCGTCGCGCTTGAAAACAACTTTTTGACGAAAACGACGTGAATTTCATTCGGCATCAAATCCGCCGTTTGCTTCTGTTTGGCCGTTGGAAAAAGTCAAAAAACGGCTTCCCGTTTGGCGGGAAAAAGCGTATAATACACGCACAAAACGCCCTCCTTCGCGCTCGCAAAATTGCGATGCACACGTGGGAGCGACGTGCAACGATTAGCAAAAACTTGTTCGGCCCGGCAACAAAGCAACCGCGACGCAACGCCCGCCAGCAAGTGAAAGAATGTGCGCCCTCATGCCAACGCCGTTTGTTCATCTCCATAACCATTCCGAATTTTCCCTCCTTGACGGGGCCACCAAATTGAAAGATATGGTGAAATACGCCAAAGAAATGGAGATGCCCGCCATCGCGTTGACCGACCACGGCATGATGTACGGCGCGATGGAGTTTTACCTTAAATGTAAGGCGGAAGGCATCAAGCCGCTTGTCGGCGTGGAGTTGTATATCGCCACGCGCGGGCGGACACAGCGCGACCCGAAAAAAGATGGCTCTCAGCATTTGGTCGCCCTTGCCAAAAACTTCACCGGCTACCAAAATCTGATGAAATTGACCACGAAGGCGTCGCTGGAGGGGTTTTATTACAAACCGCGCGTGGACAAGGAACTGCTTGCCGAGCATAGCGAAGGCCTCCTTATTTGTTCGGCGTGTTTGGGCGCGGAGATTCCGCAGGCCTTGATGAAGCAGGGCTACGAGGAAGCCAAATCCTCAGCGGCGTGGTTCCGCGAAGTGTTCGGCGAAGATTTCTACCTTGAAATTCAGGATCACGGCATTCCCGAGCAGGCGTCGGTGAATAAAGAACTCAAGCGCATGAGTCAAGAAATGGGCATCAAATTGGTCGCAACCAACGACGCCCATTACCTCAAAGCCGACGATGCCGAAGCCCACGACGTTTTGGTGTGCATCCAAACCGGCACGACGGTCGAAGACCCCAAGCGCATGAAGTACGAGCCGCGCAACTTCTACCTCAAAGACCACGAGGAAATGCTCAAAGTGTTCGGCGAGTTCGCGCCGGAAGCGATTGAAAACACGCTGGAAGTCGCCGGAAAGTGCAATCTGGAAATCGAAATGGGGCGCGTCCCGATGCCCGCCGTCGATTTGCCCGGGGGGCGCA
This sequence comes from uncultured Armatimonadaceae bacterium, assembly GCA_964241985.1. Classification (GTDB taxonomy): domain Bacteria; phylum Armatimonadota; class Armatimonadia; order Armatimonadales; family Armatimonadaceae; genus CAXTBP01. The sequence continues at coordinate 10,182 of CAXTBP010000141.1, read as the reverse complement.
CGGCCCACGGACACATGACGGAGTTGTGCCGCGAAGGCTTGGAACGGCGCATCAAAAACGTGTCCCAAGTCCACCGCGACCGGCTGGACTATGAACTCGACATTATCGAGCAGACCGGCTTTTCGCAGTATTTTCTTATCGTCATGGATATTTCCAACTATTCGCGCAACGAGGGCATTTTCTTCGGCGTGCGCGGATCGGCGGCGGGTTCGCTCGCCTCCTACTGCTTGGGAATTACCGACCTTGACCCCATCGAGTACAACTTGACGTTCGAGCGCTTCCTCAACCCCGAGCGCGTGACCATGCCCGATATCGACATGGACTTCGAGGACGCCCGCCGGGCCGACGTGATCAAGCACGTCACGGAAAAATACGGCACGGATCAAGTCGCCTATATCACGACGTTCGGGACGCTGGGCGCAAAGGCCGCTTTGCGCGACGCGGGCCGCGCCCTTGCTATGCCAATGAGCGATGTTGACCGTATCGCCAAAATGGTTCCGGCCCTGCCCATCGGTATCACTATCCATAAAGCGATGCACGGCGATGTGGACAAGGGCTACACCGGCAACCCGGATATGCTGGCCGAATACCAGAACAACCCGCTCGCCAACAAACTGATCACGACGGCGCAAAAGTTGGAAGGTATCTCGCGGCACGCATCCACCCACGCCGCCGGTATCATGATCGCCGACAAGGCGCTGGTCAACTACACGCCGCTCGCCAAAACCGCCGACGGCTCGCTCGTCACGCAGTACCCGCACTCGTCGCTGGAAGCCCTCGGTTTGCTCAAAATGGACTTTTTGGGCTTGTCCAACTTGACGATTTTGGCGAACGCCGTTCGCTTAATCAAGCAAACGCGCGGCGAAACCATCAATGTGTGGGACATCCCTCTGGGCGACGACCCACGGGCGGACGCCGCATACGATATGGTCGGACGGGGCGAAACGACGGGAATTTTCCAGTTGGAATCGCAGGGGATGCGGAAATACGTCGTTGACCTCAAACCGAACTCCGTTAAGGAACTCGCGGCTATGGTCGCGCTGTACCGACCCGGCCCAATGGCGCACATTCCGCGCTTTATTCGGGGCAAATTCGACCCCGAATCCGTCCAGTACACCGATAAATCCGTCGAGCATTTGCTCCAGCCGATTTTGGGCGAAACCTACGGCGTGATTGTGTATCAGGATCAAGTTCTCAAGATCGTTCAGGCGATTGCCGGATTTTCGCTGGGACAAGCCGACCTTTTGCGCCGCGCGATGGGCAAGAAAAAAGCGTCGGAAATGGAAAAGCAAAAGGCGAACTTCCTGAAAGGCGCGACCGAAAAAGGCGTGAAAGCCAAAGTCGCCGAGGCCATTTTCGCCGAAATCGAGCCGTTCGCGGGCTACGCCTTCAACGGCGCGCACGCCGCCTGCTACGCGATGGTCGCATACCAAACCGCGTATCTGAAGGCCAACTATCCCGCCGAATACTTGGCGGCCTTGATGGGCGCGTACATCGACAACACGGAAAAGGTTGTCGCAACGATTGAAGAATGCGGACGCTTGGCGGTCAAAGTGCTGCCGCCCGACATTAACGGGTCGGCTTCCGACTTCACCGTCCACGGAACGCAAATCGTGCAGTTCGGTTTGCTTGCCATCAAGAACGTCGGCAAAGCGCCGATTGAAGCCATTTTAACGGCCCGCGAAAAAGGCGGGCGGTTCGTTAGTTTGGAAGATTTCTGCGTCCGCGTGTTCGCCGAAGGATTAACGTCAAAATCCGTTATCGAAATGCTAATTAAAGCGGGCACGTTCGCGTCGATTGAGCCGAACCGTCGGGCACTCATCGAGCAGTTAGACGACTGCGTGGCGATTGCCCAGCGCGGCGCGCGCGACGCCAAAGCTGGGCTAATTTCGCTGTTCGGCGAGGGCAACAGCGCGAACAGCGAAGCGGAAGCGGCGGAAACCAAAGCCGTGACGCCCACCGCAACCATTACCGATTTCCCACGCGGCGAACTCTTGGCGATGGAAAAGGAATTGCTGGGCCTGTATTTGTCCGAGCATCCCGTCAAGCCGTTTGAGCCGGAACTGCGACGAAAGTACCGAGCCATTCGCGCGGACGCGATTAAGGAAACGCAGCCCAATCAAGAGGTCGTGGTTGGCGGCATGGTCGGCGCGATGCGCACGCACTATACGAAAAAAGGCGAGCCGATGCTGTTCATGACGCTGGAAGACACAACCGGCAGCGTCATGGTCACGTGTTTTCCCGGCGTGTTCGCCGAGTGCAAAGCGTTCGTGCTGCCCAACGCCGTGCTTGCGATTAAAGGTAAGGCGTCGCACCGGGAGCGCATCGGTGGCTCGAAAGGCGCGCCCGCCGACGGCGAAGAATCCAAATCCGCGCAGGTCGAAGTGCTTGCCGACCGCGTCCATTTGGTCGCCGCCGACGCGATGGCCGCCGACGCCCGCCCGCGCGCCGTTCATGTTCGCGTCGATATGACAAACCGAACGCTGCTGCGAATGCTCAAAGAAACCCTCGGCTCACGCGGCGGCGGTTCCCCGTTGTATTTGCACGTCGATACCCCGGACGGCGAAGCCAAAATCAAATCGCCCTTGACCATCGATCCCGACGAAGCCCTTTTAACCCAAGTGCGCCAAATGCTCGGCGGCGGGCAAGCACGCCGCGTTTGGGTGGAATAGATTGCTGGAACGGGGACGTGGAGAAAAATGAATGCCTAAAACCATCGATTTGGTTCAGAGCGCCCGGATCGAACTGCGCCTGCATCGTGAACAAAAGGAGCGCATAGAAAAGGCCGCCCTACTTTCAGGACAGAGCGTGAGCGATTTTGTTACGAGCACTATGCTGCGACAAGCCGACGCCGTATTGGAGCGGCACGAGCGTATGAAACAAAGTGACGCTGCTCGCAAAACGTTTTTTGCTCTGCTTGACGGGGGTGGGGATATAAACAAGGCGTGATCGACTGTGCCAAATCCTACGGCCAAGAGCGGCGTGGCCTCCCAATGGTGAAGCGTATCGTCGTGTAAATCGGGCAGGTTTTATCCAAACGCCTGCCGAACTAACGCCCGAAGTGCTATGAACAAAGACGCCACGCCTTCGATTTGGTGGCAGCGGGTCAGTTGGGCTTTTGTCCTTCTGATGATTTTGCCCTGTGTTTTGCCGCGCAGTCCTGGCTTAACGCCGATGGCGTCGCGCCGCGTCGCCGCGTTTCGGATCGGCTGCTTTTTATTTGGGGCCGTCGGTTGGGGAGCGACTGCGCTTCTCAAGCGACTAACGCACCCGCCCGCGCGTAAAATACGAACGCCCAAACCGCAGGGGCCGTCCCGTTTGGTGATGCCCGTTCCCGAAATGGCGTTCGTCGCCAATGCGACGGAAGCGGGCGGCACATTGGCATCAAACCCGTGGGACAGCGCGGCCCGCGCCGCGCTGGAAAAAGCAGACGCCGCCCGCCCGCAGATGCCCGCGCCCGACGCGCCGCGCTTCGCGGCCCGCTATGCAAGTCGTGGCACGGGATACTGGCTCATCGACCCGTGGAGCCTCGTTTTTCATACCACGCTGCGAACCACTTTTTTCGGCGTGCCGCTCGCGCTTTGGGCGGTGTCGCTCGTTATCACCGTTCGTTTGGGCTGGGCGGCGGTATGGCAAACCGGTTTGGGTATCGCCGTTGTTTGGGCTTTGGTCATCGTGATTGTCGGATGGACGGAATATCGCACTAAATTTCCGACGAAGGACACGGTACGCCATGCCGAAGTCCTGCTGACGCCCGACGGTTTGTACGACATCTTGCCGGATAAAACGGTGTTTTTGCGCTGGGCGCACGTACAGGCCGTTCGGCAATATAAAAACAAAATTTTCGTCTACGGGCCGCAGATTATACAAAATTTTCCGATTGACGAATTTGAAAACGAGGCGGACGCGGAAACGTTTTTCGACGCCGCGCAGACCCTGTGGAAAAGCCGGGGACAAACCGTGCCGCCCGCGCTTGTCGCGCCGTCTTCACCACCGTTATCGTCCGCCTTCGATTTATAAGGAATTTGTGATGTCCGTAAAAACGTTCACGATGTCGAGCCGACTGCACGATTATTTGCTGTCGGTTTCCGTGCCGGATTTGCCGCCCGTTTTGCGAAAACTGCGCGACGAAACGGCGACGCTCAGTCAGGGCCGGATGCAAATTTCGACCGAACAGGGCCAGTTCATGCGCCTCCTCGTCACGCTTATCGGCGCGAAAAAATGCTTGGAGGTCGGCGTGTTTACCGGCTATTCGTCGCTTGTTGTCGCCCAAAGCCTGCCGGACGACGGCAAAATCATCGCTTGCGACGTAAGCGAGGAATACACAAATATCGCGCGAAAATACTGGAAAGAAGCGGGCGTCGAAAACAAAATCGATCTGCGCATCGGCCCGGCGGGGGACACATTGGACGCTTTGCTCGCCGAGAGTAATCAAGCGGAAACGTTCGACTTCGCCTTTATCGACGCCGACAAACCGAACTACGACCGCTACTACGAGGCCGCGCTGAAACTCATCAAACCGGGCGGCCTTATCGGAATTGACAACACGCTCTGGTCGGGCGACGTTGCCGATCCCGAAATCAACGACGAAGAAACCGTTGCGCTCCGCAACCTCAACGCCAAACTCGTGCGCGACGACCGCGTACTGATTAGCCTTGTGCCCATCGGCGACGGCTTAACGCTCGCGCGAAAAAAATGAACGGATCCATGATCGCCCGGTTTTGACCGCCGACCAAATTCCCACGACAAGAAGCGCCGCCGCAACGAAAACGAGCGGCGCGAGCAGCGGCCAAAGCCCTATTGAGTTATGTAGACGCAGCCATTTGTTGAAAAACGGGCCAGCCATTCCGACGAGTACAACGACCTGACCTAAAAGCGCCAAATAGCCTTTCGGCTCTTTTTTCGTGCGAAAGACGTACTGTGCGTCCAAAAGGAATCCGAAACCGATGATTGCTAATCCCAAAGGCCAAACGGCGGGGTAAGCAAAAAGGGTAGGTAACTCCGCCCAAAAGTTTGCCAAACCGCCGAACGCGACAAGAAGAAACAGCGCCCCTAAAATTCGTTTTAGGCGAGCCTGTTTAATTCGCTTGGTTACGATGGCATTGATGTCAACGGAAACGGTTTGCATACGCTATCTCATTCGTGCACGATCTACGGAATATGCACTTGGTCTTGCGTGGCCCGAATATAGCGCAGGCGAAGAGTTACCCAAATCGTTGCGCCAAACATCAGGACAAACCAACCCGCAAGCATCCCCGGCCAGTAAGCAGGCAAAATTCGGTGCTTGCAAATCTCTTTGAGCAGCTGGCTCAACAGGAAAATAATCATGCCTGCGCCCATACCGAACGAGGGCCGCTCGTCGCCGGTGCGAAGCGCGTGTTTGGCGTCGTCGTATCCGTAGGCTCCCCATAAAAGCAGGCCGCACGTCATTGCAAGATCGAAGCCAAGCAATAAGTCAGGCGCGATTTGCCATTCCCGCAAAAAGAAGCATAATCCGCCTATACCGACGAGAAAAGCAAGGGGACAAAAATAAACGAGGACGTGCGCTTCCATTCGCGTTTTTCCGCGTTTCTCCTCAATTTTGTGGGGCATCTTCAATGATTGTTTCCTTGAAGCGAAGTATACCCGAACGGTGCGGGGGCGCTTTCGTGGGAATGCGCATTTCGTATTGGGCGTCAATATAAAATGCCGCGAAGGCTTGACAATCTTGGTTTATAAAGATATATCTTTATATGTCAAATATGAAAAATGAAGAACTAATCCAACACGGGCGGCGGGGCGACGGGCGTCGCCATTGTCACAATCATCACGACGACCACGGGCATCACGGTCACCATCACCACGGGCCGCACGGTGGCGGGGGCGGTAGGCGCGGGGGACGGGCGCGGCGGGGTGAGTCTAAGTATTTGCTCATGGACGCTTTGCAAAGCGGGCCGAAACATGGCTACGAAATCATCAAAACGCTGGAAGAACGGTCGGGCGGACAGTATGCGCCCAGCCCCGGCGTCGTGTATCCGACATTACAGTTTTTAGCGGAGGCCGGTTTGGTACGGGCCGAGCAGGACGGCGACCGGCGCGTTTTCCATTTAACCGACGAAGGCGCAACGGAACTTGCCGCGCATAGCGAAGAGGTCGCCGGGTTTTGGGCGCAGCTTGCGCCACCAACAGACGCTACGGCACGAGTGGAAATCCAATTTGTCGAAGAGGAACTGGAATACCTGATGCGCGCGGTGCGCGGCGGTTTGCGCGGAAACCCCAGCGCGGAACTTGTGCGTAGCGTGCGCGCGCTTGTGGAAAAGTGCCGAAACGATGTGCGCAGTTTTGTAGCCGATGCGCCGCAGGAGAGCGAAGGGTAAAAAAGCATGGAACTCGACACCGGCGCATACGACGCCTACATCGCTGAACTGTTTGCGCCGCAGGATGCCGCGCTGACGGAAACGCTCGCGTTGATGGAGCGCGAAAACGTCCGAGCCATCAATGTTTCGCCGGTCGAAGGGAAACTGCTCCACGTTTTGGCTTTGCTCGTCGGGGCAAAACGCATTTTAGAAATCGGGACATTGGGCGGCTACAGCGGCATTCATTTGGCCCGCGCCCTTCCCGAGGGCGGTAAACTCATCACGCTCGAACTCGACGCCCATCACGCAGATGTCGCGCAGCGCAATTTCGAGCGGGCTGATGTCGCGGACAAGACCGAAATTCGGATTGGCCCGGCAGCCGAAAGCCTCAAGCAAATCGCCGCATCGGGCGAACCGCAATTCGACTTAATCTTTATTGATGCCGACAAAGACGGTTACCCCGAGTATTTGGAGTTGTCCCTCCCGCTTCTGCGCGAGGGCGGCCTGCTTCTCGGCGACAATACCTTGCGTGGGGCTTTGGAAGCCGAACGCAATAGCGGAACCCTGCGCTACAATGCCGCCGTTTCGCAAACGCCGGAACTTACCAGTATTTTGCTCCCCGTTTTGCGCGGTCAGGGCTTGGACGGCTTAACCGTTTCAATCAAAAAAACACCCACGGAAACCGCAAATCTATGAATCAGCGCACGTTCGTCACGCTTGGCGTCTCGGTAGGAGCGGCCTCGCTTTGTCTTGTCGCCGCCTATCGCATCGGTTCCGCCGCGCCCCAAAGCGGCGTTCGGCAGGCGGCGCAGCCCGCCAAGCCTGTGTCGCCCAAACCCGTCTTGCCCGGCGCAACCAATACCGATTCTGTTGTGGATGCCGCAAACGCCTTCTTGGCAACACTTTCCGACGCGCAAAAAGCCACGGCACTGCCCACCCTGACATCGCAAAACGTCGCGCGGTGGTCGAATTTCCCTGCTGGATTTGTGCCGCGCAACGGATTGTTTTTGCGTGACTTGAATCCCGCACAAACGGCGGCGGCTCTCAGCGTCGCCCGCGCCGCGCTCAGCACGGAAGGCTTCAATCGTTTTCAAGAAATTCGCGCCACCGACGACGCCTTCGCCAAAACGGATCGCGGCCCCGGAGGCGGGCCGGTCGATGGCCCGCCCGGTGGAGACCGAGGTGGGCGGGGAGGCCAACGTGGTTTCGGCGGCCCTCCGCCGGGTGGCGGATTGCCACCGGGGGGCGGTAATTTTGGCGGGCCTTCGCCCGGAGGCGGCTTTGGCGGGCCGGGTGGGGGACAGAACATTTTTGGCAACGGCAACTACATCATCGCGTTTTTAGGCAAGCCGTCGAAAACCGCGCCGTGGCTGCTCCAACTGGGCGGACACCATTTGGCGTTCAACCTGTACTACAACGGCAAAACCGGCACGGCGACGCCGTATTTCGTCGGCGCGCAGCCCAATATTTGGAAAGACGCCAGCGGCAAAACCCACGCGCCGCTCGCCCCCATGCGCGATTCTTTGTACGCTATGCTTAAGGCGCTCACGCCCGAGCAAAATACGCGGGCGCATTTGAGCGGAAGTTTTCACGACGTGCTGGTCGGCCCCGGTCAAGACGGACGGTTTCCCACACAAAGCGACGGCGTTCTTGCTTCCGACTTAAACGATGCGGCGAAAACGCAGCTCAAAAAGGCAATCGCGGCGTGGGCGGGCGACAATCCGCAGGGCGCGGTATATCGCAAGCGTTACGAAGCGGAACTAACGCAAACCAAAGTGTCGTATTCCGGCACGACCAATGTCAGCGGTTCGGGCGATTACGTCCGCATCGACGGCCCGCACGTTTGGATCGAGTTCGTGTGTCAGGGCAGCGACCATTACCACACGATTTGGCGCGACAAAACGAGCGATTACGGCGCGGAGTTTTCGTTTTAAGACACCATGCGGTCTCCACGAAATATACCGAAGTTGACGCTTTACGTTATCGCGGCATTCCTGATTGGTATTCTATTCGGCACGGGCGTGCGGCCCGCCCTCGCGCACCCCATGCCGGACTCGCGCGTGCTGCTCGACATCAACCGGGACAGCGTCGATATGGCGCTCCATGTTCCCCTCGTGGAACTCGAAGTCGCCTATGCCAAACCGTTGTCTAAAAACCCAAACGCAAGCATCGCTCGTTATCACGATGATTTGGAAGCCTACTTCGCCCGCCATATCGCCGTCCTTTCCCCGGACGGGCGAGTGTGGCACGTGTCGGTCGATGGCGTAAAACGCGGCGAAGACCAAACGCCCCCGTTTTGGACGCTGCCGACCGCGTTTGTGGACGCGCACGTGCATTTGACGCCCCCGCCCGGCGCGTCCGTGCGAAAGTTCACGCTCAACTACGACGTGGTCGTGCATCAACTGCTGACTCACGTCGCCCTGTTTTCCGTGCGCCGCGACTGGAACAACGGCGTGTTTTCGGATAGCCCAGTCGTTTTGGGTGAACTGCGCGTTTTCAAAAAGTCGTTCGATATAGATATTCCCTCCGGCAGTGCTTGGCAAGGTTTTGTCAGCATTGTCCGGCTGGGCATCCGCCATATCGCCGAGGGCACGGATCATTTGCTGTTTCTGCTGGCTTTGCTGCTTCCCGCCGCTTTGGGTGTGCGGGCTGGAAAATGGGACGAGCCGGTCGGAATGAAGGCGAGTTTGTGGCGGCTCCTTAAAATTGTCAGCGCGTTCACGGTCGGGCATTCTTTAACGCTTGTCGCGGGCGCACTTGGCTGGATGCGCCCCCCGCAGCAGCCGATTGAAGTACTGATAGCCTTGTCGATTTTCGTGTCCGCCCTCCACGCCATTCGCCCGATCTTTCCGGGCCGCGAAGCCTACATCGCGGCGGGGTTCGGCCTTATCCACGGCTTGTCGTTTGCTGCCGTGGTCGCCGACTTCGGACTGGATCCGCTACATACCGCGCTGTCCATTGTGGGCTTCAATTTGGGCATCGAACTCATGCAGCTTTTCGTCGTCGCCGTCACCGTGCCGTGGCTTCTTTTGCTTGCCCGAACCCCGCTGTATACTCCGTTCCGTGTCGCGGGCGGCTTTATAGCCGCCGTCGCCGCGCTGACATGGATGGGTGAGCGTACGTTCGGCTGGAACAATCCGGTCGGGGCGGGGGTGGAGAAAGCCGCAAGCAATGCCGTGTGGATCGTTGCGGTTCTTGCCGCAGTGTCCATCGGCGCGGCCCTGTGGGAGCGACGCCACCGGTGGATAGAACAGGAGAGCCTTTCTTAAACCATGCGTTCGTACCAACTGCTCCGCTTTCTTAGGCCGTACCGCATGTGGGCCATTCTTGCGCCGTTGTTCATGCTTTGCGAAGTCGCGCTCGATTTGCTTCAGCCCAAACTGCTGCAAAAAGTGATTGATATGGGCATTCCAAGTGGCAAGCAGGACGTGGTTCTGCATCAGTGCGGCCTCATGGTAGGCTGCGCGCTTTTGGGAATTTTAGCCGGAATTGGCTGCACGTTTTTTGCCGTGCTTGCCGCGCAGGGTTTTGGAGCCGATTTGCGCCGCGCGCTTTTTGGCAAAGTGCAGTCGTTTTCGTTCGGCAACTTGGACAGTTTGGAAACGGGCGGTTTGGTAACGCGGCTCACCAACGACGTGACGCTGGTGCAAGAAGTCGTGATGATTTTGCTGCGCACACTCGTTCGGGTTCCGCTCCTGCTTTTCGGCAGCCTGATAATGGGGATTTTGACCAGTCCGGCCCTGTCGTTTTTGTTCGTGTTTCTTATTCCGATTGTGCTCGTGATTCTGGTGCAGACTATCCGGCGCACGTATCCGATGTTCGGCGAGGTACAAAAGCGGCTGGACAC
>CAXTBP010000140.1:0-13958 GCA_964241985.1 uncultured Armatimonadaceae bacterium | reverse complement strand
GCGCGGAAGCGTCGGCTGCGCGATGCGCGCCATTCCCGCGAAAATTCCGAGCCTTGATCAGTTGCGTATGCCCGCCATTTTGCGCGAACTGACGCACAAGCACAGCGGCCTTATTCTTGTCACCGGGCCGACCGGCTCGGGTAAATCGACCACGATTGCGTCCATGATCGACGTCATCAACACCGAACGGCCCGTCCACATTATGACGATGGAAGACCCCATCGAATACTTGCACGTTCACAAAACGGGCATGATCAACCAGCGCGAAATTGGGCAGGACACCGATGCTTTCGCAAACGCGATGCGGGCCGTTCTGCGCGAAGACCCCGACGTGATTCTGGTCGGTGAAATGCGGGACAAGGAAACGATTGCCGCCGCTTTGACGCTGTCCGAAACGGGTCACCTTGTGTTCGGCACACTCCATACCCGAAGCGCCCCGTCCACGATTGACCGTATCGTGGACGTTTTCCCGCCCGATCAGCAAGACCAGATTAAAGTCCAACTCGCCAACTCCATTCAGGCCGTTGTCGCGCAACAGCTCCTCCCGATGCTCGGTGGCGGACGGGTGGCAGCAATTGAAGTGATGGTGGCGACATCGGCTATTCGCAACCTGATCCGCGAAGGCAAAACCTACCAAATTATGAGTTCCATCGAAACCGGCTCCCAGTTCGGGATGCAGCCGATGGATAAAATGCTTGCCGAACTCCACCGCAGCGGGCAAGTCAGCTATGAAGAGGCGCTGCTCCGCAGCATTGACCGCGAAAACTTCATCCGTTTGTCAAAGGGCGGATAGGAAAGAAATAACTATGGCAACGTTTGTTTATGAAGCCGTGGACGCCGGGGGCAAACCCATCAAAGGGCGCGTGGACGCCGAATCCGAAGGCTTGGTTTTGAACCGCCTGCGCGACCAAAACTTCCACGTCGTATCTGTCAGTCAGCAAAAAGCGAGTATGCTCGCCGCGCTTAATACAAGTGTCGGCAGCAAAGCGGGCACGCCTAAATTGCAGGCATTGGTGATTTTTTCGCGGCAGTTCGCCACGATGATCGACGCCGGTATTTCGGTTCTCAAATGTATGGACATTTTGGAAGGTCAGATTAAAGACCTTCCGCTCAAAGCCGCCGTCGCCGCCGTGAAAAAAGATGTCAAAGGCGGTATCGCGCTCGCCGATGCCCTGTCCAAACACCCGAACTGTTTTTCCAAACTGTATGTCAACATGATCCGTGCCGCTGAACTCGGTGGTATTCTGGACACCATTCTTGACCGCTTAGCGGGCTTTTTGGAAAAAGAAATGGAAATCAAGCAGAAAATTAAATCTGCCTTGATGTATCCGTTTATCATTTTGGGCTTTTCGGTCGTAATCGTTTCCGCGCTGTTTTTCTTCGTGCTGCCCAAGTTCAAAGAAATTTTCGCGTCCATGAACGTGGAAATGCCGCCGATGACGCTTGCCCTCTTCGCCATGTCGGACGCGATGGTCAACTACTGGTACATGTTCCCCCTCGTGATTGGCGGCACGATTTTCGGCGTCAAGAAATACGGCAACACAACCAAAGGCAGGATGCACTTAGATAGCATCAAACTTAAAATCCCGATTGTCGGCGATTTGGTTTTGAAGATGGCGGTTTCGCGGTTTTCGCGCACGTTCGGTACGCTCATTTCGTCCGGCGTTCCGATGATGCGGGCAATGGAAATTATCGGTGACACCGCCGGTAATGCCGTTATCACCAAAGCCATCGTAGAAACCCGCAACGCCATCCGCGACGGCAACCGGTTGTCTACCCCACTTGCCGCCTCGGGCTTGTTCCCGTCGATGGTCACGCACATGATCGACGTCGGCGAAGAAACGGGCCGATTGTCCGAAATGCTCGTAAAAGTCGCCGACTTCTACGACGCCGAAGTGGACGCCACCGTCAAGGGTTTGACGAGTATGATCGAGCCGATGCTCATGGTTTTCATGGGCGTTCTGGTCGGCTTCATCGCTATCTCCATCATGGCCCCGATGTTCAAACTCGTTTCCTCCATCGCGTAAATCAACCCGCGCGAATGGTATAAAAAGCCCTCGGCAAACGCCGTGGGCTTTTTGTTTTCCGGTTTGGTTTTAGTGGTAGCATACAAGAAAAGGAGTTTTCTATGACAGCCGAACCGCCGCCCCTTACACCGATTATTGCCGCGCCGGGTAAAGAAGCAGAAATCGCCGCGCTAACCGATGCCATAGCAGAAACGACACGCCGTTCTTTTGTTGCTCTGTCACCTGAAAAACAAGGTGAACTGTTGGTGGAATTTGCTGCCTTAGTGAGCAAAAGCAATGCAGACATTTACGATCAAACGATAAACCGAATAAAAAATGCGACCCTTTTGTCTGTTGCTGGCAGTCTTAAAGACCATCCCCTCAATGATGAGTACGCGCGTATTATGCAAGAGCAACGCGAAGAACGTCGCAAAGAAGCGGAGCGGCTTTATCCTGACGAAGACACTGTAGAAAGCGCGGCATAAATATGCCGTTTGCTTTCGATTCCGATACCTTTCGTTTGTATACTGACGGTAACAAAGAGGTCGTGCGTCGTTTATCGGAACAATTAGATAAAGGCGAGGCCGTTTCGTTGTCCGCCGTCGCCGCAGAGGAAACGGTGTAGGGCGCATTAGGAAGTATTACGTTTCGCCAGAAGCAGGCAAACACCACGGCGGAACAGGTAGAACTTGCTTACGGCCTTTTGACACCTATTTTGGAGAACATAAGCAAATTCCCACTCCTGCCGTATACCGCAGACGCCGAGCGGTTATTTCGCTCATTTCCTGCGTCTGTGAAGCGTGTTGGCGCGGGCGATTGCCGTATAGCAGCAAGCACCATGGTGAGTGGTTTTGTTATCGTGACGCGCAATACGCGGGATTATACTCGTATTCCCGGCGCGGTCTTTGTGGACTGGGCGTCGGATGCGGAAACGGGCGAGCCGAGTGTTCCGCCGATTTTGTCCCAAACGGTGGAGTAAAAGCCAAAATTGACGGCTCCGTCGTGATGGTGGCGGGCATGAAACGCGCTGCCGCCGACGTAGCGCAACACGGGATGGATCGCCCAGCGCGCGGGAAACGGATCGACGCCCAAGTGACCAACCAAACCGAAGGCGACGTTGAGCGTTAGATACAAAGCCATTCCCGGCAAGGTTGCCGAGTACACGAGCAAAAGTGCAAGCCATAAGCCGCCAAACGACAAAACTTCCAGCGGATTCAGCACGAATAGCGTTAGCGGACGCGGGTTATCGTAGACGTGGTGAAGTTTGTGCAGCCAGCCGTAAAGGAGCCTGTTGTGCGCCAAGCGGTGCAAAACGTACATGGCGAAGTCCATGAAAACGAGCAGCACGAGCGCGTCCAGCAGAATACGAAAAACGCCGCCGCTCGTGCGTATGTGAATCCAGCCCAACTGCCATAACCACCAGCCCGCAACCGTGACGACCGTATTGAGCAAAACGCACACGCCCGCCCACACGATTTCGGTGCGCGTCAAAGGCGGCGCGGGGTCGCTCACGGGAAAGCGGGCGTAGCGACGCACCAAAAGTTGCCCGATTAAAAGCGTCGCGGTAAATAGGCCGACGTTTTCCAGAAACGTCCAGCCGAGCGCGGAAACCGGCGACCAACGCGCCGCCCAGTCGAGGAACGCGCGGCTTAGAAGGTAAATGTCCACGGTTCGGTTGCTCGGTTAACCCGCCGCGCTCCGTTTGGCACGCACTTTTTGCCATAAATGCGGCAAATCCCACGGCCCTTCGATTTCTCCACGGACGCGAAAGGCAACGCCGACCGCAACAAGTGCGGCCCCCGCAAAAAATAAAAGCGGGCCAGCAAGCGACGTTTGTACCAAGCCGCGCAAGGCATTGAGCCACCAAACGAACAAACCTATAGCCAATCCGTATCCGATTTGCTTGTCGCGGGGCGAAACAATGGGAGCCGCCCGTTGGTACGCCCCCCACGCAAGCGCGCCCAACAGAACGCATTCGGCAAGCAAAGTGTAAGGCCGTGACCGACCCGACAATGTAAAGCCGGGATAATACCACATATTGGAGTACGCCATCGGCGTGTATCTCACACTCCCCTCGAAGGATTGCGTGTAATAATTGTAGGAGTTGACATAGCGCACGCCGCCCGTATACCAAAGCGACGAAATGCCGGGCGTTTGCCCCCATTTCATCAGAAGCGACACAAAGCAAAACGCGACGCCCAGCGCGATATAGTGCCCGTAGCCCCGCAAAAGCCCCCCGCGACCGTCCCATGCTTCGGTAAAAAGCGCGGCATCGCTTACCCCTGTTTTTACCTTTCGGACAATGGCGGCGATGAGCAACGCCGCGCCGGTTGTCCAAAGTAAGGAAACGAAACTGAATTCCAGCATTCGCCACGCCTGCGCGAACACCAAGGCGGTGTAAACGGGCAAAAAATAAGGACTTGCAACAAAGGTGTACGAAACGAACGTGAACCCCGTTTCGCGCCGCCAAATTACAATCCCACCCAAAACCAGCGCGAGTGACCAAAACCAACCGACGCCGGAGAACCGGGGAAACAAGCCGAAAGCAACCGCCGCCGCGACGCAAACGATCCCCCACTGCGCCAGGGTTAGTTTTCGCGCCACGCGAACCGCACTTGCCTCGGTGCTATCTGAACTTATTTCAGTTTGCTGAGTGGAATCGAAATCGGGCATAAGGAAAATCGCCTCCTTACCGTGAAAGCAAACCGCCCGCCGTAAAACACGGGGGCGGTTTTATACTTATCGTACTGCCGCTATTTGATGGGAACGGGCGGCGCATCCGTGCGGAACGGGCTTGCGGGCAGATCGTTTCCCCACAAATTGACTACTGGGAAGTTAACGAAGCCGTACCGTACCGCCGTCGGTTTTTCTACGTCGGGCGCGCTGACGACGACGGCATCTTTGCCCTTAATTTCGGCCTGTGCGGGAACGAACTTGCCGTCCGCGCCCGAAACAGTAAAGCCAGACAAAACTCTCGGCTCAACAGTAGTGCCCGACGTTACGCCGGGCTTTGCCATCAAACCGCTGCCGACGTTTGCAAAATGTAGCGTCACTTTGTTTCCGCTAACGCTCATGTCTTTGTAGGTCGGCCCCATTGCGGCCACCTTTTGCTTGTAGGCGATACTTTCGGCAAGGAGCGCCATTCGCTGCCCAACGGGTTCTTTGTGCGTGGGATGGATGTCGGTTTCGTTGCCCACGTCCGTAATCACGACAACGCCAACATTCGGCACGGTTTGGGCCGTATAATTTTGGGCTTCGCGCAGTTCGGCGTACTGGATGCCCCCACTGTTGTTCGTGCCATTTCCATACGGGGCAAGTTGAACAACCAAAAACGGGAAATCCTTGTTGTCTTTCATGTTCCACGCGCTCCGCCAGTTTTCGATTAGGGTTGGCAAAAGCGTTCGATACTGCGTGGCCCGTCCCGTGTTGGATTCCCCTTGATACCATGTCGCGCCGCGTATCGGGTATTTAGTCAGCGGGTCAATCATGGCGTTGTACAGTTCCGAATACCGCCACGCATTGGGTTTGCGCGGGGTTGGCTTGCCGT
This sequence comes from uncultured Armatimonadaceae bacterium, assembly GCA_964241985.1. Classification (GTDB taxonomy): domain Bacteria; phylum Armatimonadota; class Armatimonadia; order Armatimonadales; family Armatimonadaceae; genus CAXTBP01. The sequence continues at coordinate 8,405 of CAXTBP010000140.1, read as the reverse complement.
CGACTTTGGCTTTTGCGACAAGGGCGGGATACTCGGCGAGTTGCTTGTCGAGAGCGGCTTTTTTCGCCGGGTAATCCGTGATAAGCGGCTGCAAAACCGGGCTTGCCTGCAATTTATCTTCGCGCGTCCACGATTCGGCGGGCGTTCAGCCCCAATCGGATTCGATTAAACCGATGGGCACGTTCAGATTTTTCTGCAAATCGCGCCCGAAAAAGTACCCGACGGCGGAAAAGTTGCCGACCGTCAATGGCCCGCACTCCTGCCATGTTGCCTTCACATCGGGAAGCGGCGTGTCCGAGCGGACTTTGTTTACATGGAACAGATGGATGTTCGGATTGGCGGAACTGGCGATTCCCTCCTGCCCGGTTAGGGCGCGGCTCATCGCAAATTCCATATTGCTTTGCCCGGAGCATACCCACACTTCGCCGGATAAAACGTTGTTCACAGTAACCGTATTGTTGCCCTTGACGACGAGCGTATACGGGCCGCCCGCTTTGACGGCGGGCAGATAGACGTCCCATTTGCCGTCCGCGCCCGTTGTCGCATTTGCCGATTTTCCGGCAAGCGACACGGTCACTTTTTCGCCCACATTCGCCATACCGTAGATGTGAACGGGCATTTTTTGCTGAACGATCATGTTGTCGGAAATCAGCGCGGGCAGCGACACATCGGCGCGCACTCCCGTTGTCGCAAACGCCCCGGCGGCGACACTAAAAACAAGGCCCGCGCCCAAAAGCGCGCGACGGCTGCAAAACCCCATTGTTGTTCCCTCGATTAACGACCCGGCCCAGAGGCCGGGGAGATGGCTGTATTGTACCAAATAGCCCGTTGCGGCAAAAACAGACAAACAAAAAAGCGAAGGAGCATTCCCCTTCGCTTTTTGCTGTACGCGGCGCAACGTGTTGCCGTGGATTATTTCTTCGCGCTTCGGGCGGCGGCTGCGGCAACCGTTGCCGCCGACGCAGCATCTTTTACCTTTTTATCGGCGTCGGTTTTGGTTTGCTTTTGCGTCGCTTGCTTCTGTGTGGATTTCGGAGACTTGTCGCCCATTGATGTTTCTTTCTTCCGTGCTCCGCAAAAGTCGACGCTTGATTACGTCGAAATTCAAGGAATCAATACGGTTCGCGCCGCCCTCGCGGCGATATGTTGTTTTACCCAATTTTTCGTTTTATTTGCCGCTTTTGCGCGCGGTTTGGTATAATGAAAACATCTTTTCGCCCCGCAGGTCGCGGGGCTTTTGCTTTATCTTATTTCATGCAGCCCCGTGCGCCGCGCGGTATGCGGCGGGCAATGAAAACAGGACGGTTTCACTATGGCGGACGATTTGGTGCTAACGCCCTCGGGCAAGAAGAAAATCGAAGACGAATTATACCAACTGAAAAGCGTGGAAATGCCTGCGCTTTCGGAGCGCATCCGGCAGGCACGCGACTTGGGCGATTTGAGCGAAAACTTCGATTATCAGGACGCCAAGCGGCAGCAAGGGTTCGTAGGCGGAAAAATCGCCGATCTGCAAACGCTGCTTGACCGCTCCCGCTTGGTCGAGGAAGCACCCCCCGGTTCGGAAATCGTGGGCATGGGATCAACGGTAACCGTGCACGACGAGGAATTCGACGAGGAGTTCGATTATAAACTGGTCGGCTCGTATGAGGCCGATCCGGCAAGCGGGAAAATCTCGGCGGCGTCGCCGGTCGGCAAAGCCCTCGTCGGTCGCAAAGTTGGCGACGAGGTTACGGTGGATGCGCCGGGCGGCAAATCCACGCTGAAAATCATCGCTATCGCATAGCAGAACCGTTTAGCGCAAACACGCGCGGCACGCGGCATCGACGCGCGGGCCGTATGTTTCGCCGAAGTGGTTTAGGTGGATGAGCAGCGGATACAGTTGGTGCAGCGGGCGACGGGCCGGGTAGCCGTTATCGAGCGACCAAGTGGCGTGATAGTTCGCCACGAAATTGGGCGGAAATCCGCCGAACAGTTCGATATACGCCAACTCCATTTCGCGCGGGCCGTAGTACACGGCGGGGTCGATAAGGACGGGCGCGTCGTTTTCCTCGGACGCGCATAAAAAGTTGCCGCTCCACAAATCGCCGTGAATCAGCGATGCGTCGGGCGGCATTTCGTTTAGCAAGCCCGGCAGTTTTTCCAAGACGTCGCCCAGTAGTTTTTCGCGCTCGGCGGGTACACAGTGCAATTTCCGCGCCCGTTCCCATTGCGGCACAATGCGGTTGTCGCGGTAAAACGCGGCCCAGTCGCTTGTGCGCGGCGTGTTCGTTTGCGGCTGCGATCCTAAGTAATTGTTGATGGCGTAGCCATACTTTTCGCCACGCTCGGCTGTCGTTTGGTGCATTTGCGCAAGCCCGTGCGCGAACCGGCGCGAAAATGTGTCCATGTTCTGCGGCGAGCCGGGCGGTATCCATTCCAAAACCAACAACGCGGGCGCGGTTTCATCGCCCCCGACAGCAAGCACGTGCGGAACGCGCAACGTGCCCGTTTCACCGAGTGCTTGCAAACCGTCGGCCTCGCACAAGAATACATCGCGCGACGCGGTTTCGTGCCACTTCAAAACGGCAAGGCCCGTGCCCGTTTGGATTTGGACGGCACGGTTCACATCGCCGCCGGACAAAACACCCGCAACCGAAACCGAGCAGCCGAGCGCGGCTTCGATGGCGTTTTGCAAAGCGGACGGTAAAGCGGCGTCAGATGCGGGCATCGCTAAATGCCGCGCTCTTTGCGAATGTCGGTGAGCAAGCCGTCGCAGGCGGCGTCCACGAGCGCGTACACATTCTCATACCCGCCCGTATAGTACGGGTCGGGCACGTCGGAAACGCCCAAATGCGGGGCGTAATCCAGCAAGGGCGAAACGTGGGCGCGGCCCGTACCGAGCGTGCGCACATCGGACAAATTGGCGGCGTCCATTGTCAGGACGTAATCGAAATCGTCCAAGTCCGCGAGGAGTATTTGCCGTGCCCGCATTCTTTCGTAGCCGATTTGGTTGGCGTCCAAGATCGCGCGGGTTCCCTTGTGCGGCGTCGCACCGATGTGCCAGTTGCCGGTTCCCGCCGAATCGGCCTCGATTTCGTTTTCCAAACCGGCCTGTTTGACTTTATGCCGAAACACGGCCTCCGCCATCGGCGAGCGGCAGATATTTCCCAAACACACGAACAAAACGCGAATCATAGTTTTACTGTACCCGAACCGCGAAACACGCTCCTTGCCAACTTTACCGACTCAATTTGTTTCCCCATGCGACCAACTGTTGATATTGCCCGCCTGCGAAAAGTGGCGAGTTGGCAAGGTTCAGGGCTTGGAGCGGAATGGGTTCGTTTTGCTTCTTTCGATGCGCGACCCACTCAGCATGAAGGGCGAAAAACGTCGCCACGTGGTCTTCGCGGGCTTTCAAAACGTCGTGCGTCGCGTGCGAATGGGCAAGTGCGAAAAAGCGGCCCGCGAACAAGGCGTCAATGGTGGACAGTTTGATGACTTTTTGATCCAGCAACACTTTGACTTTCTCGAAGAAAACGACCCGCTCAAAAATGCGGGCGGCGTTTTCCGCATCACTTGCTTCCTGCGGCGCGTCGCGGAAATGGCTGCGATAATCTTTGTCCAATTCGTGGACGAACTGCCCGTAACTGACGCGCCGTGCACTGTTGACCTGAACGGCGACCCCGACGAGGCCGACCACAATTCCGACCGAACCCATCCACGCGGCGGGCGTCCCCCAGATTTGCGTATCGTACATAATTTGGTTCCTTTCCAACAAAAAGACACGTTGTATGCGTTTTTCGTTCGGAAAAATACCGGTTTGACAGCTGTGCGAAAGCGTGCTATAAAAAGGACACATTTTTCTAACACGTGTTAGTCAGGCATAAGCAATGGTGCGGATGACAGACATAGCCGAGCAAGCCGGAGTTTCGCGCTCCACCGTTTCGCTTGTGCTCAACAACAAAGACGTTGCCCTCGGTATCCCCGATGCCACGCGCCGCCGCGTCCTGTCGGCGGCGAATCAACTCGGCTATCGCCCCAACGAAGTCGCCCGCGCGATGGTGACCGGCAAAAACCGCATCCTCGTGTATTTGCTCCACGACCCGGCCCAAGAGGTTGCCGCCACCATCCTTTCCGGCGCGCTCCGCGAGGCCGATGCCCACGGCTACTTAATCAAACTGGTGGGACGCAAAGGCACGTTCGATGAGCGCGATATTGAGCGCTGTATCGAACTACGCCCCGCCGGTATTATGGCCCTGTATCTCACGGACGAAATGGCCGTGTATTTGCAGCAGGAAGGCGCGCGCTACCATATCCCCGCCGTGCTTTTGGACAGCAGTTTTCCCGTGGACGGCATTACGCGCGTTTTGTCCGACGATATGGACGGGATATTTCAAAGTGTCGCGCATTTGCACGGATTGGGCCATCGCCGTATTGCGCATTTGTCCGGCCCGGACTGGTCGGGGGCGTCGGTTTTGCGCGAAAAAGGTTACCGCCACGCGATGGCGCACTTCGGTTTGGACGTGCCGAGCAACTATATCGCCTCTTGCGAATGGGATTTTCCCCTGATGGAGGCTGCCGCCCGCCGCGTGTTACAAGCGATGCCCCGCCCAACTGCGTTATGCTGCGTGGACGACCGCGTGGCGCTCGTTGTACTTCGCATTGCCGTACAAATGGGACTGCGCGTGCCCGAAGATCTGTCGATTGTCGGGTTCGCCGATTTGGAAATGGCCTCGTATAGCTGCCCGGCCTTAACAACGATAACCCAGCCGTTTGAAGACATTGGCGTTTCCAGCGTTCGCAGTCTGCTTGCCGCAGCGCGAGCGTTGGAACACTACGAGGAGCCGACGTATGCCGATGTTTTGTTGTCCAGCCATCTCATCGTTCGCGGGTCTACCGCCCCTGCTCCGCCGGAAGAAAGCACTCCGGCATCTTGATCCAGAAAGGTCAAATTCAATGATGTATTTCGCGTCGCCGCGCCAAAGTAGCAGCCCATCCAAGCGTAAGCCAACCGGTTCCCACCCCGGGGCGGGGTTTACGCTGATTGAACTGCTCGTCGTTATCGCCATCATAGCCATTTTGGCCGCCATACTGTTTCCCGTATTCGCCCAAGCCCGCGAAAAAGCCCGTCAAACCGCGTGTCTGTCCAACACAAAACAGATTGCCCTCGGCGTTATTCAGTACACCGGCGATTACGACGAGTTGCTTCCGGTTATCGGCGACAATGGACAGTGCCGTGGACGTTGGCAATGGCAGTTGTATCCGTATGTGAAAAACCAACAGGTTTTCACCTGCCCCAATTTACCGGATAATCAATGGTCATCGACAACTGCCACGAATCCTTGTGGCAGTACCCTCCCCCCCGTTGGTACTTCTGACCGATCCGGCTATGGCTGGAACAGCAGTCTTCGCTGGGATACGCGCGGTAGCTTAGGGGATGCGTCTCCCGGCTTTAACACTGCGGAAATTAAAAAACCGGCAGAAACTATCATCGTCGGCGATGTTTCTTACGAAGGCGAAGCAGGCGTTTATATGTATTCGAGAAACCCTGCGCTTTCGACATCTAACTCCAATGCGTGGTACTATCCGAACTTCCGGCATAACACGTCACAAACCAAGCAATATACGTCGAACCCCGGAAAGAAAGGCCAGACCGTCTTTCCTTTGCCGATAGCGGGGCGTGCGAATTTTGTCTTTTTGGACGGACACGCCAAATCGCTGGATGTGGGAACCGCCTTCAAGGAAGCCCCGAAGGTCGGCAGTGACTATGACGAAGACGGTTTTAAGTTAAGCGCAACGGCTGCCCCGAGCGAAACAACGGGTTTAGATAGCCACTACCTTCTTTGGAACATTTACTAAGCGGTACAAAGATACCGCACACGAGAAGCGCGAAACGAATAAACGGATAAAGGTTCACGCGGGCGGTATAAAAACCGTCCGCGCGAGCTTCCTTCTTCGGCGCGTCGTACAACAAAATTATGCCTTCACGAGATAATCGTCACTTCCCGTTGCGGCGCGCCGTGCTTGGCGGCGCGTTGCTTGGCCTATTTTCCCCTACCACTTTCCTGTTTGCTGCCGAACCCGTCGTGGGAGATGCGGCGTTATTTGCGGCCTTCGATTTGTCCGCGCCGGGTTTACAAGCGGTAAAAGCGGCAGTGGGCGCGCAGGATTGGACGACGGCGAAAGCGGCTTTGTGCGCGTATTTACGCAAACGGCCCAACACCCCCTTGACGACGACGCAGGATAAAGCCGAACCGTCCGAACCGTTTAATGGTGACGTTGCGAACCTTGTCGTGCAGGGATTGGTTCCGCGCGGCCCGAATACCCCGTCCCCTATCGGAAAAATCGACTGGCATTTTGACGGAAGCAACCCGCCCACGAAACCGGCTTATGTCGCCTCGCTCCGTACCACGCTGAATCGGATGCAATTTTGGAACGTTTTGGGCGAGGCGTACCAGAAAACCAGCGATGAGAAATACGCCAAAACGTGGGTTTCGCAGATGCGCAAATGGGTGACGGAGCAGCCGCGCCCCACCCAAGCCCCCAACCGAGAATTGGGCAAATCGTCGTGGCTGACGATTGACGCGGGCCTGCGGATGAGCGGTTCGTGGCCCCGCGCCTACCAGAATTTTTTGCATTCGCCGTCGTTTACCAACGACGACTTGATCGTGTTCGTCAAATCGTGCTACGAACACGGGCAGTATTTGCGTCAGTTCGCTTCGTTCAGTAACTGGCTGACGATGGAAATGAACGGCTTGTATTCGCTCGGCTGCTGGTTTCCCGAGTTTAAGGCCGCCAAAGACTGGCGCAGTTTCGCCGCGCAAAAACTCTACGACGACCAAAAAATCCAGTTCTTGCCGGACGGCGCGCAGGAAGAAGGCACGCCCGGCTATCACAATATCGCCGTCAGCCAAATTTTGGGCTTGTACGACCGCGCGGAACTTGCGGGCCGCACGAATGAGTTGCCCCCCGATTATCGCGCAAGTTTGGAACGCGCCTACGATTACGAATTGTTTTTGATGGCCCCCGACCGCACGCAGCCCAAACTCAACGATTCGGGCGCGGGCGATACGATTGGGCCGTTGCGCCGCGCATCGCGCATGTTTCCCCAGCGCAAGGACTTTTTGTGGGTTGCAACCGGCGGCAAACAGGGCGCGCCACCCACGAAAACATCACACGCTTTCAACAATGTTGGCTATTTCGCCCTGCGCTCCGGCTGGGAAACCGACGCCAACTATCTGGTTTTCGATGTCGGGCCGCTGGGCTACGCGCACATCCACCAAGACAAACTCAACGTCGTTTTGTGGGCGTATGGGCGGCCCGTATTGTTTGACAGCGGCGGCGGGGCCTACGACGACAGCATTTGGCGCAAATGGGGCGTGGATACGTTCAGCCATAACACGGTTTTAGTGGACGGTAAACCCCAGCGCCGCCAAACGAAAAATAAAGAAGCCAACATTTCGCGCGTTCCGCTCACCGATACGCGCTGGACGACTACGGCGACCTTCGATTTCGCGGGCGGCATGTACCAAGACGGCTACGGCGAAGTCGAGGATAAAATCGCGGTTCACGTGCGCCGCGTGTTGTTTTTGAAGCCCGATATTTTCGTTGTCGCCGACACGCTCACGCCCCGCGACGCGGCGGAACACACCTACGAGGCCCGCTGGCATTTGCTGTCCACGCAAACCGTGACGGACAAAACAACCAAAGCGGTTACAACCAAAGACGCAAATATAAGCAATCTTTCCGTTGTGCCCATGTTAGCCGAAAACTTGGACGTGCGGGCCGTGTCCGCGCAGATGACGCCCGAACTTTTGGGCTGGGAAGTTCGCAAAGAAAAAGACCCGCCAAACCTTCCGGCAACCAGCGTTTTACACGTTCGCAAGGGAAAAGGCGTGCAGCAGTTTTTGACGCTTCTACAGCCACTCAAACCCGGCGCGTCAAGTAGCGTTACGTCGGTTCGCACGGTCGGCGCGAACGCAGTGGAAATCGTTTTCGCCGACGGGCGCACGGTGCGCGTGGACGCTTCCGCCGACCCGTCCGGCGCGATTACTGTCCAAGAGAAAAACGCCGCCGATAAAGTTTTGCGTGAAGCAACGGGCAAATAAAATATGGACGAACCCGTCGCCGAACCTTCGGAAACCCTTCCTATGAAAACCATTTTACTTCGCTCGTCGTGGCAAACCGTCAATATCGGCGACATCGCCCATACGCCCGGAATGCTCGCGCTTATCGAGAAATATCTGCCGGGCACATCGGTGATTTTGTGGCCGTCCAATTTGGACCACGGCGTTGAAGGGATGCTCCGCAAACGGTTCCCCAAACTGCGCATCGTGCGCGAGGGTTTGTGGAAATTGGTTTCCCCGCAGCCAAGCGACCCGACGATTGCGGACACCATCGAAACGGCAGATTTTTGGCTGACGGGT
>CAXTBP010000139.1:0-14105 GCA_964241985.1 uncultured Armatimonadaceae bacterium | reverse complement strand
ACGTTCAGGGGACTGCGCCGTGTCTTTCCCGTTTTCCCCGTCGGTTGAGAAGGAATGCGAAATCAGATGCGTTTGCTAAAAGCGGCCTCGTTTGCCGCGCTATGCCTCCTGCAAGGCAATTCGGCGAGCGCGCAATCCGCGTTTTTCGCCCCTTCCGCTGAACGCACGCCGCCCCGGATTAGTCCGCCTATCGCCCCGTATACCAACGAACCGCTCCCGGCGCGACAGGACATCGTTGCGATGGTATTTCCGGTGGTCGGGACGGTATCGTGGCGTGATAGTTATAACGAAAACCGGGGGACGCACCGGCATACCGGCATAGACATTCGCGCTCCCAAAATGCGCCCGGTTCTTGCCCCCTTCGATGGCGTACTTGGCTTCAAAACGAACACCTTTTGGGTGTACGGCGACAACGGTTATAAATGCCTTGGGACGCACCTCAACGACGATACGCCGGGAACCAACGACAACCTCGCGGAGCCGGATTTTATGTTCGCTCCTAATCTGCGGCGCGGCGACCGGGTTGTCGCGGGGCAGCTCATCGGCTATGTCGGCAACAGTGGCGATGCCACCGGCCCGCACCTCCACTTCGAGTTGTTCGCGCCAAACGGTTCGCTGATTAATCCGTATGCCGCCCTGAAAAAGGCGCGCATTATGGGCGCGCCTCGCCTTCCGTTGTTGCCGCCTTCGGCGCGTCCCGCTCCCAGCGAGGTACGCCTGATGGGTTGTGTACGCGGCTGGAACCCGGTCGAGCGAACCCTGACGCTGCTTCTGGTGGGTCGGGAGACAGAGAATGGAAAAAGCATCGCCTGCGCCAAACCGACGCGCTTGATTCTGACCCTCACGCCGTCCGTGACGGAAGCCGCAGGCGGCGATGACGCGCTGGCGTCCGTTCCGCGTGACCGGGTTTTGAGCCTGTATGTCGTGCAAAAGAAAAGCCCCGGCGGTTTCGTACAAAAACTTACGCTGCCTCTGGATGCCCCATAAAAATAGAACCGCACAGGATTGTGAATATGCAAAATCGGCGGTTAGATAGCGAGCGGGTACGGCTGCGTTGCGGCTTGTTTGTGGCAAATACTCAATCTTAACTCACGTTATTTAGCGGGCGCGTCCCGCTTTGCGATACTGCATTGTATGAATCCGATTACAAAGCATGAATCGCTCGGAGCGCTGAAAGCGCGTTGCCAGCCAACCGATCAGGGATACTACCCAGCGGATTTTGGTGTAGAAAACCGGTACGTTACGGATAGGCAAAACCAAAGCCAAGCGAAAGCCGCCGAGTAAGCCGCGCCAACATCGGACGGAAAGTGCTCGCCCAGATAAATGCGGCTCCAGCCAACGAGCAGCATCCCTGTAACTCCAACCAACCAAGTCAGCCAGCGGCGCGGGCCGGTCAATTCACGCGCGAGCCAGTAGGCGAGCGTTCCATACACGATAACCGCCATAAACGTGTGCCCGAACGGAAACGAATAACCCAGCGCATCAAATCGTTCCAAAGGGCGCGGACGATGAAAAAGATACTTCAGTCCGGCAATCACGAGCGCGCCGCTCAACGACGCCAGCAAAAGCGACGCGCCCTGCGGTTTGAACCGCCGCCACACAGCAAACGCAACGACCGCGACACCGACAAACGCCACCTGCGCGACGGGCTGTGACAGCCACGACACCCAAGCCGCGAACTGATAAAGCGGTTCGACCCGATGCTCGGCGCAAAAGGCAAGCACGGCTTGGTCGAAGGCTTGCAGATTGCCCTGCTCGCTGAACTCGGCGGAAAACCGCGCGAAAATAAAAACGGCGACAAGGCTTGCGCCGGTCGCCAGTGTCAATCGTTTTGCGATAAAAGCCGCTATGCGTTGCGGCAGAGTCTTTGGTGGAATTGGCATGGAGCCAGCCATAGATTCGGTCATTTCGTGACTATACGATTTCTTTCGCAGGGTTCCAAGCGGCTACGACTATTATTCCTTTGGAACCCTGCAATGAAGGGGGACTTGTGCAAAGACGCGAAAGGGGACGGTTTTTGCTCGTGGCTTTCCGCGTCTTTTTAATTTGCACCCGTTTTACTTGACTTTGCCGCCAGCGGCTTTTTTCTTGTCGTCGGCTTCTTCTTTGGCTTCTTCCGCCACCGAGGTTTTTTCCGTGTTCAAAACGGCTGAAGTCGTCGAGTTGACGGCGACTTCGTACAGTTCACCTTTTTTGTTTTTCACGATCACGGCGTACTGCCAGTGCCCGTCCTCAAATTCGTATTTGGCGGACAGTGCTTTGCCGCCGATTTTTTTCACTGCCACCGCTTCGGCTTGCTTGGCGGACACTTTCGGTTTGGGCGCGGCAGGCGTCGATTTGCCCGATGTCGGGGTTTGCGCCATTGCGCCGCCAGCAAGAAGACTACCGCCTAACACAGCAAACGCAGCCAAAGATGCGCGCGCGACGGAAAGCGTTTGAGAAATGACCATAGGGGCCTCCTAAGTACGCAGAGGTTGGCTGCGCCACGAACGGCGCGCTCACGTGCGTGTTTTTATTGTAACCACGCCGTCTGAATAAAAAGGCCCGCCCTTGTTAAGGAACCCTTAGACTTGCCTTAGAGTATTCTAATGAAGGGCGAACAGGCAAAAAATTAGTTGCATTTATTTATGTGGACGCCTTTGACGGCGATATGGGGCCGGATCCCAATGGGCCGACGAAACACCGCATCTACAATATGCCGACGTGGCATCAAGGGGGAATCAACAGTTTGTTCTTCGACGGTCACGTCAAATGACTTCAGCCCAAAATCATCACGAACAGCGCCGATATGACGGGGTGCAACCTGTTCCACAAATACCCGACGACCCGAATGTGCGATACCTCGGTTACGTCGCTTGCCTGCACGAGCACTACTCCCAGCAACGCCACCGATGGAAAAGCCAACTTGTGTAACAATCCTGCGTTCATGCCTTACACCGATTAATCGAATGTTTGCGGCGCGTTTGGCGCGCTTTCAAGAAAAACGCGACCTTAGAATATTCTAAGGTCGCGTTTTTCATGGCGCGGCAGACACAGAATAACTTTCCAAAACGCCGGTTTACACCGTCAATTAAAATAGACGCTCGGTATTTTTACTCAAAAATCCAAGCCAAACCAGTGAAACATAGAATTGCGAGCAAGCGTCGAATTTCTGTCGCCCTTTCGCAACGCAGCGACAGAAAGAGAAGTGCTCCCTATGTTTTCCCGTCCCTTGAAGCGGCGCGCCTTGCTCGCCCTTGTTCCCGCCCTCGTTCTTAGTGCCGCCGGTATCGTTTACGCGGGCGACAACGTGCTCCACGGCCCCGTGCTTTCCGTTCAGCCGCAAACGAAAACGTTCCGTATGCGCGTTTTGGAACTGAACAAAGAACGCACTATTTTCACTACGGCGCAAACCGTTTTCCGATTTCCGAACGGGCACGCGGCGACCTTTGGCGACGTAAAGGTCGGCAAAACGGTTGAGATAAAAGCCGCCGTAAAAAGTGCGGACGCTTACACTGCGTCCGTCGTGACCATTCGCTTGTAAATCGCGCCCAACCGGTAAAAGCCGCCCCCAATAAACTTTGGGGGCGGCTTTTATTTTTCTTAGAACTATCACAGGTTAGGTTGCGCTGGGTTCCGATACACTGCCTGTGTCGCCTTAAAACTGTGCCGGTTCCCTCCGAATTCAGCCCTGAAAAATTAGCCTGATGCACTGCAAACAAAAACTGCGAATTATTCGGTGTGCCACCGCTCCGAAACGGTGCGCCGCGCCCTTTGCCGCCAAGGCTTTGATCGTTCTCGCACCGCTTTGCGCAATAGCCGCGAGCGCTCCGTTACCCGCGCGGGCGCAATCGGTGGACACGCCGACGTATCGTTTTTTGTCCGGGCCGGGGACTGTCGCATTTGTTGGCTACGGCACGTTGCGTGGCCTTATCGCCGACGGGCGGCACAAAGGGCGCGAGGAGAGCCTGCGTACCGGCGACGCGCTCTTTTCCGGGGTTCTTTTGTCCGAAGCCATTAAACTCGCGGTACGCGAACCGCGCCCCGACCGTTCAGCAAATGACAGTTTTCCGTCCGGGCACGCGACGGCGGCTTTTGCCGTTGCTGCGATGCAGTCGCGTTACCACACCAACGAAGCGCCGCTTTGGTTTTTGGGAGCCGCTCTTATTGGCGATTCGCGGGTTCGCCTGCACAAGCACTACTTACATGACGTGGTGGCGGGCGGCGCGCTCGGCATTTTGACGGCGGAAGTGGAACGACATCAAACACGCGGTCTACTTATCGCCCCCTTCTACCGGCCCGACGGCAAAGCGCGCGGCCTCACCGTCGGCACACGCTTCTGATACGCGGTCAGCCCGCTTACTCTGTATCTGTTTTGGTGTATTTGGTTTAAGGAGTTCGTTATGATGTCTTTTTACGCTTCGGTGACGAAAGCGCCCGTTTTATCGGCAGCCATTTTGGCAGCCTTGCTCGCCACATCAACACCGGCGGCGCAGGCGCGGCAAACGCCTCCCACGCCTTCGACCGGCTCAACCCCTGCGCCTGCGCGCGGCGCGACGATTGTGTTGGTACGCGCACTCGACAATTTGGGCAAGGAAGCAGGGCTTTCCGTGCTTGCGGATTCGACGGTCGCAAGCGAGCGTATCCCGGTTCCCGCGACGCAAACCACGGCCCAAGCGATGACTGCACCGCCGCTTAAAGCATCCGAGGTTGAAAAACGACTGAACAGTTTGGTGCGAACGCTTCCGCAGGGAACGGTTTGGATAAAACTGCAGCTACCTACCCCAGCTTCGGGCCGGACGTGGAAAGGCGATGACGTGGCCGCCTTTGCATTTGCTCAGGCGCGGCTCTTTGGTACGGTCGGGGTTCCGTCCACGGATGGAAGCATCGAAGTTTTGGGCAAGCGCGTTGCCAAAGAAGCGACCCCAACCTATGTGACAGGTCTCAGTTTGAAGCCGGTTTATTTGGTCACCAATACGCGCCGTAAAGACAGCGCGACGCCGTGGTCACCGAACATCGAAAAACAATGGTCTTCGATGTCGCCCGAAGAGCGCAAGCAGTTTGGGCAGGATCAAGCCGCGCTGTTTTTGTCGTTGCCTCCCGAACAGCAGGCGCAGATGATACGAGACATCAAACAACATGACAGATTTTTCGATGCCGTCAAAGGCTCAATGGAAAAGGTCATCGGGCACGATTTATAAACCGTGCGATTGTAGAATGAAGGCCGCCCCCTAATCTGGGGGCGGCTTTTATATTTTAGTCTGTGCCCTGCGTTTCTTTGGGAACCGCGACGCGCTCCATAGCAATGAAAAGGACGGGGGCGACAATCAGGGTGAAAAGGGTTGAAGCGGCAAGGCCGCCGATAACGGCAATCGCAAGCGGTTTCTGCATCGCCGAGCCTGCGCCGATACCGAGGGCGAGCGGCAGCAGGGCCAAAATCGCGGCAAGAATCGTCATCAGAATCGGGCGCAGACGGAGCCGACGGGATTCCAGTACGATGTCCACGAGCGATTGTTCGGGATCCAATCGGCGCAAATGATTGACGACATCGAAGAACACGATGCCGTCTTCGGTGACGATACCAATAATCATGACCGCGCCCGTGAAACTGGACAAGTTGAGCGGCGTATTCGTCAAAAACAAGCCGAGCAAAACGCCGGACAGCGACAGCACGGCGGCGAGCAAAAGCGCGAAGGCTTGGCGAAACGAGCGTAAAAGCAAAAGCAGCATCGTGGAAACCAGCACAACCGCAACAAGCAAAATGCCCGCAAGTTGGGCGAACGATTGCTGCTGGCTGGCGTACAAGCCACCGTATTCGATCCGGTAGCCGGACGGTAGCGGCAACTGCTTCGCCAAACGGGCCTGCACGTCGCGGACGCCGCTGCCTAAATCGCGTCCCTCCAAACGAGCCGTCACGGCAATCATAAGTTGTTGGTTTTCGCGCGTGATTTGCGGCGAGCCGGGCGCGACCGTCAGGGTGGCAACCGAGCGCAGGGGCACGGTTCCGCTGACGCCACCGCCTCCCGCTGCGCCCGGCGCGGCGAGCGGTAAATCGGGCAGCGTTTGCACTTCTCCCGCCGTGGTGTCCGACGAGCGAACGCGCACCGGAATACCCGTTTCGCCCTGCTGCACGGTGGTAGCAATCGTGCCGCGCAATGCCGCTGTCGCCGCCGATGTGATGGTATCCGTTGAAAGGCCCGCGCGGGCGGCCTGTGCGCCATCGACACGCACCAAAACTTCCGGGCCGCCTTCGACAATGCCGTCGTTTTCGTCCACGACGCCGGGCGTATCGGTGACGATTTTGCCTGCCTTGTGCGCCAATTCAGTCAAGGTGATGGAATCCGGGCCGTAGATTTTCACCTCAATCGGCGATGGTGAACCAGCAATATCGCCGATGCCGTCCTGCAAAATCTGTAACAGCTCGATTTCCGCTTGCGGGTGGGCTTCCTCGATTTGCGTCCGCAAATCATCCATGATTTCCAGCGACGTGCGCGTTCGGTCGGGTTTCAGGCGCACCAAAATATCGCCCTGATTTTGCTCGGTCAGCTCCAAACCCGAACCGGACAGCGCGCCCGTCAAGCGTGACCAAGCCGCTGTTTCCGGGGTTTCGCCAATGCGCTTTTCGATTTGCGCGGCGACCCGGTTGGTTTCATCGAGCGACGTTCCCGGCGGCAGGATGTAATCAAGCACGAACGCGCCCTCGTCGAATTCAGGGAAAAATCCGGTTTGCAAACGGTTGTACAAAAACACGCTGCCCGCGAGCGAGCCGAGCGCCAAAAGAATCACGACGAACTTGTAGCGCAAGCACGCGAGCAAAATGTGCCCGAAAGCGTGGGCGACTTTGTCGAAAAGCCGGGGAAAGAAGCCAAAGACATTGGCGACAAACCCGCGCGGCTTGGTTTCGCCCGTATGCGGCGCGGCTTCTTTAGGCAAAATATAGTCCGCCAAAAGCGGCGTCAAAAACAGCGCGAGCAGGAGCGAAACCACAAGAGTAGCGATCATCACGAGGGCGAGCGGCGCGAAAAACTGCCCGGTCACCCCGCCCAAAAATGTGAGCGGCAAAAACGTGACCATTGTGGTCAGCGACGAGCCGACAAGGGCGGGCGTGATCGCCTGCATTCCTTTGGAGACGGCCTCGCGGCGCGTGTTGCCCTGTTCCAGTTCGTGATAGATATTTTCGACGACAACAATGCCGTCGTCGATGACCATACCCATTGCGATGGCGAGCGCGCCCAGCGTCATGATGTTGAGCGTTTGGTTCAAAACGCGCATCAAACTAAAGGTAACGATCAGCGTCAGCGGCAGTTGAATCAGCACGACGAGCGCGACGCGGAAGTTGCCCAAAAACAGGATCAACACGACGAGAGCGAGCGCCCCGCCGACGACAATGGATTCCACAACACTTGCTTCGGACTGGGCGACGATTTCCGATTGGTCGTAATACCGCGAAACCGTGACGCCTTTGGGCAAATCCTTTTCGAGCGTTTGCAGCGCGGCGTGAACTTCGTTCGCTACTTGCAGCGTGTTCGCGTCGGGCTGCTTGATGACGTTCAAAACCACGCCTAATTTGCCGTCGCCGGTGGCAAGAATCGTGCGGGGAGCGATGGATGAGCGCACGTCGGCGATGTCGGAAAGCAGTACGGGCACGCGGTTTTTTACCGACACGACAACGTTGCGTATGTCGGACTGATTGCTCAAAATGCCGGACACCAAAATCTGATACCGCTGGTACGACCGATCCGTTTGCCCGACCGATGAAATGCCGTTGGCTTTGGCGAGCGCGTCCACGACATCCTGTAGGGCAAGACCGCGCGCCGAAAGTTCGGTGGGGCGCACCGCAACCAGAAACTCGGCGGTATCGCCGCCCGTGACGCGAATTTGCGCGACGCCCGGCAAGCGCGCGAGCCGAGGCCGCAGCGTGGTCAGCGCGAGCTGACGCAAGGCCGCGCCGTCAAGCGCCTTGCCGGTTTTGCCGTCCGACGTTAAACTGTAGCCCATAATCGGAAAAACCGACGGGTTCAAAACGACGGCGGTAACATTCGCGCCAGTCGGCAAACTCGCGCGCACGTCGGAGATTTGGCTCTGCACGCGCTGGAGGGCAGTTTGCATATCCGTTCCATCCACGAACGTTACGTCCAAACCGTTGCTGCCGCGCGTCGTGGTGGAGGTTACTTTTGTTACGCCGGGAACCGTGCTGACAGCCGCTTCGAGGGGGCGCGTGAGCTGGGCAATCGTCGCCTGTACGGGAATATCGCCCGCGTCGGCGGCGATAGCGATACGCGGCACGGTAAGTTGCGGGAAAATGGCGACGGGCAAATGCAGCGCGAAATACGCGCCCAGCGTACACAAAAGCACGACAAGGGCGAGCACGGCCTTTTGATTTTGCCAAACAAAGCCGGAAAGTCGCATCGGTTTAAGGCTCCTTCGTTTTCGCCGCGCCGGAATCGACCTGCACCTTCGCGCCGTCTTCCAAACCGAACGCGCCCGTCGTCGCTATCTGTTCGCCGGGCTTGAGCGCGCCGGAAAGAATTTCAATCTTGTCGCCGCTCACCCAGCCGGTCGTAACCGTTGTTTTATGCACGGTTCCGTCTTTACCTATTTTGAGCACGCTTGCCGTCGTTCCCACAGCGGGGTCGCCGCTTGTCGCGCCCACACCCACGCTGCTCGCGCTTTCGGCGGCGTCGAACAAAACGGCGGCGCGGGGAATCAAAATCGCGTTTTTGTGTCGGGCCGTCGTGACAAGTACCCGCGCGAACAGGCCGTCTTTGAGCAGGCCGCTCGCATTGTCCACCGTCGCCGTCGCGGACACCGTGCCGTTTGTCGGATCGACTTGACCGCTGACCGTGCGAATCGTGGCTTGAAACGTGCGACCGGGCACGGCGTCGACGGTAAACGAAACCGATTGACCTACTCCCACCGCTTCAAGCGACGTGGACGGCACGGCGATTTGCAGTTGTAGCCTGCTTAGATTGGCAATCGTCACGACTTTAACGGTGGTGTCGATGGATTCGCCCACGCTCGCCCCGATATTTGTTACGACGCCTCCGAGCGGGGCGCGAACCGTATATTGCGCCCGCTGGCTATTCAGGGTTTGCAGCGCGCCGCGCGCTATGGCGAGTTGCTGCCGCGCGACGGCGATGTCTTTTTGTTTGACGGCGTTTTGCAAGGTGGCGGTTCGCGCGGCTTGGGTCGCTTGTTCCTGACCGCGCACCACATCCCGCTGGGCGTTGACGGCTTGCTTTTGCGCGTTTACCTGCGCTATAGCGGAGCGAACGGCAAGTTGGGCGGCTTCCACATCTTTTTGTGCGACCAAACCGTCCTTGTTCAATGTTTGCGCGCGGTCTAATGCTTGCTGGGCGTTTGTGAGCGCGGCCTCGTTTCCGGCGAGCGTCGCCTGCGCCCCCGCAAGCGTCGCCTTCGCACCGGAAACGGCGGTTACCGCTTGCGCGATACCGGTTTGGGTTTGGCCCTGTTGTTGGAGCGCGTTCACTTCGGCCTGCTGGACTTGAATCTGGTTTTGCCGAATGGTTGCCCGTGCCTGCGCTATCTGCCCTTCCAATGCCCGCGTCGATAGGTGCAGCACGATTTGGCCCCGCGTCACCGTTTGCCCGGTACGCACGGGCAGGGCGTCGATAACTCCCCCAACTGGCGCGCTGAGAGCAGCCTGCTCATTGCGAAAGGCGGCAAGGGTTCCGGTGACGGGCAGCGTTTTGACCGCCGTTCCGGTTTGCACGATGGCGGCGGAAACGGTCGGCAGGTCGGCGCTTACTGCCGCATCGGCGGCCTTCGGGTCAGCGGTCGCGTCGGCTGCGCCGGTTTTGCTGTCCGTGGCGGCAGGCGATGCGGCGGGGTCGGGAGATGCCTTTTGGCCGCAGCCGGGCGCGCACAGCAAAAGTGCGGCGACCAAACACAAGGTCAACGGCGGCCAATTCGTTTTTCGAGTGGCGATAATACACCTCATTTGGGAAGCACCCCCAGCGCGACTTGGAGCGTATTTTCCGCTGCCGCCGCATCATAAACGGCCTGAATATAGGCGATGCGCGCCTGCGTCAAAGCGGACTGGGCGCTCAAAACATCGGTTAAGGGAAACAAACCGTTTTGATAACCGCGCGCGGTTTTGTCATACACGGTTTGCGCCAGAACGCGGGCCGCCTGCGCCGACGCGATGATCGAAATACTGCTGCGGGCCGTCACATACGCGACACTCGCCGTGGTCTCCGCCGTGCGCCGCGCGGTTTCCGCTTGCGCCTCGGCCTGTTTGAGCGCTGCCTCGGCTTCGCGGGCCTGCGCTTTTGCCAAGCCCCCATCGGACAAGGGAATGGAAATCGACGCTTGAATGGTGTTCAATCGGGAAAACGCGGTTTGGTCGTTGCTGCGCGCATCCGAAAGTTCTACCGAATAGCCCGGCGCGCGCGCCTGTCTCGCAACCTGACGACCCAGTTTTGCGGCCCGCACGCTCGCGTCGGCGGCGCGCACATCCGGGCTCGCTTCGCGCGCTTGCTGCTTCGCCTCGTCGAGCGTTAAGGGGAGCGGCTTATTGACGACCGTTTCATCCACAGTGGCAATCGTGAGCGGGTCGTCCAGCGGTTTGCCAATTAAACTGTTGAGCGTTTCGCGGGCGACAAGGACGGCGTTTTCGGCTTGATTGACGCCCGCCTGCGCGGTCGCCACGGGACTTTGCGCCCGCAATACGTCGAGTTCGGGAACATCGCCCGCCCGGAACCGTTTTTCCGAATCGCTCTGCTGTCGCCGGGCGGTCGCAAGCGTGTCATTTGCTACTTGGAGCAAAGCCTGCTTGCGCAGCAAATCGTAGTACGCGGTTCCGATTTGGCCCGCGAGCGCGAGTTGGGCGGCGTTTTGCTGGGCCTCGGCCACATCCGACAGCGCGACCGATTGGTCGGATAACAAACGCGGCTTGCGTCCCACGGAAAGCGGGATGGAAAGCGTATTCGTGAGCGTCCCGAAGGTTTCCCGCGACGGGGGCGGCTGAATAACTTTGGCGTTCGACACGCCCGCCGAGGTAAGGAGCGTAATCTGCGCGCGCTGCTGCGCCCGTGCTTGGGCGACCCGCGCCTGCGCCTGCGCGAACTGCTGCCGCGCGCTCGTTGCGACCGGGGTTGTGAGCGCGGCCTGAAAAGCGGCCCCCAAACTCAGCGGCGCGCTCGCGCCAACGGGAGCCGTCGGTGCGGCGGGCGGCGCGGCGTTTTGCGCCGTCGCCGGTTTGCACACGAATAAAAGCCCAAGCCCCGTGACGCAGGTCGGGACAAATCCATTCGGGTAGCGCATTTTTACGCGGCCTCCGTGTCAAAAATTGGGAAAACAACCGTTGCGTGAAACTCGTTCGCGTCTTGACGAAGCGACAGTTTCCAGCCATTTAGGTTACACAACGCTTGGCAAATCGATAAGCCCAAACCGCTGCCGCCCGTTTCGGTGTTGCGCGACGGATCGGGGCGATAAAACGGTTCGGTCAAGCGCGCCACATCGGCGGACGCCAGTGCAACGGACGTATTGACGACTTCCCAGACCGCCGTATCGGCGGACGGGAACTGTACCGCGCTTTGCAGGGTTCCGCCGCTTGGCGTGTAGCGCACGGCATTGTCCAGTAAATTCCGCACCAAAATTTCTCCATGCGAGGCGGCTATCGCGCGCAGTTCGGGCATTTCTTGCAGCGAAGCATCAAGTACGACGTTCAACTGTCGCGCGTAAACCTGTGGTGTGAGGGCGGCGATTTGACCATCGCACAAAGGCGCAAGGGCAAACGTCTCAAACGCGCCGGTTTGCGTGCCTTCGCGCTCCAAACGATTCATCAGCAAAAGCGATTGCACCAGCGCGATCAAATGGTCTGCCTGTTCCTGCACTTCCACCAGTGCGGACTGATACTCGTCCCGACTGCGCGGCAAACTGAGCGCAAGTTCGGCGCGTCCCGCCAGCACTTGCAGCGGCCCGCGCAACTCGTGCGAGGCGGCACTATAAAAGCGGCTTTTCATCGCCGCCGTTTCGCTGACGGTATGCAGCAGTTGATTTAGGGTTGTTACTAAATTGACGACCTCTGCGTCCGGCGAGGGGGGCGTCAGCGTCAACCGCTCGCCGGATTTCATCGCGGCTCCCGCCGCCTGTTGCCTCGCTTGCTGCGCCAAACGGTCTATGGGCCGAAGCGTTCGACCGATGAGAAAGAACGCCCCGAACCCGGCAACGATCACCATGAAAACGGTCAAAACAAAAAGCAGAAGCGCTTGCCCGCGAAGCATAGCCTCGGTATCGGGCCACCAAACGCCAACGGTAACCGTAAACGCTTTATCGCCCGCTGCGCGCTTCGGCGGCGACACGCGGAGCGTGCGGGTGCGCCACCCGGCGCTTGTTAGGTTGCCTCGTGCGAGGGGCGGGACGGTTCCTTTTTCCGCACCGTACCACGTCTGTCCCGCGCCGTCGGTGATAAGAGCGCTCGCCCCTTCCTGCGCCAGTGCCGGTTCCATCTCTCGCAGGGCTTCCGTGGCGGGCAAAAGTTGTCCGCTTTGAATCGTGCCTGCGCTTTGTATCGGATTGCCCACTTCGTCGAACTCGTTCATCAGGGCGTTTTGCACCAAAACGAGACTGCGCTCCAATGCGCTATCCGCTCGCAGCGAGGCCGAGTAATACGCATAACCGATAAGCCCACCATCGGCGATTAGAAGCAAACCGGCGACGAGAAGAGTAAACGCGACGCTCAAACGCAGCCGTAGGGAGCGCAGAGGCAGCCGGTTTAGCGCCTTACGCAGCATAACGGCGTTCCGATGGTGCGTTCGCGCTCGTCAACGCTCCGCCTCTTCCTGCTCGGTTTCCAAAGAAACAATGGACGGCGATACCGTATTGGTTCCGAACCAGTAGCCGACGCCCCGCGCGGTATGGATAAGCGGCTCCTTTTTGCCCCGGTCGATTTTGCTCCGCAAATAACTGACGTACACATCGAGCACGTTGGCGTTGCCGTTGAAATCGTATTGCCACACCGCATCCAATAAAGCGGCGCGTGTCACGACCTGCCCGTGATACCGCATCAAGGTTTCCAAAAGGCGATACTCGGTCGCCGACAGGGCGATGGTTTTGCCGCCGCGCACGGCTTGGCGCACCGTCGTGTCCAGCGTAATATCGGCGACCGTGATGTGGGCGGGGTGGTTCTGAAAAACGTTGCTGCGCCGAAGCAGCGCGCGCATTCGCGCCAAAAGTTCGGCGATCCGAAAGGGCTTGACCAAATAATCGTCGGCCCCGGCATCAAGGCCCGCCACTTTGTCGTCGAGGGCGTCGCGGGCGGTTAGCATCAAAATGGGGGTGGAGACGGGAAGGGCGCGCAGCGCGCGGCAAATGGAAAAGCCGTCGCGGCCTCCGGGCAGCATCACGTCCAGCAAAATGAGGTCGAAAGCGGTTGCCCGCGCCGCAATCAGGGCGGCGTCGCCGGTTCCCGCAACGGTGGGCGTGTAGCCCGCTTCCGTTACGGCCTGCCGCAAAAGGCGCGCGGCGGCGGGGTCATCTTCCACAATAAGAACGTGCATCGGTTTCAGGATACCGTTCGGCTATGCGCCCTGCCTTTGAGAAACCTTAGAGTTCATCTTAGAGTTCTTTAAGGTAGTGGTTTTTGCCCGATTTTGCCCAATGGCGCGTGGTGTAATAAGCCCAGCGCACTGCCGCGCGTCGTGTTTGCAACGAAAGGTTAAAACCAATGGGCTTGTCTTTTTCCACGCTCGGTCAATCGTTATTGATTGCATCCGCAACCGCCGCCGGACTGGTTTGCAGCGCCATCGCCGCTCCCGCGCCGCCGACACCGGTGGCAAGCGGCTACCATGAAATCGCCCGCTATCCCATCGGCGGCGACGGCGGCTGGGACTATTTGGCTTGCGATACCGTCGGCCATCGCTTGTTTATCACGCGCGGCTCGCACGTGATGGTCGTCAGCACGGACACGGGAAAAGTCGTCGGCGACATACAAAACACCAAAGGCTGTCACGGCGTCGCCTTCGCGCCCGAACTGAACCGGGGCTTCATCAGCGACGGCGGCGACAACACGGTCACGATTTTCGATTTGAAAACCTTGCAAGTTTTGCAAACCGTGCCCGTCGGACAGAATCCCGACGCCATTTTATACGATTCTACTACGC
>CAXTBP010000138.1:0-14277 GCA_964241985.1 uncultured Armatimonadaceae bacterium | reverse complement strand
CGACGGGAAAACAAGAAGCGTCGGCGAACTATTCGTGGTCGCCGATCCCCGTTTTTTCGCCTACGGCCCCTTAAGGAAAGCGATAGGAAATGTGAAGCCCCGTCCCGGTTCGCTTAGGCTCGCCACCTGCCTCGCGTGCCGTGACAGCGGGCGGGGTTTCTTCTGATAACTCGGTAGCCATGTGAAAACCGCGTCGTAGAAGACAAAGAATTATGTCGAAAACTATTTCGTTTGACACCTGCCGCGCCAAAGTGCTGGGCTGCTGGCTGGGCAAGACCGTGGATGGAACTCTCGGTGGCCCCTTTGAAGGCGTTCTGCAACCGCAAAGGCTTCCCTGATGATAACTCCTTTTCGGATAAAACAGGCTGCTGCCCTGCACCGATTTTTGATGCTGGCTTTTTTTATTTGCGCGGTGTGCGGTCATGCTACTGCCGCCGCCGCCGGTTCGCCGGAAGAAATTGTTAAGTTCGATTTTGAAGGCAAGCAAGCGCTCAAAGGCTGGATAAAAACAAATGGGCGGGACGTGCGTACCGGGCCGGGATACCGGGGCGGCAGTTCACTGGAAATCGAAAGCCGCATCACTGATCCCAAAAGCCGCACCTCGGCGGATTTTCTGCTGCCGCTCGATAAAGTGCGGGGCATGAAAATCCGTATCGAAGTTGTGGGTAAAGCGACCGACGTTTCGGTTCCGCCCGCATCCTTCAACGGCGTGAAAGCGATGTTGATACTCACGTCGCCTGTGGGCAAAGTCTACCCGCAGGCCCGCGCCAAGCCGGGAACCTACGATTGGATACCATTAAATTTCGTCGTGACCGTTCCCGTCGATGCGACCGAAGCGCGCCTTGCGCTCGGCTTGGAAAGTTCCAGCGGGCGGGTCAATTTTGACAACGTGCGCGTGACGGTTTTGGGATATAGTGCCCGCAGTCGGCCCGCCCACCCTGTAGGCGGTGTGCGCTACACCGGACACGCCGTTCCCCGGCTACGCGGCGCGATGGTCGGCACGGGCAGCTTGACAAAGGGTGATGTGCAAACGCTGGGAAACGAATGGAAAGCCAATCATATCCGCTGGCAGTTGGCTTGGTTCAGCAAAGGCAAAGCGGGCGAGTATGCGGCAACGGACGCCGAATACGACGCTTGGCTGGACAGCAATTTAGCCAAATTGGACGCCTTGCTTCCGGCCTGCCGCGAGGCCGGTATTTTGGTTCTCATTGATTTGCATAGCCCGCCCGGCGGACGCGACCCGAACAATGTGTGCCGCATCTTGCAGGAAAAGCGTTACCAAGACCGTTTTTTGCAGGTGTGGAATAAAATCGCGCGGCGCTATAAAGATAACCCACAGATTTGGGGCTATGATCTGGTCAACGAACCTGTGACCGGCGATATACCGAACGGCGTCAAGGACTGGCACGCCCTCGCTTTGCAAACCGCCCAAGCGGTGCGCGCCATCGACCCGGCCCACGCCATTATCGTCGAGTCCGGCCCGTGGGGCATGGCGTCCGGGCTGAATTTTTTCGAGCCGCTTCCCGTGTCCGGCATTGTGTACAGCATCCATGTGTACGATCCGCATCCGTACACCCATCAAGGCGTTAACACGACGCCCCTCGGCGTTACCTACCCTGGCATGATTCAGGGCGAGTTGTGGAACAAGGACAAAATTCGTCAAACCGTAAAACCCGCGATGGACTACGCCCGCGATTACAACGTGCAAATGTACG
This sequence comes from uncultured Armatimonadaceae bacterium, assembly GCA_964241985.1. Classification (GTDB taxonomy): domain Bacteria; phylum Armatimonadota; class Armatimonadia; order Armatimonadales; family Armatimonadaceae; genus CAXTBP01. The sequence goes on along the minus strand of CAXTBP010000138.1, from coordinate 12,562 downwards.
TCGGTGAGTTCAGCGTCATTCGCTGGGCAACGGGTGCGAAGCAATATCTGAGCGATTGTATCGACGTGTTCGAGGAAAACGGTTGGGACTGGGCTTACCACGCTTTCCGCGAATACGACGGATGGAGCGTCGAGCATACGTCAAACAAGGATAACAAGGAGCGCGCCGCGACGCCGACCGACCGTGAACTGCTTTTGCGCTCGTGGTACGCGAAAAACCAGAAGCCCGCGACAAAAAGCACTATTGCCGCTACTGCCCGAACAACTCCATAAGTGCGTCCGTGAAAAGGGTGTGCCCCCGGTCATCCGGGTGGTTCAGGCAGTTGCACAGCAGTGTTTCGTAGGGAAGGCCCTCTTTGGCAAGATGTTCCCATCGCCGGGAGGCGTCCGCAAGGGCCAGTCCCGGCATTTCCGCGTGGCGTGCCGCGAACTCATGCAGACCGGCGACGTAGGGGCGCGGGTCACGCTCCACCTTTGCCGTTCCCGTGCCCATCCATTCCCCCCAAACCAAATGGGGGGTCAAAATAACCCATTCCGCGCCGATGAACCGGAAGCGTGTCAAAAGACTGTCGTACCGCTCCTGTATTTGAGCCGAATTCAGACCGCTGTCATTGACGAACTCCATCACGATAAGGTCTGGGCGCGCGTCCAGCACTTTTTCCTGAAAGTTATGTGGGGAACCGGGCGGCTCCGCAAGGAAACTGCCGGAGTTCCGTCCCGGCCAAGCGACCGTGGTCAGCGTAATCTTTGCATTGGGGAAGCGTTTGCGCAAACGGGCGACGAACTGATCCTGATACCAATGGGTCGAATCGCTTGCTTGTCCGCCCGCCGTGACACTGTCGCCCCACGCGAGCACGCGAAGCGTTTCCCCCGGCTGCCCGGTTAGCTTCGCCCATGTTTTGGGCAGCCGCTTCTGCGCCGGGGCGGGGCCGGACGATGTGGGAAAAGCCGTTTCAACGACGGGAAAAACCACCTCGTTTGTCAATCGCTCCAGCCGCCCTTTTATCCAAAGATTGAACAAGCGGCGTTCACCCGGAGCAATCTGCGGCGGATACGGCGTCGCGTTATCGGGAATACCCTGTCGCAGAACGATTTGACCAGCGGCGTCCCGAACCACGGAATCGATGCGTCCGCGCCCAAACTCGTAATCGGCCCACACGGGGCCACTTGTTTTGCTGCCTCCGGGAAGAAAACCGACCGTGGCCCAGCGCGGCTCCAACTGATAGTCCATCCTGACCCGCAATAGCGGGGCGTCGCCCGAACCCGTTTTTAGGCGCAAACTGTCCACTCTGAGCATATCGGGTGCGGTGGTTTCAAAGGTCATCAGACCCTTCAAGCACGTGCCGCGCGTCCACGGCGATACTTTTTCATCAAAAGCTTTCAGCGTGTCGTAGCGTTCGTCGTGGACGCGAACGCGGGTGGGTGGGGCAACGGCAAGCGTCGCGTCGGGCGAACCGGGACACGTTATGTGTAACTGCCAGTTTCCGGTAATCGAAGCGGCGGGCATAGGGGTGGACAAGGCGGACGAAACCGAGGGAGGCGGCGCGATTGGTGCGGCAGCAAACATCTATAAATCCTTTTCTAATAAACGCTTTAAGCGACGACGGCGTATTCTATGCCGAGTGCGTTTGCTATCTCGACTAACTCGGCGGCATGGTGGCCGATCCCCAGCGCGAAATGGTGCGTCGGCGCTTCCGCGACCCAGCGCTTCAAAAAGGTGCGAACGTCGGGCTTAAAAACGCCGTGGGTGTTGGTGTTGCCTGTGGGCGGGATGGGGCGGCGCACCGACTCGCCCTCGGCGATGATGAACTTGAACGTGCCATCCGCACGGACGCCGATACTGAGCATCGTAATCGGCCCTTCTCGAATTTGAAACTCAACGCTCGCCCCGGAACCGGGCTTTCCATGATACCGGTTCAGGCTGCGCAGAACCGGGCGCGAGGCGGCGATGTTGATGTGATGCGGGCCGTCGTGACCAACCAGCACACTGTCGCGCTTGAAATCAACGGGGTGGAACTCGGCGAAGCTGCCGCCGATGTCAAGGCGATCCATTATCAGCATGGCGATACACGTTTTGATGTCGAACTCACCGCACATCGGGAAGCCCGCACTCGTGAGCAGGGAGTTACCGACGATCAAATTCGTGACGAGTGTTCGGATTTCGGAGCCGGGCCGCCCTTCATAATAATAGGCCAAGCCATCAAGGGCTTTGTCCACGATCAATCCGTCCAGAGCCACGGCGGCTTTGGCTGCCGTCGTCAGGTCGGCGTCGGTCAGCTTGCTTGCAATCGGGTCGCTGCCCGGATCGGGGGTGTCAAAGAAGCCGAGGATTTCATTTTTTTTGGCCGAAACCGCTTCGTCGCCCGCTTCCAAATACCGTGCCAAAATATCGTCCGGCTCAACGAGAACGACATGGCATCCGAAGGCTGCCGTGACTGCCGTGGGGTCAACGTGCATATCGAGCATGGCTTCCAAAACATGCCCCATCAAACCAATGCGGGCGCGGCGCAGGTCGTGGAGCACGTTTGCGATGCGACACCACTGCCCAATCTCGGCCTTTGAAACCGCGTCGTCCACCTCGTAGCCCAAGATGCAGGGCGGCGGGCGGCGGCCAAGACGGATGGCGACACCAACAAACTCCGGCACGGAACAAAAGTCATCATTGACAAGCTGCATAAAGGTCGTGCCGTTGGCATAGTCCATCGCTTTGAGCGGCTGCACAGCGACCAGCACAATGGGGACGTGCAGTTCACGGCAAATTACGCCAAACGTCGCCGAAGTCGCATAGGTCACCATATCCACGAACAACACGTCAATATCGGCGGCCTTCATTTTGGGCACGGCGTCGTAGGCGGTTTGCGCGTTATCAATCATCCCAAAATCGGTAATCTCCATGCTATGCGACCGGAGTTCACCTATCAGGAATTGCCGTTTGCGCTCCATTTCGTCGAGAAGTCCGGGAAACTGCTCCCAATACACGTGATGCCCAACCGCGATAACGCCGACGCGCGCTCGCAGGGGCCGTCGCCGCGCGATAGTTGTCGCAGGCGCAGTAGTTGTTACCATGAGATGAGAAGTTCTCCCGTCACGCCTGTGGCTTGCAGCACGCCGGGTCGGATTGATTGACTTGAAACCGCCGCTCCCAGTCCCAAGTAAGCGTCGTGCTTTTGAAACCGGACAGCCTCGTCCTTGTAATTTGGGTGCGCGTAAAAGGTTACGGTTGCATCAATGAGGCCCGTTATCCGCAGGCGGCGCGTGACGCCGATCTCGCCGGAATACTGTTCTCGGCAACTGATTTCAGCCCCCGACACTTGATCCACAAAAACCCGGCATTCGCGCTGCCATGCACGCGACAGGCTCATTTCTCCCAAGCCGTCGGCAAAAGCAACGTCGCATCCCACAGGAACGGCTATTCCCTCCGGCATCCGCCACTTCAGCCGCACCGATGTTGAGCGCGAAAAGCCGGAAAAGAACCAAGCGTTACGGCTCCGAGACGCCAAAATCACCGGATCGCCCGTCGCAGCATTTGATTTGACCAGCCGCAACACGATTCCCATCTCTGCCATTATCCAGCGCATCAGGCGGGCTGCATGGAACCATTGCTGCGGGTCATCGGCTTTGGGCAGATGCTTTTCGCCGATGGTTTCACAAAACGCGCCGCGAACCCATCCAATTGCCCCGCCTCTGGCAAAGGGCGCAAGGGCCGCGAACACGCGCCGCTCGGCCCCAAACGAGACTTCGGCCCGCACGGTACTGGCATTGGAAAAGGCCACTTCTTCGACGCCGCCCCCGGAAAGCGCCGGGGGAACACGCATTTGGGCTGGATACGCACTGTGCGTGAGTTCGTCCGGCACGAGGCTTGTTTTGAATATCAGTTCGCCCGAAAGCGCGTCGGTCAGCGATAACCCTAAATAGGTCAAAAGTTTGGTGTCGGCATGGCGCAGCGGCCCATAAAGGAGTACGCGGCCCCCATCCTCGGCGTGGCGCATCAAGGCATCGCTGAGTTCGGTTCCGGCGTCGGGCGCGGGGCACGTTAGAATGCTGGTATCGAATAGGTGGGGGCGGTTCCGCAGAGCCGTCAGGAAATTCGTCGTGGATACGACGGTGTTGACGGGAAAGCCTTCGTTGACGGCGGCACGAATAAACCAATCGCCGAAGAACACCTCGCTCGCCCGCGATGGCGATGCGAACGTCCAGTCGTGGTACTCGTCGAACGGGTAAATCCACGTCACCAAACCCGGCGCGTCCGGCACATTCGCCATCGCTTGCAGGAGGTGGGGCGTGACTTCAAGGGGAACTTGGTCGGGCATCTGTCCATATGTATCGTCCAGCGTGAGCAGCGAAATGGAACTGGGTGTTTGCAGGTTGCCGTCGCCGTCGATGCGCCCGCAGGAAAGCGGCAGGTAAATGTCGTGCGGCTCGCGGCCATAGCGATCCAGCCACGGACTGTTCAGCCACCACGGATCATGGATATAGTACCGGAACGGGAAGATTCCGGTTTCGGGCAGTTCCGCGATGTGCGACAGCCAACCCGTGATTTCGAGTCCGTAATCGCCGTCAAGGGCGGCCCACGGCGAGTTGGGCGGAGCGACGAGGTTGAAGCCGCCGCGATAAATATTTCGCATCGGGCACGCATCGGACGACAAATCCATTCCGGTCGATAGATTGCTGCCGCGCGTTTCTACGGGCACATCCGGGCATTCGGCGCGAAAATCACGCCAAAAGCCGAGAATTGCTTGGTTGACCTGCGGCGCGGCTTCGGTATCAAAGCGCGTGCCGTCAAAGGTCTGGCCGGTCACACTCCACGAGGCAAGAGAGTAGCCGAAACCGTTTGACAGCCAAAGGTAGTCGAAACCCATGTCAGATAGGAAGCATCGGCTTTGTCCGCCCAGAAAGGTTCCCAAAGTCATGCCTTCCCCAATGCCCGCTGGAAAGGCGGCGTAGGCTGCTGGGTCTGCCTTCAAAATCGCCGCGCAGCTCACCCAGCGTCCGGCTCCCATCGTGTACCCCCCCGCAATCTCAGGGTGCGTTTGGTACTTAAACGGGGAGGTTGCAAATTCCGGGCCGGGGTCGAAAATCGTTCCGATGGTGACCGGCTTTCCCGTCAGCGCGCGCATCGTAGTTTTAAGTCCGCTTACAAGGGCGCGAAGGTGTCCATAGTTCAAAACGGGCGGGTCACTCCGAAACAAGACGCCCCGGTCGTGCAGGTGAGGATGACCCGAGAAGTGCGGGGGCTTGTTGGCAATACCGATCCACTTTGCCCATTCGATTTCCTCTTCCGGATTGTCTTTGTATTCAAGAATTTCGCTTCCATCTCCCGTCCAAAGCAGGATGGAAACGTTCTCAACTCGGTCGATAAGCGCTCCCCACTGGCGAACCGCTTTTGCTGCGACAGCGGCAACGCTTTCTACGGAAAAATCGTGGAAGGCCTTGAGCGAAATCTCAAGGATGAGCCTTTTCATGATTTTCAGTTATTCAGAAAGCAGTAAAAAACCTTCTCCGATGAAGAGTTTTAGGCAACGGCAACAGGCTGGGTCTAAACGCACCCCATGACGGAACTGGACGTCACCGGGCTTCATAATAGAGAAAATCTAACGGATCGGCTGCGTAGGGCAAACAAAACGCTGATTCTGTATGGGGTGCGTGAACAACCGAGTCGCCTCCTTTATCAGGCGGCCTTCCTGAACCATGTGGTCAAGGAGAATATCCTACCCAGCACTGGGGCGGCTTTGCAGCGTGCCTGCGAGGTAAGGGATGGGGTTAAGGGTCCGGAAAAAGAAAGATATAGAGGTGACGGCTAATCGTATTCCTTAAAAAACGTTACCTATTAATCATATCGTCGTTTTCACGGACAACTGCATACGCTACGAATAACCTATCTCAATGTCGGGTATAACAAGCTGAGCATTCTTTTCGGGCAAACGCTTGTTTCGTAAACAGCTATTCAACAGGTTAACATTAGGCTGATGGGACAGTCCCAACTCTGTTAGCAAAGTGCCATTATTCATACTCTTTGATGGCATAAATATACGATTTTGCACACAGCAACTCACCGAGGAGAATCTATGGAAAAAACGCGACTGCTTGCTTCAACATCAGGTATTAATGCTGCCAGAACCTCCTACATGGCGCGGCTTTTTCGTTGACATTGCTCGTACAGAGATCGTGCAGATCAGACTATTCGCGGGAATCCTGAACGCACGCCTCCCAGTTTAATGAATGTGGTTCGGAACAGGGCCTGCGTGTTCTGTATGTGGATTATAGGTGGATTAATTGTCGAGATAGCGTAGAGAGCGGCTGAGTCCGTAGGTGGAGATGACCGCCATATCGTCGAAATCACCTTGCAGCGCGTCGCTAATCTCCTTGTCCATGTTGATGTCGGCACGAACCGGGGCGGTGTCGAACTTCCCGTTTCGGTTCCAATCCACCCAGACCGAGGCCCCATCGGGGGAAGGGCGCAGGCTGAAAAAGTAGGGCTTGCGAGCAAGGTAATCAACATACGACGGCGGAACCGGAAGATGCTCGCTCAGGGCGGTTTCGCGCAAAACGACGTTTTTCATGCGCCCGGTCGAGTAATGCGACGCTTCCCCCCACCGTTCGGGGTGATAGTGGTAGCTCATGATGCTGGGGTACAGCGGGGAGAAATGGGGCATCCAGCCCCCATCGTGTCCCAGCCCGACCTGATGACCCAGTTCGTGCAGAAAGGTGTGTACGTTCGCTGTGGCGTGCCCCGTGTCCCCCATCACGATGGCAATCCCGCCCGGATCGCTTTTTATCCGCATCCAGTGTGCGATACCTCGGGAGCGGGGCAGGCGGTATTTCTGTGCCAAGGCGGCGCGCGCCTTGCCGCGAATCGTGGACGGATAACGCCGGGAGGTCGATTCGAGTTCGGCGACGGGAATCGGTTCGCGGTAGAGGATATGCAGGGAAATGCCGTGCGAGCCGTCCGGGTTCATGGTCGGCAGCGAGGCATAGTAAGCAACCGCCTCATTCATCAGGGCATGAACTTTCGCCTCCGGCACGTCCGCGCCGCGCTGCACTTCCACAATCAGGCTTTGGCGTCCTACCTGGCAACCCATCGCGGCGAGATCGTAGCCGTGGGGCTTCACCTTTCCCGTTTTCCACGCATCGGGTAGCCCATCGTTCGCCGTACTAATAAAAGACCGGATCGAGTCATCCGCGCGCTGGAGATTGGCGAAGAAGCAGACCATCGCATCATCGCCGACGATGCGCTCTTTCAGGCGAATTCCGCTTTCCACGCGCCGAACGAAAAGCAAATCGTCCCGCCCGTTCCCGTCTACATCGCCGACGACCGAAACCGCGGTTTCTTTATAAATCGTCGCGTCCGCCGCCGTGGGCAGCGTCGGCAGTAACCGTATTTTCCCCTTGTCGCCGACGACGAGTAAACGCTTGCCCAGAAGAATATCGGCAGACACCTTCGAACTCTCAGTGGCTCCGGGGGCGTTCGCGGAGAAATACCCCACCGCGAGCGGTTCGGTGGGGGCGACCGTATCCCCATCATTGAGGAGCGGCACACCGGGGCTGAGTTCGGGAGCGTCGTTTTTGTCGAAACGGACTACGGCGCGAAACAAGCGCCCCTGAGCGTCCAGATACACGAGGCGCGTGCGATGGTCTCCCGATGTCGTTCCGACGCCGTTCAGGATGCCTGCCGCGATTCGCGGAACTCCTTCCAAAGATCCTTTCACAGGTCGGACAAGAAAGCGTGGTTCTGCCATCTTTCTGTTCGGGGTGATGGGCGTCTCGTTTTGAAGCAGAAGCAGCGCGCCCTTCGCATCCAGCACCAGAAGGTCGGGGCGCCCTTCGCCGTCGAAATCACCGGGAAGCAAAGCGCGAATCGGCAGAGCAGGGCGCAGTGCAGTAGGTATCGTTGCCGCAATCGTCGTTCTGGGGAGCAGGTCACCGCCGCTCGGCGCTTCCTCGGAGATATCTTCGTCGTTTTCGTCTTCGTCCTCGGGCGTTGCCGTACCGGCTTTCGGGGGGAGGGGGGCAGGGCTAACGGCGGGGCGTCGTTTCCGTTTTCGGTCGCCGCCCCCGGTCGTCGGGGCGGGGACGAGGGTTTCGGAATCTTTTTTTTCCGTCGGTTTAGGTTCCTGAAAACCGTAGGCGATTTGCAGCGAGCCGTTGGTCATAACCGCCGCCACTTCGGCACGACCGTCGCGGTTGGCAAAGGAACCGCAGGCAAAGGCGAGGGGACGGGGGCCAAATGTGGCGGACGCCCACTCGGGGAAGCGCGGCTTGCCGAAGGCCGACGTCCGCATCACCATGACCTGCGTTTTTTTGCCACGGGCGCTGGGCACGACGCGAAAAACATCCGCCCGGCCATCGCCGTCTATGTCTCCGAGGAGCGGAGGCGCATCGTCTTTCCCCATGCCGGAGATCCAGAACTGTGCAGGCGATACCTGAGTCACGTCGGGAGCCTGCGCTTTGGTGAGGGGGGCGCTCCTGATGGGGACGGCGGTTTGGGTTGCGAGCAGCAGAGCGGAAATCAGTAGCGGCAAAAGAACATCGTAGTGGCGCATATGATTTGGTTTATTTTCCTTTTTATACGGTTTTTATTCTGTCGCTACTTTTACCGGAAAGTTCACCTGCCCTCGTCGTATCAGCAAGGCGATTGCATGGCGAGCGGTGAAAGCGGTAGAAAGGAGACGAGGCGCGATGTAATCATTATGCAATCATTGCGTGACCGTCGTCGTTGAAGTGCAACCCGTCGGCTGCCCAGTAGCGAAATAAGTCAGTACCCTTCAATTCCCCGTACAAATCCCAAACCACGAACCCGCATTCCGTCGCCACCGTGCGCGCTACCGCCATATAAGTCGCAAGCGTCTCCTCGGCAACGCCGGTTCGCGCCGTGCAAACGGGGAACGACGAAATGAATAAGGAGTACTCGCCTTTAATGCGCGGCAGGAGCGCCCGCAGGTTCCGCTCGTACTAGTCGAGGGTTGCCCGTCGGTGCGGCGCGGCGTCATTAGCTCGTGGAACATCATTGCAGCCGAGCAGAACGATTAACCGATGGTTGCCCTGTACGGTGACCTCATCGGCGCGGGCAAGCATATCGGCGGTCGTGGTTCCACTCACGCCAAGGTTGAAGAACGTCAGATCCGGTTGTTGGGAAGCGGCGGCGTTCTGAAGTCGCCGGAAAAACCCGCCTGCTGAATCTCCAACGCCTGCCATCGAGGACGCGCCAAAACCAATAATTTGCATCACTACTTCCGTTTTATCAAGTAACCCAAGCCGTTTCCAAGTATCTTGCTTTGCTCGCGTTCGCAGTTCCTGCAGCTATAGGCAAGAAAACCGGTGGTGAAGTCCCACTATTTCATGCGTGGGCATGGCGTTCCCACGCAGGCGCGGTAGGTTCCCGGTCTTGTTCCAAAACAACCGTTGTACCGGTATCGCCGGTTAAAAGCCACACGCGGTCACAAGTGTGTAAAATCATCCAAAATCCGTGACCCAGCGTGTTGGCTGTGGTGTAGCCCCGTTGAAGGGTGGCAAGATGCAGACTTTCGATAGCTATCCCACCGCCCGCATCTTGAATCCATACCTGCACGGTATTTTTTCCATCCGAACAAACACTCCCGCTGCCTTTAACAGTTCCTGCCGGGGCATCTTTTTTCGCGTGAACCACGGCGTTCATTGCCGCTTCGCCAACCGCCGTTTCTAAATTCTGCTCCCGTTCATCCGAAAAACCCAGAGCCGTACTTGCTTTCCGAACAAGGAAGCGCAGTTTACGCACGGTTTGGTGTATTAATCCAACCGGCTCTCCTACTGCGGCCAAAGGGATGGGCAAGTCAGCGGGGGATAGGCACAAATGTAAGCTGCCTTCGGTTACGCTTGCCAAAATATCGCGCAACAAGACACGCTGCCGTAAAACGGCTTCCTTACTTTCGGTAATATCGGATACGATGTGCACGGTTCCGTCGCTTTCGCTGCTTTTCCCCATAGCGGGTTTCAAGGCTTCAATGCTTACACGCAGCCAGCGTCCTAACTTTTCGGGCGGCCCGGTGCGGATTTCACGCACGATACGTTTTTCAAGCGAGTCGTTATTGTTATAGGAAAAATCGGTGTCGGGAAACGCTTCGTTCATCGCCGTCTCCCATGAGTGTCCTTTTAAATAGGTTTCGGGTTTATTCAAAAGGTGCACCATAGCCGGATTGCAGCGCGTGATTTTACCGCCGACGTTTACCAAACACACGCCGTCGCCAATAGCGGCGAAAACGGCTTCCCACGATTGGGCGGCATCACGGGCACGCGATTCGGCCAGACTCAGGCGAAGGAGCGCTTTGATCGTCGCTGTCAATACCGGTGGCTCGACGGGCTGAATGAGATAACCGTCCGCGCCGCTTTCAAGTCCTTTGGCACGGTCTTCGGTTCCAACGCTCGTTGCCGACAAATGCAGGACGGGCAGCGAAGCGGTCGCTGGATCTTCTTTGATACGGCGGCACACTTCAATGCCATTAATATCGGGCAAATTTACATCCAGCACCACAAGGGACGCTTTATCCGGTGCGGCCTGCACGAAGCGAAGGGCTTCTTCGCCCGTTTTTGCTTCTTCCACCAAATAGCCGTTCCGCTGCAAAATGCGCGTGACGACGTAGCGGGTAGCTTCATCGTCATTGACATTTAGAATGGTAAGCGGGGAAGCCGCTACAGGTTTAGCCATGGATAATGCCGCCGTTCAAGTCGGCGGAAACGGGCGCGTAGCGAACGGGAAGGCGGAGGACAAATGTTGATCCAACTCCGATAGTACTTTCTACCCAAACGTGGCCTCCTAATATCTCGGCGAGTTTTCGGCACAAGGGCAGGCCTAAACCCGTTCCTTTGATATTGCGCTGCGCGGCCCCGTCCACCTGGGCGAAAGCGTCAAAAATACGGTCGATGTCGGCGGGCGCGATGCCGATGCCGGTGTCGGCAACCGCAAACCGAACCTGCGCTTTGGCGGCGTCTGCCTCCAGCTCCATTGTCGCGGAAACCCGGACGCTGCCCTGCGACGTAAATTTGAGTGCGTTGGAAATAAGATTACGTAAAATCTGAGCCACTTTGCTTTCATCCGTGAAAAGGGGCGGCAGGTCGAACGTAGGCTCAAAAAAAAGCGACACGGCCCCCAAGTCGGTTCCGTTGCCGACCAAAGGCCGAAAAACGCCGCGCAATGCGCTGAACAGGTCGTCGATAATGACCGTTTCCGGCTGAACCGTAATTTTGCCCGCTTCGATTTTTGCCGTATCCAGTAAATCGTTCACGATTTCCGATAGCGTTTGCGCCGACCGGTGAATAAAAGTAATCTGCTTTTCCTGTTCGGGAACGAGCGGCCCGTCCGCGTGTTCCAAAAGCAGTCGGGCCAAACCCATAATCGAATTGAGCGGCGTGCGAAACTCATGGCTCATGTCGGATAAAAAGCGCGTTTTCATATCCGAGGCATTTTGCAGCTCTTTTGCCTTTTCATCGAGTTCGGCGTATAAAGCCATAACGCCCCGGTTCGTGTCCGATAGTTCGCGATTCAGTTGATCCAGCTCCGTTTGCCGTGACTGCAATTCATTTAAGGTATGCAACAGTTCCTGATTTTGCTGGCGCACCTCGGCAAACGGATTGCGCGGGGTCAAACCGGCGATTTTATCAAGAAGGGTTGTGGTATCCAGCGGCGTTTTGCCCAAACCGCGACGCGGCGCGTTTTTTTCCAGATCAACCACGGTTCCTTGTCCGGGGCTGCTTTTTATGTCGAAACGGTCGCAAAGCCGTCGCGCGCCCGTGATCCCTAAACCCATGCCCGTTTTGGAAACGTAGCTGCCGCCGAGTATTTCGTTAAGATTGGCGATGCCCGGGCCGGTGTCGGAAATACGGGCGAGTAGCGCAAGGGATAGTGCGCTTTTGCCATTGCTTACCGCGAAAAACGCGATTTTGCCTCCGCTTGCATATTCGTATGCATTGCGAGCGATCTCCGAAACGGCAGTCGTGAATCGGCTTTGGTCTTGTCGGTCAAAACCGAACAATTCGGCGATTTCGCGTGCGCGCTGCCGGGCCGAAACCACGTCCTGCTCGTGAAGAAGCGGCATAATAAGCAAAAGAGTTTCTTTGTCGTTTGTGGCTATTGCGGCGCGGTTCATAGTGTTTCTTGCGATTTCGCTTCCGATGCAGGTTCGCCCAGTCGGGCCACCAGAACGGTGGCATCGTCACGCCCGCGACAAAAATCGCGCAGCAGCAGGGCCGCAATCAAGGCCGGATGGCGGCTGAATATGCCGGGGTAGCTGTCGAGCCGCCACTGCGTCGTCAAGCCATCGGAGGCCATTACCAGAAGCGTCTCGCACGAAAACGGATACGGCATATCGGCAAATTTGTGCGCCTGATGCCCCACGGTTCCGTTGAACGAAGCCATTCCGTGCATCCCTTCGGAGGTGATCAAAGCGGCTTGGATATTGCCGACGCCTGCAAATACCACGCTTTCGGCTTCAAGCGAAGCAATGGCCGCTGCCGCGCCGCGTGTGTGGCGTAAACCGGCGTGCATCGTTTCCAATGCGCGGGCGGGCATCAATCGCGTTTGCTGGTCGTGAAAC
>CAXTBP010000137.1:0-14374 GCA_964241985.1 uncultured Armatimonadaceae bacterium | reverse complement strand
GGGCTTAGGCAGGGACGTTCATGTCCCTGACCTAAACGGCTAAACTGACGCTAATTCCCCGCTGCGTTCGCATTTTCCAAAACGCGCCAGCGCACCAATGTCATGTGCATATTGAAAAAATGGTCTTCCGAGGGGAGTGTGACGCGCACGACTTTTCCCGGTGTCGGGTCGGCCTCAATCCACGTTTTGTTGCCCTCATAAGCTAAAACGTGCAAACCGTCGGCGGTCACGGCAAGGTCGCCGGGAAGCAAAACGGAATAATCGGCGGTATTCAGGCTTTTGGTTTTGCCAAGCAGCAGCGTTCGGCCTTGATACCCAGCCGCCAAATCGCTTGCCGAGCCGTCGTTCCACCACAGCGAGGCGGATTTGCGCAAAAGGGCCATATTTGAGGTGCGGACGCCTTGCCGCAGTTCGGCGACACACAGCGCGGCCCGCGTCAACCCCGAACAGTCGATGCCCGTCGTGGTTTCGCCGCCCCACACGTAGGGCGTGTTTTCGTAGTTTTGCAGCGCGGCGACGTAGCCGCTCCGCAGGTCTTGCGTATGAATGGGCCGGTCGGGAACGAACAAAAGCAGCAGGGGCGCGAGCGCGAGAGACAAACAAAGAACGCGCACGGGAAGCCGTTTCCAAAACAGAAACAGCGCGCCCGCCCACACGAACAAGCCGAGCGTGACGATGCCGCCGCGCACCAGCGACGACCGAATGGGAAAAAAGAACGCCGCGATAAAAACGCACACGGCGATAAGCCATGCCGTTCGCGCCCAACGCGCATAATTGACCGGTTTGGGCGGGTTCAAAGAAACACGGGCGGACAGCATAACAAAGTTCCTTTTTACCCGCCCAACGGACGGGGACAGAATTACAAAACGGGCACGGGCAAGCCGTAGTCGCGCAGCGCGCGGGCGACGCCTTCCTGCTCGCTTGCGGTCAATTCGACAAGCGGCAAGCGAACCCCTCCCACGGCCTGCCCAACCTGCTCCATCGCCCATTTGAGCGGCGATGGCGACGGGGCGGAAAAAATGGCGCGCGTTATCGGCAGCGTTTTCAAGAACAAGGACAGCGCGGTTTCCCGGTCGCCACTAAACCATGCGCGGTGCAGTTGCGCCAAGTCCGGCCCGATAAGATGCGACACGACCGAAATCACGCCCGCGCCCCCGACGGCAAGCGTCGGCAAAATCGTGCCATCGTCGCCGGAATAGATGAGAAAATCGTCCGGCGTCGTGCGGGCGATTTCGGCGACCTGTGCCAAATTTGCTGACGCTTCTTTGGTTCCGATGATGGTCGGCGCGTCGTGCGCCAAGCGGGCGGTCGTGGATGCGTCGATGTTGGTAATTGTGCGGCCCGGCACGTTGTACAAAATCACGGGCAAATCGGTGGCGTCCGCGACGGAGCGAAAATGTCGGTACAGCCCTTCCTGCGATGGCTTATTGTAATACGGCGCGACCGCAAGGAACGCCCCCGCCCCGGCTTCTTTCGACGCTTTGGCGAGATGCGCAACCTCGACGGTGTTGTTGCCGCCCACGCCCGCGATCACTTTTTCGGCCCCAACGGCTTTCACGGCGGCCCGAACCATCTCCAATTTTTCCTCAGTTGTCGTGGTCGGGGATTCGCCGGTCGTGCCGTTGATAACCAGCGCGTCGCTGCCGTTTTCGCACAGGTATTTGCACAGTGCTTGGGCGCGCGGAAGGTCAACTTCGTTGTTCGCGTCAAAGGGCGTCACCATCGCCGTAATCACGTGCCCGAACCGGGCGGCTTGTCCGCGCATCAAAGTGTCGCTCCTTGCATTTGTTTGACCGCGTTTCGTTTGTGGAGCAGCTCGGCGATTTGCAGGCCGTTCAAGGCAGCCCCCTTCAAAATTTGGTCGCCGGATACGAATAAGTCAATCGCGGAGAAACACGACAAATCGTCGCGCAACCGGCCCACCAAAACGTTGTTTTGCCCCGAAGCGTCGAGCGGCATGGGGAATACATTGTTTTCGCGGTCGTCCACCACTTGAACGCCGGGAAAATTGGCGAGGGCTTCGCGGGCTGCGTCAAGGGTGGGGCGTGGGCCGTCAAATTCGATGTTGATACTTTCGCTGTGGGCGCGGGCGACCGGGACGCGCACGCACGTCGCGGTGACGGCAAGATTGGGCAAATGGAGAATTTTCCGGGTTTCGTTGACCATTTTCATTTCTTCTTCATTGTAGCCGTGCGCGCCGATTTTCGTGTTGTGCGAAAACAAATTAAAGGCGATTTGATGCGGGAAAATCTCCTTGACGACGGGCGTATTTTGCAAAACGGCTTGGCTTTGGGTTTCGAGTTCGCGCATGGCCTGCGCGCCCGCGCCCGACGCCGCTTGATACGTGGACACGACGACGCGGCGCACGGGCGCAAGCCGGTGCAACGGTGCGAGCGCCATCAGCAAAATAATGGTCGAACAGTTCGGATTGGCGATAATGCCCTTGTGCGCTATGGCGTCGTCCGGGTTGACTTCGGGCACGACGAGCGGCACGTTTTCGTCCATCCGAAACGCGGACGAGTTATCAATCACGACCGCCCCGTTTTGCGCCGCGATTGGCGCAAATTGTTTGGACTGCGCGCCGCCAGCGGAAAAAAACGCAATGTCCGTCCCTTTGAGCGTGTCTTCGCTCAAAACCTCAATCGGCAATTCCTCGCCCTTAAACGGCAGGGTTTTTCCCGCCGAGCGCGGCGATGCCAAAAGGCGCAAGGACGCAATCGGAAAATTGCGCGCTTCTAAAAGCTGAATAAATTCGGTTCCGACCGCGCCGGTCGCACCGGCAAGGGCCACATGGTAAGTTTTCATAATTTCTATTTTGCGCCGCTGTCGAGGCACACGGCTTCGGGGATTTCGCCCGGCGGCGTGGTTTCGACGCGATAACGCACCAAGAGTTCGGTCAGCACATCGCTGATTAGGTGAAGCGGCAGCGGCTCCGTCCCAAACGGCGTAATATCGTGTACCACATTCCCGTCCGCAAGGGGCGCATCGGTTAAAATAAGGACGGGCAAGAACGCGCCCGGCCTGCGCCGCTTGAGCCGCGCAAGCCACGTTCCCGCTTCGCCACCCGCTGCGCTTTGCAGATCGATTACCACCAGATCCGGCCAC
Organism: uncultured Armatimonadaceae bacterium; assembly: GCA_964241985.1. Classification (GTDB taxonomy): domain Bacteria; phylum Armatimonadota; class Armatimonadia; order Armatimonadales; family Armatimonadaceae; genus CAXTBP01. The sequence continues at coordinate 11,269 of CAXTBP010000137.1, read as the reverse complement.
AGCGAACCCAAAACTTTGTCGGATTTTTCCGTCGAGGGTGCAATTAGTAATTGTACTTCGGGGTGGGATTTACGGATAAGGGACTGCAGCGCGCGCCGAGTTTCGCCCTCCGCAATAACGAGGAAAACGGGCTGTGGTTCGGTTTCGCCCCCGGCCTCATCCGCACGTTTTCGCAAAGCGGATTCCAAAAACGGCGCAAGGGTCGCGGCGTTCAAATCATAGCGGGGGGCAAAGGCGTGCCCCGTTTCGGTTTCCGTGCGCCCACCGACAAGACGCAAACTAAAAAGGGCAACCGGAGTAGACGCGGTTTTCGGATCGTTTCGCAGCTGTTTCAGCACGGCGAACCCGTCGATGCCGGGCGTGAGCGGATCAAGGGTAATCACATCGGGGCGCAATCCCCGGGCGCGACGCAATGCTTCGGAGGGGGTCGCCGCGCTTGCGGTCACAAAGCCTCGGCGGCGCATTTCGTGGCCCAAACGGTGCAAAACGGACACGTCGCCGTCCACGCTGAGTATTAGGCATTGGTTCGCGGGCGGCGCGACGCTTGCATAGGCGGTGGGCAGAGCGGAGCTACTCGTTGCCGCGCCGTTTTGCGCTCCATCCGTTTTACCGATGGTGTTTCCCGTGCCCCATGTGCGGGCGGGAAGCGGGTCGGCGGTGGGGAGCGTAAAGAAAAATTTGCTGCCCTTGCCCGGCTGCGATTCGACCCACACGCTGCCGTTGAGTTTTTCCAAAATCGCTTTGGTAATTGCAAGACCCAAGCCCGTGCCGCCGACCTCGCGCGTCGTCGAGTTGTCGGCCCGGAAAAACTTTTGGAACAGCCGTTTTTGATCGTCGGAGGACAAACCGATGCCCGTATCGACCACGCACGTTGTGACGAAGTTTTCTTCCCACTCGATAACGACGGTCACACTCCCCCCATTGGGTGTGTACTTAAGCCCATTGGATAGCAGATTGACGAGAACTTGCGTAATCCGGTCGGCGTCACCATTGACGCGGGCGAAATTTCGATTCTGTGTTCCGCCGACGACTTGTACGCCCAAATTGATTTGGCGGGCGTCGGCTTCGCGGCCCATCATGCGGATGGTTTGCTGCACGACCGGCAAATAATCGATTTCTTCCTGCTTGACTTCGATGCGCCCTGACTCAATGCGCGAAATGTCCAGCATATCGTTGATAAGGGCCGTCAATCGCTGCGTGGACGACTGCACCATCGTCAAAAATTCGGACTGGATTTCGTTGAGCGCGCCGGTTTGTCCCCCGACCATCAAGTCCACATAGCCTTTAATCGCGGTCAGCGGAGTTCTTAGTTCATGCGAAACCGTGGACACGAACTCGGTTTTCATGCGGTCAACCGTCGTTTCGCGGGTCACGTCGCGGAACACGAAGATGCGGCCCAACAGTTCGCCCGTGTTTTTGTCGCTGCCCAAATGGGCCTCGCCGCGCACGGGCGCGGAATAGATGCGGAGCGTTCGATGCAGCGGCTCGACAATATCGAACGTGTCATCGGCAACCGCTTCCGGGTCGTCGATGATTTCCTGCAAGCGCCGTCGCACCAGCACTTTGTTGCGGAACCGGGACAAAAGCAGGGTTCCGGCTTGGGCGAACGTATGGTCTAAAAGTTCGTCCATATCAAGCCCGAACAAATGGGCGAAGCGTTCGTTGACAAGGGAAAAACCGCCGCCCCGATCAAGGAGCATGATGCCGTCGTTGGTGGAGTTCAGCACGGCCTCGACGCGCCGATTGAGCGCGGCGACGGCCTCGTTTTGCGCCCGGAGAACGGCTTCACGCTGGCGAATGGTGCGGGCCATGCGCTTAAAAGCGCGCTGCAAGTCGCCTATTTCATCGTCGGCGGGTTCGTCGGCGGAAAGCAATCCGCCCACGCCCATCAGCAGGCGGTTTGCGCTGCCCGATTCCAAATCTTCAGTCGCGCGGCGCAGCTCCTGCAAAGGTCGGACGATGCCGAGGGCAAGGACGCGGGCGATAAGCAGAGCGGCCAGCGCGGCCCCGATAGGAATAACGATACTTGTGATATGACGCACCAAATCAAGGGCGTGGGCGGTGCGTTCCTGCCGGTCGCGGTAGCTTTTCGCTTGGGCCACTAAAGCGTCGAGCTGGACGGCGACCGGTTTGAAATCGTCGGCCACACGACGGGCGAGCCGCTCCGATTCGTCTTGCGAAAACTGCGGCTCTCGGTTTTCCTGCTGCCGCTCCAACTGCCGCAGCGGGGGCAGCACGGTTTCGCGCAGCCATTTGTTATATATTTCGTTGGAATCGTTAACCGCATCGAGCAAGGCTTTTTCGCCGCGCAGTTCGTCTTGTTCTTGCGCGTAGCCCCGGACTTCGCGGGTGGCGTAGCGAAACTCGTCGCGGGCGACCGCAAACGTTTCGTTGGATTTTTCGTCGTGGTAGCGCAAGTAGACGCGCGCAGGTTCGAGCGTGTCCTGCGCGGCTTTACTGAGCTGCACAGCCTGTTTGGCGAACTGGGCGCGGTTGGAATAATCGTCCATTGCGCGGCCCAAAAACGCCCACAGCAAAAACGGCAAAACGATTCCCGCCATCAGAAGCACGGCAAGCGGCAAAACGTAGCCTAAGAGGATTTTTTGCGCGATGCGAGTTCCCATCACGCGCCGCGCTTTACCCGGCCCGCGTCCTTCGGGCGCAGTTTGCGGGTTTGGTGTTTGGGAAGCGGGCAGGGACATAAAACGTTATGTGAGCAGGTTTTCCAGCCCGTATACCAAGCCGCGCATTTCTTTGGCGCGGCGAACAGCGAGCAAAACGCCGGGCATGAACGAGGCGCGGTCGATGGAATCGTGGCGCAACACGAGCCGCTGACCGGGCGCGCCGAAAATCACTTCCTGCGAGGCGACGAAACCGGGCAGCCGAACGGAATGCACGGGAACCTCGTCCACGCGCCCGCCCCGCGCCCCCGTCGCGGTTTCAAACGCTCCGGGCGCGTCGCCGATGGCGGCCTGCGTTCGAGCCTGCGCGATTAACTGCGCGGTTTTTTGCGCGGTTCCCGACGGCGCGTCTTTTTTGCGCTCGTGGTGCATCTCGATGATTTCGGCGTCGGGCATGTAACGGGCGGCGGCTTGCGCGAACTGCATCATAAGCACGGCCCCGATAGCGAAATTCGGCGCGACAAGGCAGGCCGTTTGGTGCGTTTCGCACAGCCGCGCGATTTCGTCCAAATCGGCAGTTGACAAGCCGGTCGCGCCGACAAGGGGAACGACGCGGGCGGCAAGTGCGGTGCGGATATTAGGCATCACGACTTCGGGAAGCGTGAAGTCTACCAAAACGTCGGGCCGCAGTTCGACAAGAACGCGGTTTAAATCGTCGCCGCGCCCCGTCGTGCCGACGAGTTCTATGTCGCCCGCGCTTTGCGCCGCGCCCTCAACGGCCCGCACTGTTTCGATGCCCATGCGCCCCTTCGCGCCCGCGACAACAACGCGAATAGGGCGCGCATCATTTTCCGCCATCAATACTCGGCGTCCGTTTCGTCGTCGCCGTCTTCGCCTTCGGCATCCGCGCTGGAAACCAAGTTTTTGTGGGCGTCGTCGAAGGGGCCGACGGCGGCAATCGTCAAAGCGTCCGCGTCGCTCGGGAAAATCATCTCGGCGATGCGCTGCACATCCTTGACGGAAACGGCGTCAATTTTAGCGACGACTTCGGTCAGCGGCACGACGCGCCCGAAATTGACCTCGGATTTGCCCATGCGGTTCATGCGGGCCGACATGGATTCCTGCCCCATGACGATGCTGCCCCGGAATTGGTTTTTGGCCCGCGTCAGTTCCAAATCGGACACACCGCTCGTGCGTGCTTTGGCGAACTCTTCGCGCACCAAGTCCAAACATTCCTCGTAGGTGTCCGGCGACGTTCCGCCAAAGGCGGTAAAGTAGCCGCCTTCGCGGTGCGTCGCCATGTACGATCCGACCGAATAGGCCAAGCCGCGCTTTTCACGGATTTCCTGAAACAAGCGCGATCCCATCGAACCGCCCAAAACGCTGTCAAGCAAGGCAAGCGGGTATTTGTCGTCGTCGTTTTGCGATACGCCGCGCGTCCCGATACAAAAATTGACCTGTTCGGTCGGGCGCGAATAATGCAAAACGCCCGCGCTTGTCTGCGCCGCATCGTCGGGCTGCGCGTCCGAATCGCCGGTCAAATCGCCCAGCGCGGCGGCAACCAAATCCACGACTTGGCTGTGTTCCAGTTTCCCCGCCGCCGAGATAACGACCGAGTTCGGCCCGTAATGCCACGCCATGTAATCGCGCAAATTTTGCGGCGTCAAAGCAGCGACGACATCCGCGCTGCCAATAACCGGCAAACCGAGCGGGTGGCCGGGATACAAAACCTGCGCGAACAAGTCATGCACCAAATCGTCGGGGTCGTCGTCGCGGCGCTTGATTTCTTCCAAAACGACTTTGCGCTCGCGGGCGGTTTCGTCCTCGTCAAAGCGCGAATGGGCGTACATATCGGCCAAAATATCTACGCCTAAGGGCAGATGCTCGGCGAGCATTCGGGCGTAGTAGCAGGTGTATTCCTTGTCGGTAAAAGCGTTCAGATAGCCGCCGACCATATCCATTTCGTCGGCGATTTGCTTGGCGGTCGGGCGTTTTTCCGTGCCCTTGAACAGCATATGTTCCAAAAAATGCGAAATGCCGCGCCGGGCCGGTTCCTCGAAGCGCGCCCCGGTCGCAACCCAAATTCCAAGCGAGATAGACTCGACCGTCGGGACGCTTTCGGTGACAATGCGAATGCCGTTAGGCAGGGTGGTTTTTTGTACGTTTTCAACGGGCGGGGCGGGCGAAAAAGCGGAAGGCATACAAAAATTGTACCACGCAAGCCCGCTTGCGAAGACGTTACCTCGGTTAAGTGCGCATTTTGCACGCGGGTTAAAACCCACGTCTGAGTGACGTTTTCGCCGAGGCTCAAACGCCGATTGTCCTTCGGACAACGATAATTGGGAGCTTTGGGGAAATATCCACTCCGTTACATTTGCGGTACAATCGAACGCCCCGCACGAATCCGTTCTGCTTGTCCAAAGGACAACCGGCCTTCGCGTCTCGGCGCGAACGGTCACGCAGACGTGGGTTTTAACCCGTGTGCAAACAACCCACATCACAAACTGCCGTCTTGAAGGAAAACCCACCAAGCCCGCCAAACCGTACCCCATGTATAACGGATTACAACTGTCGCTGGGCAGCCTTTCGCGGCTGTCGAACGCGCAAAGCCGGTCGCTGTCACCGGAAAACTTCAACGGCGAAAAAGGCGGCGGGGGCCGCGCCACCGAAGGCACGGGCGCAATGGCCGCGCGGGATTTGGGTGTCGGCTGGAAAATTTCGCCGTCGGTGCGCATCGAGCCGGGCGAAACGTTCACGATTGGCGAAATCGACGGGCCGGGGGCGATTCAGCAAATCTGGATGACACCGACCGGCAACTGGCGCTATTCCATTCTCCGCTTTTATTGGGACGACGAGGAAGCTCCGTCCATCGAGTGCCCGGTCGGCGATTTTTTCTGCATGGGCTGGGGGCAGTTCGCGCCGGTCGTGTCGATGCCGGTCTGCGTCAATCCCGGTTCGGCCTTTAACTGCTACTGGGAAATGCCGTTCCGCAAAAAGTGCCGGATTACGATGGAAAACATCGGCTACGATTCGATGGTTTTGTATTACCAAGTCAACTATACGCTGACCGAAATCCCCGAAGACGCCGCCTATCTCCATGCCCAATTTCGGCGCACGAACCCGCTGCCGTACAAAACGGACTACACGATTTTAGACGGCGTAGCCGGGCAGGGGCACTACGTCGGCACGTACATGGCGTGGGGCGTCAACAACACGGGCTGGTGGGGCGAGGGCGAAATCAAGTTCTTCATGGACGGCGACCAAGAGTATCCGACCATTTGCGGCACGGGCACGGAAGACTACTTCTGCGGCTCGTACAACTTTGAAAACAAGGAAACCAAGCAGTACCAAGAGTTTTCGACCCCGTATGCGGGCCTGCCACAAGTTATTCGGCCCGACGGCGTATATCGCTCGCAAACGCGCTTCGGTATGTACCGCTGGCACGTGCTTGATCCCGTTCGCTTTCAGGAAAACCTGCGCGTCACCATTCAGGCCCTCGGTTGGCGCAGCAAAGGCCGGTATCTGCCCTTGCAGGACGACATCGCAAGCGTCGCCTTTTGGTATCAAGCCGAGCCGCACGCCCCGTATCCCGCACTTCCCGACCGCGACGGCTTAGAGGTGATTTGAACATCCTGTTCGTCGAAAACCACGCACCGTTCGCCCAAATCGTCGTCAAAGAGTTTCTTGGCAGCCATACCGTTCGCGTCGCCCCAAGCCTTGCAGAAGCCCGCGCCGCGCTGCAATCCGAAACCTTTGATGCGGTTTTGGTGGACTATGACTTGGACGACGGCAAAGGCGACGCGCTCGTTCGTGAAATCAAAGCGCGTCCCAACACGCCGTTTGTCGTCGCTGTTTCGTCGCACGTAGCGGGAAACGACGCGCTGCGCCGCGCGGGCGCGGACGCCGTTTGCTCCAAACTGCGCTTTGCCGAAATTACTTCCATCCTCGCGCGGGTACAACCAAACCATGAAAACGAAACGCGCATTTAGTGGTTCCGCCGGGGCGTTTTTGTTTGCGGCGATGGTTGTCGCGCCACTTTACGCCGACCCGCCCGCCAAAAGCGAGGCGCAAACGCTCGCGCGGATACGTGCCCAAGTCAATGCCGCCGACACGCGGGAAAAATCGTACCGCAAAGTCGAGCGCAACCTCGTGGGCCAGTCCACCGAGGGCGGTGTTTTGACCGGTTGGTTCGACGGAAACACATTCGTCAAAATGACGGCCCGGTATTTCGGCGAAGAAGGCAAGGGAAGCAGCGAGTTTTACCTGCAAAACAATAAGCCGATTTTCGTGCTGGACACCGATTACAAATATGACAGGCAATTGAGCGGGAAGGTCACGCAGATCGACCAAAAACGCTTTTACTGGAACGCTGACGGGAAACTGGTGCGCGTCCTCGACGACAAAAAACGCCCGATGAAACTAACCGATGCCGAAGTGCAGCGGCACGCAAAAGGGCTTGTCGCCACAGTTCCCGAATTTATCGCCCTGCTTCGCGCACCCGCCAAAGGCACGCCCGACGACCGCTAAGCGCGCTTTCCGAACCGGGCGCGGTACACTAAAACGCGCCTGCGAATTGGTCGGCGCGGGGAAGGGGCGCGGCATGGATTCGGTGTTCTTCATTCGGTACAAGCGCGTTGTGCTTTGGACGTTCTTTATCGTTTTGCTGCTTTGTTTTTTGTTGACACTTTTCACGCCGCCGACCTACCAATCCCGCGCCATCGTTTCGTTTCCGTCCGGCAGCGAACCGGCAGCCGAGATTGCCGTGCTTGACCGAATGGGAAAGCAGTTGATCGACCCGCCGATGGAAAACGGTAAACTGATTTTCCCGCCCGCCTCGCACGTTGCCGTTGTGATTACGCCATCCGGGCAAGCGGCACACTCATTGTCGAGGCTTTGCGCCCTGACGCCGCCGCTGACGGCGCAAACACGCTTGCGTCCGGCTATGCCCTCCGGCGTGGCAGTGCTGATTTAGTGCGTGACCGCGCGGTTATCGAACCCGCGCCGGTTCGCCCCAAGAAGGCGCAAAATATGGTTGTCGGGGCGGTTTTTGCCCTGTTGATGGGATTGTTCTTCGCGTTTATCCGGTCGTTGTTCGGCGACAAAAAGAAGCCCGCGTCCGTGGGAACGGTTCCGCCGGTTTCGTAAAAGCGAATTTTTAGAAAGCGGTTGTTTTGACGCAACGTGTCGTGATTATCGGGTCGGGGTTCGCGGGGCTGGCATCGGCTTGCTGCTTGGCGCGAGCGGGTTTTTCCGTAACCGTGTTGGAAAAGAACGATCAAATTGGCGGACGGGCGCGGGTTTGGGAAACGGACAGATTTCGGTTCGACATGGGGCCGTCGTGGTACTGGATGCCCGACGTGTTCGAGGAGTTCTTCGCCCGGTTCGACAAAATGCCGTCCGATTACTACGACTTGGTACGCCTTGACCCGTCATACCGCGTGTTTTTCGGCCTAAACGATGCCGTCGATGTGCCTGCCCAAATGCCGGAACTCGAAGCCTTATTCGAGCGATTGGAACCGGGAAGCGTGCCCAAACTTCGGGCCTTTCTACGCGAAGCAGAATACAAATACCGGGTCGGCATGGGCGATTACGTCAAGCGGCCTTCGCTATCTATCACCGAGTTTACCGACGTGCGCTTAGTTAAGGAAGCGTTTCGGCTGCAAATGCTCCAATCGACGCGCACGCACGTGCAGGCGTATTTCAAGAACCCGCAATTACAGCAAATCTTGGAATTTCCCGTCTTATTTTTGGGCGGCACGGCCCGCGAAATCCCGGCGATGTATTCCTTAATGAACCACGCCGACTTGGTTTTGGGAACGTGGTATCCGCGCGGCGGAATGCGAAAAATCGTGGACGGCATGGTCGTCCTCGCCGAAAGTTTAGGCGTCGATTTACGCCCAAATACCGAGGCCCGTGCAATTTTGCTGAACGCAAACGGAAACGCAGACGGCGTCCGAATTGCGAGCGGCGACGTTTTGCTCGCTGATTTCGTTATCGGCGCGGGCGATTATCACCACATAGAGCAAAATCTGCTGCCCGCCCAAGCCCGCGATTACGACGAGGCGTATTGGGACAAGCGCACGCTTTCGCCGTCGTCGCTGCTTTTCTATTTGGGCGTGAACAGGAAACTCGCCAACCTACGTCACCACAATTTGTTCTTCGACGAGGGTTTGGACGATCATGCCCGCGAAATATACGACACGCCAAAGTGGCCGACGCGCCCGCTGTTCTACGCCTCGTGTCCATCGCAAACCGACCCGACCGTCGCGCCCGATGGCTGTGAAAACCTGTTTCTGCTTATGCCCATCGCGCCCGGTTTGCCCGACGACGAACCCACCCGCGAAAAATACTACGACGTAATGATGGCGCGGCTGGAAAAACTGACGAACCAAGACATCAAATCATCGGTCGTCGTTAAGCGGTCGTATGCCGTCAAGGATTTTGAAGCGGACTATTTTTCGTACAAAGGCAATGCTTACGGTCTCGCCAACACGCTGAAGCAAACCGCTTTTTGGAAGCCCCGTCTCAAATCCAAAAAGGTCAAAAACTTGTATTATGCCGGGCAGCTGACCGTGCCCGGCCCGGGCGTACCGCCGTCGCTTTTGTCCGGGCAAATCGTCGCGGATTTAATCGCCCGCGAAAATTGAGGCAATCCCGCTATGCCAGCGAGATTTCGGCTTGGTGCAAAGCGTTCAGAGCGATTTCGCGCAGGCGCGGGGCGAGCGTTTGCGGGCGCGTGCCGGTTTGGGCTTTGTAGGTGATTTTGATGGTCGTTTTCGCGGCCTCAATTGCAGACACGCCGTTGATTTTGGGCGGTTCGGCGAGCGGCAAGGTTTCGGGCGTTTGGGCGAACGCTTTTTCCAAAACATCGGAAACGTGGGCAAGATCGGCGCTCGCGGCAATTCCAATGTCGAACGAGCCGCTGACGGGTGCGCGGGACTGGTTGCAAACCAGCGCCACGTCGCCGTTGCTCAAAATCCACAGCTTGCCCTCGTCGTCGCGGATACGGGTCGTGCGAAGTGCGATGTCTTCTACGGTTCCCGTCACGCTTCCAATCGTCACATAATCGCCGACCGCGTACTGATCTTCCAAAAGCAGGAACGCGCCCGTGAGGCCGTCCTTGACGATCTTCTGCGCCCCGAACCCGACCGCAACCCCCGCGACGCCCGCCGCGCCAATCAGGCCGGTCAGGTCAAAGCTCAGCGTGCTCAATACGGCAACGATAAACACGAAGCCGACCGTATACAAAACGATGCTTTGCATAAGACCCGCCAGCGTTAGTATACGGGCGGCCTGCGCCAAGTTGCCCAAGCGTTCCTCGCGGGCGATTGCCTGACCCGCTGCGCGTCGAATTAAGCGGGAAAACGCCATTCGCACAAACCAAAACAGGGCGAGCAAAAGAACGACGGCGAAGCCGGTTTTCAGCGCGGTCTGAAACGGCAAGTGGTGGAGCGGCGTCCGCTCGAACAACTCATCGACAAACGAGGTCGCCGCCTCGTGGGTCGCGTTTGGCAGCACGTTTGCAAGCGCGGGCGGACTACTGGGCGACGGGGACGGGGACGGACTGGCCGAACCGGACGGGAGGGGCAAAAGGAGGGGCGTTGGCATTGGTTAGTGCGTGGCGACCTGACCGTCGGGGATAAGGTCGTGAACCGCGCGCTTCAAATCGTCCACTTCGCTTTGCTGGCGCGCTTCCATGTAGCAGCGCACAAGCGGCTCGGTTCCCGATGGGCGAATGAGCAGCCACGAACTATCGTCGCGCACCATTTTTACGCCGTCAATCGTAGAAACCGACGCGACCTTTTTGCCCCCGACTTCCGATGGCGGATTATTTTTCAAATCCGACATCAGTTTTTGCTTGGCCTCGTCGGGGAGCGTCACGTCGATGCGGTCGCTGTAAAACGCGCCGACCAAATCCGTGATTTCCGCCAAATTTTCCAGCGGCGTTTTACCGGTTTTGGCGACCATTTCCGTAATTACCAAATCCGCGACGATCCCGTCTTTTTCCGGTATGTGCCCTTTCACGGACAAACCGCCCGACTCTTCGCCGCCCAAAATGGCGTCGCTGTTCGCCATCGCATTGCCGACCCATTTGAAGCCGACCGGGGTTTCGATGACCTTGAAGTTAAAATGGTTGGCTAGGGCGTCGATCAAACCCGACGTGGCGACCGTTCGCACAACCGAACCTTTATCGAACCGAGTGCGGAGCCAGTGATAAAACGCGAGCGCGATGACCTGATTGTTCGTGATGTATTTGCCCGATTTGTCGATCATGCCGAAGCGGTCGGCGTCACCGTCGAACGACAGCCCCAAATCCGCGCCGGTTTCGACAACGAGGGCCGACAATTCGCGCAGATTTTTCTCGTTCGGTTCGGGCAAACTGCCGCCAAACAGCGGATTGCGCTCGTTGTGGATGACTTTGACCTTGACGCCCGCCTGCTCCAATAGCTCGGACAAGTAATTGCGCCCCGTCGCGTACAGCGGGTCGATGCAAACGGACAAATTGGCTTTTCCAATCGCCTCTATGTCGATAAGCTCGCGGACATGGGCGAAATAATCCGGTTTGGGATCCACGACCTGCGGCTTCGGCCCGCCCGTTTTCACCTGATCCGGGGATTTTTGCAACTCCTGAATGCGGGCCGTAATCG
>CAXTBP010000136.1:0-14475 GCA_964241985.1 uncultured Armatimonadaceae bacterium | reverse complement strand
TCGTCGGGCGAATCGTAGACCTGCGATAAATACGGCACTTGGAGCGATACGACCGGCTTGGCGTCGGGGCGCGGGGCGACATCGCCGAAGTGCCACGGAACCGGCACGCCCATGACGTTTTTGCCCCATGCGAGTTTTTCGGGTGTGGGCCGCGTGACCGATACGGGCGTCCAGTTACCGTTTCCGCCGGTTTGGGCTGTGTCCAAAACCGCATTCGCAAAGGCGGCGGACTTTTCGCCTTGATTGCCGTAACGGTAGCGACCCAGCGCGAAGAACCACGATTCCAAAAGATTGCGCCCGTCTTCCAAACGCCCATTGCCGATAATGGGCGCGCGGTTCCAGCACAACTCCAACTGCTTCGCACCTTCTTCGATGTTGTAGCGCCAGTCCGAACGCAGCCGCGCGGCGTCGGCCCTTTTGCCCCCATTTCCGCCGTCCCAAACACCCAGCAGTCCGACGTGCCCGGCTTCCGGCTCGACGACCGCGCCGCTTTTATCCGTTTGCCGCCAGCCGCTTTCGTGCCACGCCAAACTTTTGAGCAAAACCGTCGGAATGCGATGCGTGCGGGCAGCGGCTTCCAAAGCGGCATTCGCTTCACTCGGCGTCGGATTGGCGATACTCGCCGCAAACGTTACCGATGGCACGAATGGCGCGGCCCAAACGGATGGCGCAAGAGCGACAAGGGCGCAAAAACAAAACGCCGCCCCGAAAATCGGTGGCAGCGTTCGGAAAACAAAGCCGGAAATCATACTTCCAAGTATAAAGCCGCCTTTGCGGGGCGTCAAGCCAAAAACAACAAACGCGGCTTATACGGCGTCTTCCCACTCGCCGGTGAAGCGGAACGTACCGGTTTTGCACGACGGGCAGGGCGCGCCGTCCGCAGCCCATGTCAGGGGCGTTCGGCAGTCGGGGCACGGGCCGGTTTCGTTCCCATCGCATTTGAGCCGCTGGGCTTCGGCGTATGCAACGACGGCATGGGTGGCGGGCGGCGAAAGCGTCACGAAGGCGTGGGGACGCACCGCTTCGCACCTTGGACACCAAAGCCGGTTGAGCAGACCGCCGACCAAGCCGTGCCCCGCATACGGCAGCATCTCGCCGGGTTGAGAGCCGGGTGTCCATTCGTCGGCGTGGACGAGAACCACGTCGAGCTCGCACGTATCGCACACGAAAAGCAGGGAAAAAGCCATGATAGAAAAAAGCGCGGCCCGCCCTAAAATTGGGCTGACCGCGCTTTTATTGTACGCCGCTTTCCGCCTTAATTCGATAGGAGCGTCAAGTCCGCCCGAAGCGGAACGCTCGGATTCGATACCACAAGCACTCCCGACTGATAGGACTGAAAACCGGGCCGGGTCACAAAAACGGAATAATTACTGCCTACCGGAACGTAAAAACCGTAGTTGCCGTTGGCGTCGGTTGTCGTAGTTTCGAGCTGAATGCCGCCTCGCTGCAAGACCACGGTCGTCGAAGGGGCAGGCACGCCGGGCGTGTCCAAACTGACGGTTCCAACAATCGTATTGGGAATACCGGGCGGGGTTGTCGTGGTATCGTCCACGAGCGTGATGTTGCCAACGTCGGTATTGCCGACATTGACGGTCACATCGGCGGTTTTCGAGGCCGTTCCCAAAACCGCGCTGATTTGCGTCGGGCCGGGGGTAACGATGGGGAAGAAAAAGTACCCGTTCGTGTCGGTCGTCGTGGATTCGCCCGTCGCGGCAACCGTCACGAACGCGCCGGACGCGGCTGCGCCGCCCGGAAGCAAAACGCGCCCGCTAATCTGACCGACATTGATGAAAATTTCAATCGGGGAATTCGTGCCCGTGGTTACCGGGGGCACGAACCGAATTCTTTGTGCGGTTCCGCCAACGGGCGTGACCGTCGCATATTCCTCGCCAACGGGCACACCGGTCAGCACGAACGAGCCGGTTGGCGTATCCGAACTTGCATTGTCCACGGTGCGCGTGACCGCAGATTTGCCGCCGATAAGTACGGTTGCGCCTTCTACGGGTTCGTCGCCGCCGGTAGAATTGTACACGCGGCCCGTGACCGTGTTGCCGCCATTATTATTGTTGTTATTGTTGTTATTACCGCCGCCGCCACCGCCGCCGCAGCCGACGAGGGCGAACACGGCCATCGCCGCCGCGCCCGTCGAAATTACCGCCTGTAACACCGCTCGCCGGGAAAGCCGGGGCGAGCGCAAAAAGTTCTGCACGTTCAAGTCTCCAAAAGTTAAAAACGAAGCCGGGCGTTAGCGCAAAAGCGTGACGGGGCGAGTTTGCTGCGCGGTTTGATTGGTATTCGTATCGCGGGCCGTGATGCTCAATTGATACGTGCCCGCAGGCAATGCGGATCCGTCTGCGGCCCGTCCGTCCCATTGCTGGGTTTGCTGGCCCATCGCCTGCGCCCGGCCCGACGACAACCGCCGCACCAAACGCCCGCCGATCTGCGTAATGTCGATGGTCACCTCAGCCTCGCTGGTCAAACCGTAGCCAATCACCATCGCGCCGCCATTGACACCGGTTGCCCGAGTGCGCGTCATTTGCACGTTGGTAATCGCAAGCGGGTTCGTCAGCGCAGGTTCTGCGACGATTTGCAGCGCGCGCGTTTTGCCCGCTTCGCCCGACCACGTATACGACGAGCGGTTCCGCAAATTAACCTGCGTATTGTTGGTTTTGTCGATCAGCGTCAAGCGCGTCGTGCGGCCCAGCGTTCCCAAGCCGTCCCATGTCAGCGTCATATTCCCGCTTCGGGGCGTCACGGCTTCCATATCCCACGTTTCGCGCATACTGGCGCTGCCTGCAAGCGTAGGCCGGAAATCGGCGACATAGCGTCCACCGGCGCTTGCCCCCCAGTCTTTATGAACAATTCCCAAGCCCACCGAGGGAACAATGGCGGGCGGCAGTTCGCGGTCGAAGCGCGAATCCCATGCACGGCTTTTCTTTTGCTGCGTGCCGCCGATCTGCGCGCTCGCCAGTCCGCCGAACGGCACGCCGTCGGCAGACGAACGAACCTGCAAGCGCACGGCCCAATCGGGGCGGCCCGCGCGGTTCATCACGGACGTTCCCCGCCCAATGGGGCGGGTCGCGCGCGTCGTGACCGAATCCGGGCCGGGCAACAAAAGGGTCACGCCGGTCGGGATCAAAACACGCACCCAGTACCCTTTCCAACCCGTGCCATCAAATCCGCTCACGGTTTGATAGCCCGTCGATGGGTCGAAGCCGTAAGGGTTGGCGGAAACGAGGTTACGGGTCACGGCCTCATCCCAAGAAATTGCGTCGTTTTGCGCTTGCTGCACCAAAACGCGGCTAATGTCAATCGAACCGGAAAACGGCGAACCGACCAAATTCCAGCCAAACGGGCACGGGATCGTAAAGTCCGTGTCGGTCGCGGGCGGCGTTCCCGTAATGGAAACGGTCGTGTTTGGCGCGGCGGACACGGGCGCGATTTTGAGCCAATAGCCCCGGCCCGGCGTAATCGGCGCAACGGTCGCCGAACCGGGCAACAGCGTTTCATAGGCGGGCCGCGACGAATCCCAATACGACAAAAGGAAGTCGGCAGCCGACAAGCCGAGCGCGGCGTCAATCGGGGTTTGCTGCGGGCGCAACGGGAACGAAACGAGCTGCGGAATATCGCCATACGGGAAATTTTTGGTAAGCGTGACGATGCCGCTGCCGGAAAGACCCGTTTTCAGAACGGCATAGTACAAACCGTCGCCCGTGTTGATGCGGAAGGTTTGTACGTTCGTGCCATCGGTGACCGTGACGACCGTTTTTGCCAAATCGTTCGGCCCGGTTCCCAAACCGACACCAAACGCGGCGTTCCCGAGTGCCGTAGATTGCGTGTAGGTTTTTATGGGCGAGACCGTGGTTTGCACAACGGATACAT
Source organism: uncultured Armatimonadaceae bacterium (assembly GCA_964241985.1). Classification (GTDB taxonomy): domain Bacteria; phylum Armatimonadota; class Armatimonadia; order Armatimonadales; family Armatimonadaceae; genus CAXTBP01. Next base: position 10,593 of record CAXTBP010000136.1, on the reverse strand, counting down.
TGCCCGTGTTATTCGGGCCGACGACGACGGCTTGGAAATCGCCTTGAAAGCCGAGCGGCATATAGGTTCGAGCGGTTGCGTTGGCCGCGCTGAAATCCATCGTGATACGGCTGGCGTCCGCGCCGGGCGTGAAAAACGACTGCGTGGTAATAAAGCCTTCACCGCTCGAAATACTGGCTTGTTCCGCCGCCGCGCCCAGATTGAGGCGGGCGTTCGTCGCATCGAAATACGTGGCATAGGCCGTGCCGCTCAAAAGCGTTTCATCGCCGTTCGGCTGCGTCCGGTAGTTGACGAGCGTTACCGAAGACGACTGCTTGTTTTCGGCTTCCACCTGACCGGGAATGGCGAAGGCGTACAATTTCGTGCCCGCCGAAACGCTCGTGTCCAAAATGTACTGTGATTGGAACCACGTATCCCACGGCTGGCCTTCCACGCCGCCGGGCAAAAGCGGAGAAGCAAGCGCGCGGAGCTGCGGCACGTTTCCGGCGAGGCTCGGCGTCGCCGTTTGGTCGATGGCGGCGTAGTACGCGGCGTTGAAATCGCGGAAAAAGTTGGGGTTTTCGATGTAGACTTTAAGCCACGCGGCCCCGCTCATGCCGACGCGCGGCGACATCATTTTGCCAATCGTGGACTGCCCGTCCAGCGGAATGCCTGCCTGCGACGGCGGGAAGAACGTGCTGTTGCCCAGCGCCGGTTGGTTCAACAAATCGTAGTATTTGAGAAGCGAGTACAAGTTGTTGGCCGAGGCGTCCGCGAAGCCGAAAACCGGGTCGCGGGCCACAATTGCCGCCGTCGCACGGGCGAAGCCCTGCTCCCACGCATCGTATTGGAATACGGCGGGGCCGTGAAAAGCATGAACCATGTTCAGCAAAAAGGCATGGCTGAAGGTTTGAACGGAGGCGAAAATCGGCAGCAGAATCCGGTTGTTGGTCGCATCGTAGCCCCCGAACTGGAACAGGCGCTGCACTTCGGGAATCGTGCTGTTCTCAAACGCGCCAACGTTGACGACTTCGACCTCTCCGCTTTGCGCGGGTTTCCCGTACACGGAAACGATGCGCGGATACGCAAGATCGGCAAACTGCCGCAAATACGCCTCGTCAGTGGCGGAAAAACCCGTGAACTTAAAGGTCAAATCCCCGCCTGGATACGCGCGGCCCGACGCTTTTCGCATAGTCGGCAACACGAGCCGTCCATTTTTGCGCACGGCGATAACGGACGAAATCGGAAGCGTACTGCCCGCTTTAAGGTAGCCTGCTCTGCGCAGGGCGCTCGTTTGGCTGACAAGCGCGTTGCTTTTGGCAATCCATTCACGCTTTGCCGCCGTGCTAATGATTTTGGCCTCGTCGGACGCGCTCGCGCCGGAAGGAACGTCCACAAGCAGCGCACTTTGCGGGCCGGAACTCACGGTCGCAAATTTTTTATTGACAAGGTTGCCGAAACGTGCCTGCGCATGGGCCGCGTGTTGGGGAATAAGGGCAGCGGTTGCGGCAAAAGCGGCAAGCGCAAGCGGCACACCGACGTTAGGTAAACCGCGCGACAAGCGGCGGTGAAAAAGGGTCAGACACAAATCTCCAAAAGAAAGGAAAGGCGGGCAGGCTGCGCCCGTCAAAAGAAATCAGAAGCGGGCCGACAAGTCCATGTTGAACGTACGGGCGCGGTACGAATAGCGGGAGTCGTCGCGGTCGTTTTGCTGCAACACATTGAGGCAGAAGGAAAAACCGACGACTTCGGTCAAGCGCAGCTCCAATCCGACCGTACCGACACCTTGACTATAATTGACCGCGCTATGGTAGGTCGGGTCAACGGTGGTATCGGTTCCCACAGAGGTTGCGGTCGGTGTTCCCTGATACACCGAACGATACTGGGCAAACAGCGATTTGTTGCCCCCGATGGAATAATCCGTGCGGAACGACCACGCATTGTTCACGCCGTCCTGCAAGTAGCCCGTCGTGTACCCGGCGGTTGTGCCGAGCAAACTGGTGGTATCCGTCGTCTCGCCCGCCCGCCCGCGCCCAATGAACGCGCTGCGAAGGTTGGTGGCTGTGCCGTTGCCGACACCCGCGACCGTTCCACCGGACGAACCGAACGAATTGTACGTCGCCGAGCTGTAATTCATCCGCGTGAACTGCGTCGTGAGCGAAAACCGTCCGAACGGGCCGACAAGGCCGGTCAGCGACGTGCTTTTGTTCGTTGAATTGCCCTGACCACCCACATAGTTTACTTTTTGATCGGTGATATTGAGGCTGAGCTGCATTTTAGCGAGCGGCGTGCCGGACAAATTCCAGTTCGAGGCGACGTTTTGCGAATTGTCGGAGCCGGGGATAAGCGACAAGGCGCGGCTGCCCGTAAATCCGAACGACAAACGCGGCGACGGCGTATATTGCAGCGAATAGGTTGTGGAGCGCGTTTTCTGCCCGGTAAGAATGCTGCCAAGCTGCGAGGCAGGAACGCCGTTGGTGGTTGTCGCGCCGGTATTGAAAAACCCTGCCGTGCTTTGCCCGTTCGTCGATTCGTTCCACGTTGAGGCGAGGGTCAAATTTTGCATCGGGGCGAAGTTGAAGCCGAAACCCGTATTACGGGCGCGGGCCAGACCGCCGGTCGATTGCGTTCCGTTCGTCACCACGCCGTTTTTCGTATTGGAGAAGCCGATTTCGCCGGTCATACCCAGCGTCATGCCGCGCCCGAGGGTCGGGTTCAGCGACGCCTGCAACCGCGACGACGTGGACGACGTGTCATTAATGGTTTGGCCGAATGTGCCGTTGGTTGCCGCCCCGACGACGCCCGTTGCAACGGCGTTACCGGTAACACCGTTGCTGAAATAGGTCGAAAACGGACTTTGTCCGCGCGTCGCCGAGCGCGTCAGCGCGCCCGTCAGACCGACAATGCCTTTGCTCCAGCTTGCGTTGAAAGCGTCGCTTGCGTACGAAGAGCGCGAGCCGGATGCCTGCCCCGAACTTTGCCCGGTTTGCGAGTGCGTCAGCGACATGATGGGCAAATCGCCCTTGGGCCGGAAATTAATCGCCGACGTGAAGTTCTGGTTGCCAACCCAGACGGGCTTGTCGGCGACGCCGGTCGTGGCCGACTCCACGGTCGTGTAAACGTTGGCGACTTGTGACTGCTTGAGCGTCGTGGAGAAATCGAGCATTTGATTGGGGGCGTAGGTAAACCCCAAATCTGCCCCGCGCTCGGCCTGCAAAAACGCGCTCGCCACCGATTCAATCGGCGCGAAGCCCAAGCCGACGTTTTTGAGTCCTGCCGTCGCCGTCCACGCTCCAGTTTTGCGCGAAGAATCCGAATGCCAACTGGTTCCAATCGTCAGTGCTTGTCCGTTCTGCGTGGACGTATCGCCCTGACTTTGCCCGAACTGCATATTGACCGTGCCGTTTTTGCCTAAGCGCTGCACGGTGTCCAAACCCATGATCGAGCGGTCGCCGGTCGCCGACGACTGCCGAACGGGTTTGTACTCAATTTGGAGCGATTGCAGATTCACGCTTGTGGAAGTGTCTGCGGGAAGCCCTCGAATCAAAAAAACTTGGCGTAACGTGGGATTGATCCGATAGTCGATACCTTCGGTAAGCGGATTATTCTGGTAGGAAACCTTTATCTTCACGGTCGGATCAATGAGGGAATTGATCTGATACGGGTAGGTTATGTCGGCGTTGACCGGATATTTTTCCGTGATCGTGCCGTTCGCATTATAGTTTTGCTGGAACGCTTTTTGCTGAAGGTACGTGATGCCGTAGCCCGTGCCCAGCTTGCCACCGATGTCGATGCGCGTTCCGGTCAATATGCCGGGCGTCGTATTGAAGTTTTGGGCTTCATACGAAAAATCGACGGTATCCCCTTGATTGATGATGCGGCTGCCCAAAAACGTGATTTGGCCCAGCAAATAATCGATGCGGTAGTCCTTGTCGCGCTGGAGTTGCTGCGCGTTCAAGCGAACGACTTCCGAGCCTTCTCGGAGCGACGAAGCGTTCATGTAATATGGGCCGATGGTTCCGTTGCCCTGAAAGGAACCTTTGCGCGTCACGGCCCGCGTCAGCGAGGCGACGCCGGTAGTTTTGAGCGTCATACCGCCGACTTTACCGAACTCGCGCGAGGCAATTATGCCTTCGAGCGAGCGCGAAAACGTCACCAAGTTGTTACCGGGAAGGGCGGCATTTACGGTTCCGGCATTAAAGCTCGTGCCTTTGGACTTGTAGTCGATGCCGAAAATCTGGTTGAACTGGTTGCCGTAGCGCGAGTTGGACAAGCGGGCATTGATGTTAAAGGCATTGAAAACCTTGCCCGTGATCGTCATGTCCATGTTTTGACGGAACGGGCCAAGCTGCCGCTGATCGAGCGTGTTGACGTTTTGCTGCGTGTAGGTTTCGGTAGCAATGGAGCCGCCCGCGACGCTGTCGTTGCGCATCGTCGCGTTCATGCCGCCGGTAATCGTGATGTCTTTGAACAGCGGGCCGAACAAACGCTCCGCCGTGCCTTTAGGCCGCAGCGGTTCGCTCGTGCCGTCTTTTTTGCCGTCGCGGGTGGCGGGAACGGTCGTATCGGGTTTATTTTTGTCGCTTGCCGCGCCGGTGACCTGATACGGGGTGGGTGCAACCGTCGTGTTGGTGGGAAGGGTCGGCGTTGCCGACGGCCCGGCAGGCGGCTCAACCGGCGTGGGCGGCACGGCGGGCACGGCAGGAACGGGAAGGTTGGTCGGCGGGGCTTCGGGCGGCGGGGCGGTTTGCGCCCACGCCCCTGCGTTCACGCCCAAAAGCAGGACGCCGCCCAATCCCAAAACCGCGAGCGAACGCGCGGGTACGGGGGAAGCAGCCAACGAAACCGGCGATTTTTTACGATGCTTTTCTGCCATAAAAATCAAATGTTGCCAAATGCGGGTTTGGCTGGACGATCAATCCGGGTACACGCTTATCGGCGTGGTTTCATTTTACACCAAATCGCGGGCGATTGTTGCCGGTATCCGCGCTTTTTGCCCCTGTGAGTTTGCCCACTCCGTTAGGTGCGCGGCTCGCTCGTTCCGAGTTTCCCAAACCCGCGCCACGGTTTCGTGAAGGGCGTGCGCCGAAAAGCCTTCCAGTGAAACGAGCGCATCACTTTGCCCTGCCGCGTTCGCCAGAGCCGACACTTTCGGGTCGTAGGCGAGCGCGACAAACGGAACACCGCACCGAGCCGCGAAGATCAGCGCGTGCAATCGCTGGGCGATGACGATGTGCGATGCCTTCACCTCACCCAAAACCGCTTCCAAACCGGCACTTTCTTTCCAATTCAGCACCTGCGGCCCGGGTTCCTTTCCCCAAGTTAGCGTTTTGGCGTAGTCGGCGTCATCGGGGAGGTGCATCGGCAAAAGCCGCAATCCGCCCGTTTCAGTGGACAATTTCTGCCAATCGCTCGGCGTCATGGCTTGCCCCAAAGCGTCGTTTTTCCACGCTCGGAGCGCAAGTAGAGCACCGTTTGCCGACGTTCCGTTTTGTGATGGCGCACGGGGCGATAGCATAAACGCGGGGTCAGCAACTGTATGAATAGACCCGCGTACGCCGAGTTGCTTCAACAGTGTGAAAGAATTCTCATCGCGGACGGTGAGGGCGTCGGCTTGATTGGCAATCAAACGCACCAAACGCCGCGATTGATTGGTTTGCAAAGGCCCAATCCCCTGCCCCCACCATAAAACGCGCCGCGCCCGTTTTCGAGCAAGGAGCGCCATCAGCGCGTACCAAAGGACGGAACGGGAACTGGTCGCATCCTGCAATAAACTCCCGCCGCCCAGAATGAACAGGTCGGTATTTTTCAGCGCGGCCCAAACGGCTTTCCATTGCCAGCGGTTCACCGCCTCGACGCCCGCGTGAAATTTGCGGGTTTCATCGGGCCGATTGCTCAAAACGAGCATTTGCGCGTTGGGAAGGGTTTCGCCGAGGGCTGCGCGGATACCGGCAAGCACCGCCTCGTCGCCCAAGTTGTCGAAGCCGTAGTAGCCCAGCGCGGCGATTTTCGGCGCGGCTTTACTCACGGGGCGGCCTCAATCGGGTCGTTTGGCGCGGTGTCCGGCAATCGGGGCAGCACAAACACTTTGAGTATTGCATAAGCAGCAAGACCAATACCGAGGCCCAAAACGATACCCAACCCGGCGCGCGTCATACTCGCGGGTAAGGCCGTGTGCAAATGGCAAAAGGTGTTGAGTAAGTCGGCCTGCCCAATCGCCCCGGCAAGAATAAGCGGAAGCGCCCATTTGCGCCGCCCGCGCACAGCGAGCGCGAAGCCAATCAGCAAAAAAGGATGAATCAAAAACTCCTTGAAGCGCGGGCGGGCCGGGAGCCGCGCGTCCAAAAGCGAGCGCAGTTTAAGTTCCACTCCCGATACGCCGATGCCGGGATCGTTGCCTGAACGCATCACCAAAAAGGCGAGAACAATCAAAACCAAAAGCGCAACGGCAACCTGCCACCAAATCAGCGGTTCGCGCAAAAAATTCGTCACGGTTTCCCGGGCTTCGCCAATCGCTTTTTCCCACGGCCTGCGTCCGCTCGCCCGCAGGCGCAATCCGTAAATAATGGCGATAATCAAAACCGGCACGATTTCGGAAACTTTGACCCCGACAAAGGATTCGGCCTTGATCAAAAACAAGCGGTCGGCAAGCATGCCCACGATATAGGCCGCGCCGATAAGGGTAATTCCCGTCGTTTGCGCGAAACGGAGTAAAGCAAGCGCAATCGGCGAGCGGGCGCGGTAATCAGGCCGCAGTTTGTCGGCATGAAGCAAGCCAAGCGGTGGAAACACGAATGTACACGCGAGGGCCGCAAGCTGCACTCCCTTGAAGCCACCGACCGGTAAAATGGGCAGCGCAAACAGCAAAATCGCCCCGGCCCATGCGACAAGGCGCAGCAGCGCGACGCTCAAACGCCCGCCCAAACCCACGCCGCTGAAAAAGCCGGTTATGCTGTCCAGCAAAAGCAAAAACGCGCTCGCCAAGCCCAAGCCGATAAAAAAGCGTAGATAAATGGGCGTCGAAAGTGCACCATAGCCGTGCGCCGCGCCGCGCACCAAATGGGCACGATCCAAACCCGTGGCAATTTTTTGTACGTAGTCCACGTTGGTTTCGAGCGGATCGGCTTCGCTCAAAAACAAGCGCACAAAAAGCACGCGGATATTGCGCTCGCGGGCCGCCAAGAGAAACCGCTGGACGTTGCCGGGAATGTCCGCGTTCGCCATTTCGGTTCCCAAAACCGTGTGCAAACGGACAGTGCGCTCGGGCAATGCCTTGACGAGTTCGGCGTCCCCTTTTTGCTTGCCGAACTCCACGGTCGCATAGGTTAATCCATTGAATCCATTGCCTCGCAAAGCGTCTTCGGTCGTGATGGCGGGAAGCCCTTCCGCCTTTTTATCGCGCGTAATGTGCCCCTTGAAGCCCAGCACGTCGTCACCGGAAAATAAGACGGTGGAAGCCCCGGCCTTTTTCAGTGCACCGACCACGGCGGCGATGCCATTCGGCTGCACATTTGTGTAATTATTGACGCGCCCGATAACGCGCAAACCCGCCGCCTTGATTTCGCTCGTCGCGTCGGGGTCAAGGCCGACGCCCACCCCGCGCACCAAGTTAAACGGCGCATTGATACGCAACACGGGATTCACTTCATTTGCCGAGGAAACTTGCAGCGAATAACGTGTTTTTGCGCGCAGGGCCGAGGCAACGCGCGCCAGCACGGCGTCCGACCCGTCGGCGACCCCTTCCTGCGAATCTTCCGCGTCGCCAATCGGCGGCAGGGAAAGGAGAGTTTGCTGCTCTCGGTTCGTTTGCACAATGAGGCGGCGCGAATCTTCCAGCGAACCGATAGTTTCTTCCTGCACGGCAACGGAAATCGCGCCCGCTTGTTTGAATTTGCGCAAAACGTCGGGAAGCGGCGTGCCCGTCGCGCCGGACAGCGTTCGCAGTTCGGCATAATCAAGGGCGATTTCGACACTTTGATTTTCGCTCTCGGTGCGGCGACGATGCAAGCCGCTTATAAAAGCGGCAACAAAGCCGACGAAAACGACGGCCCATAAGATGCGTTTAATGGTCATGGGATTGGTTGTGGCCCGCCCGCTGGCGGGAAAACGGGCGGCGCGGGCGGCTGCGGATTTTGCGAAGGGTTTGCGGGCGGGACGTTCGGCGACGTTTGGGTTTCGCGCTCTAAGTCCAAGACGAGAAGGCGCAGAATGGTGGCGATATTTTCGGGCACGCCGTTTTTCTCGGACACCCAATCGGCCCACGTGCGCGTTCCTCGCCCCGCTTCAATTTCGGATTCCGATTTTCGGGTTTCAATCGCAAGCGCGGCCCGCACGGTCGCGCCGCCCGTCGGCCCGCTGACATCGAACGCGCGGCCCAACCGTCGCCGCGCCAAATCCGCCCACAGCGCGCGACGGGCCGGGTTGTTTTCGGGTGCAAGTTCGTTGAGCCGCAATTCGTACCGACGAATACGGGCGAGCGATAAAAGCCGCCATGCCTGCCCGGATTCCTTATCCGCGCGGGAAAGTTCACTTTCCGCGTAACGGAGCGAGGCTTCGAGCGTGACGTAGCGCGTCCAACCCGCCGCCCCTTTGGGATTGTAGAAACGGTTGTTCAAATCGGTCAGAACGAGGGCGGCGGTGTTCGCGGCCCGCCCAATCGGCGATGGAACTCCGTCCATTTTTTCCATCGCGCGGCGCGCTTCATATTTGCCCAACCGCGCGTTCGTTCGCGCCGCTTCGTCGCCCGCGAACGCCTGCTCGCTGCGAACGAGGGAATCATACGTCGGAGCCGATGTGCGCGAAACACGGAGCGTGCGGGCATAAATATCGGCGACATTGGTTTGCACGGCATACGCCCGCGACGCGATAAACACCCAGCGCGCATCGCCCGCGTTGCTGTTGATAAGAAGCAGGGCCTGCAAATTATCGCCGAATCGCTGCGCCTTGTACGATTTCACCAAACCATGCCGCACGGCCTCGCCGCGTTTGGTGATAATCTCTCGGTCGGCCTGTTCGACGGCGGTTAAGTTCGGCGGGGCGTCCGTCGTTAATGGCGGAAGCAGCAACGGGTCGCCGCCGTTTAGCAAAACCCGCGCTTCGCTGGGCAAACCGCGCGCTTGGAAACCGTTGGCGATTTTCTGCACGGCCTCTTTGTCGTTTCGGTTTACGATACCGAACTTGCGCGCGTTTTCCACACGGTCGCTCGGCGACGGATGCGTGGCGAAGTATTGCTCCAGCAAATTGCGCCGGTCGCCCTTCAAGCCATCCAGAAATTTGACCAAGCCTTCTGGGTCGTAGCCCGCTTGGTACGAAAATTTGAGACCTTCTTCATCGGCCTGCCGCTCCATTTCGCGGCTTTTCTTCAAGGTGCGAAATACGTTGGCGATACCCGCGCCCAATTTTACGCCGTCGTATTTGGAGCCTTTGAGCGTGGACAGCAAAGCAAGCACAAGTAGGTTACCTTCGATTTGCTGCGCGGCGTGCCGCTTGGCGACGTGACCGGTTTCGTGGGCCAAAATTCCCGCCAGTTCGTCGTCGCTTTCAATCGTATCGAGCATTCCGCGCGTGACGAAAATATGCCCGCCCGGCGCGGCGACAGCGTTTGCGACATCGCTGCCTAAAATTTCGTAGGAATAGTTGACGCTTTTGCGCGGCGAAACCTGCGCCATTTTCGCGCCGATGGATTTGACCCCCGGAAGTAGTACGGGGTCGTCGTCAATCCCGGAAGCGTCGCGGAGCGCGTAGGCGACCGCTTTCCCGATGAGTTTTTCGATTTCGGTTTCGGGATCGCTCGCTCGCGCGGGCAAAAGAAAACTTGCGGTTAGCGAAAAAGCGAGACCGACGCGAACCAAGCGGCGCGACGAAAATTGCCTCCGCGTGTCATCATTGCGGCGGAAAAGGCGGGCGGGAAACGCGGCGGTAAATCGGGCCATACGGACGGTACGGGGGCGGAGTTTTTCCGCCGAGACATTTTATCAGCAAAAGTCCGGCAAAGAAGCCGCCGATATGCGCGACATAAGCGACGCCCCCGGTTTCCGCCGCCCCGACATCCTTCATGCTTTGCGTCCAGTGCGAAAAAAACTGCGACATAATCCAAAAGCCCAGCACCAAAAACGCGGGCAGCCGTGCAATCGTAATGAAAAAGCCAAGAAAAATCAGCGAGCGCACCTCGGCCCGGGGAAACAACAATAGGTACGCGCCAAGCACGCCCGCAATCGCGCCGGACGCACCCAGCGTTGGAATAATGGAAGTCGGCCCGAGCAGAATTTGCGCCCACGCCGCCAAAAAGCCGCAGGCAAGATAGAAAAACAAAAATTTGACGTGCCCCAAAACGTCCTCGATGTTGTTGCCGAAAATCAGCAAAAACAGCATATTGCCGCCCAAATGAAGCAAACCGCCGTGCAAAAACATCGCCGAAAAAATCGTCAGCCACGCAGGCTGCAAGGTCGGCCCGTTGATTTGCAAATCCACGCCTTGCGTCACTTCGCGCGGAATCATCGTCAGGCCCGCTATCGGGCCGCCCAATCCGTACCGGGTTTCAAACAAGCCGCCCGTCGCCTGTAAAAGATAGATGATGAAGTTGAGGCCGATAAGCCCCCACGTAACAAACAGCGG
>CAXTBP010000135.1:0-14613 GCA_964241985.1 uncultured Armatimonadaceae bacterium | reverse complement strand
TCGCGCTCACCTTTGACGATCGCCCGCATCCCGACACCACGCCGCGCCTTTTGGAAATTTTGGGCGCGCATAACGCCAAAGCGACGTTTTTTCTGGTCGGCGAGCGAGCCGCCCAGTATCCGCAGTTGGTCGCGCAAATCGCGCGGGAAGGTCATACCCTCGGCGTACACGGTTTGCGCCACCGCACGATGGTTTTGCAATCGCCAAATGATGTACTGAGCGATTTACGGATAGCGCAAACAATTTTAGAAACCGCAACCGGTGTGCCGCTTCCGTCTTTCTTAGTGCGCCCGCCCTATGGTTTCAAAACAATCGCCCTGTACCGCGCCATAAGCCGCGCGAACTGGACGCTCGTAGATTGGTCGCTCGATGTCCGCGACTACGACGCCGATTCATCCGACACTATCGTCGCGCGGTTCGAGCGCGGCCTGCAACTGTCGGCGCAAAAGAGGCGGGGCGGCGACATCGTTTTGCTCCACGAACAAGTGCCCGGCGAAAACGGCGCGGCGCGCCCACAAACAACACTTGCCGCCCTGTCCGCCCTTTTGCAAGTGTGTGAAAAAAATAATATTCGTTGCGTCGCCTTGAAGGAATGCTTAACCGAGGAAAACTAAGGAAGGAAACGCAAGGAGTATCTATGTCACGTTTTCGACTTCAGCGAAACGGGCCGCAAATCGCCCGCCGTTTGTTTCTGACCGCTTATTTGTCGGTCGTTTTCTGCTGCGTTTTTTCACCAAACGCGAACGCGCAAACGACGCCGGAACGCCAAACCTTTGCCGACTACTTGAGCCAAGTTGCGGCCTTGAAACACGTCGTCATCGTGGCGGAAAACATTCCGCTTCGTTTGACGATAACCGATGAAGAGAAGCAAGCGTTGGCGGCCTCGGTGCAAAACTTGCCGCAGGACAAAAACATTGCCCGCCGCGCCGCATTTTTTGATTACGCAAGCCAGTTTGTCAAACCCAACGTGTTTGTGCTTCGGAAAAAATATACCGACCCCGTCGATTTGCCTTACGTTTCTCTTGATGAAGCGGTGCGGTTTCTTGAGGTTGGTCGCCGCTATATAAGCCGCTATAAATCTTCTTTCAAAAACGGTTCTTACGATGATGACCCGGCGTTCATGGAAACGGCTCGGTCATTCACGCCGGAACAACTCGCTTTGATGAAGCAGGGGAAAATGCCGATGGCTTCCCTTCAGCCCGCGCAGCGGCAGCAGTTATCGAATGTGGCGCGATATTTTTACATTAACAGTGAAGCATTAGGCGGCGCTTTTTATTCTCAAACGAACATGGATTTGGTACGCACGGACGCCGAAGGCCGCTTTCAGCACTTTTCCAGTCCCGCCGAAAATTCAACGCCCATCTTCGCGCCGTTCGGCTTTGTTTACCAAACAACCGGATTTCGTTATAACTCAAAGGCCGTGCTTCCGCTGAGTTTCCAAAAAGGCCGCCATCGCACCGCACAAGGCGAGGCGATGGTTCCCCCTGAAAAAGACGCGGACGGTAACGCACTTCCCTTTCGCGACGCTTCCGAGCCTAACGAAACTGACGTTAAAGCCGCAGAAGCGCAAACCCGTGCTTTGGCCTCGCCCACGGTGACCACTTTCGGGCGTTTGGCGCAACGTTTAACCGTGCAGTCCGCAGGAAAAACCGTCTACGTCGTGGAAGACGAACTGCAAACCAACCCCGTTTCGATTTTCGGCGCGGAAAATGAAAATGCGGAAGTGCTTTTCGCGGCGTGCGCGTCGGCCTACGATCTGCGCATCGTAGAAGAAAAGGGGACGGAAGACGCGGGAACCAAAGGGAAGCGGGTTTTGCGGCTGACCCGCCCGATTGTCAATCCGCCGGGGCGATTACAGGATTTGCCACGAACGGTATCCCGCTTGATGCCCGGCCCCTATGCGCGCGCCTTGCATCTGCCGGAACTGAACGCGGCCTACGCGGTGGCGGATGCCGTCACGGCGCGAACGAAACGTACTATCGCCGACCGCGAACTGCGCCGCGCGCGGGGTGAAAACGTACCCGATCCGGTAATAACGGACGAGGAGCGCGCCCGACGCAAAGCGGAACGCGAAAAGAACGAGGCCGCGTGGAACGCTTGGATAAACGCGCCCGACGGCATGGAACGCGCCGCCCTGCGCCGTTTGCGAACGACTCTTGAACCCAAGGTGAAGGCTGCGCCCGACAAGAAAGCCCCGCTTTCTGCGTTGGACGATGTGGAAAAAAGTGCCTTGACGGTAGCCCTAATGTATACCGCACTGGACAGTTGGCAGGGGTTTTGCCTTGCCCATCCCCCAGTTTACATTGAGCGATTCGACGAATTGATGGTGTATGGTAAACCCTATACCAACGACGACAAAGTTCCTTGCCTTGAAATGCAGCTTGGGTTTCTTAAGCCCAATGGTGATTTTGATGCACAAACGGGGTTCGGTGTGTATCTCGAAGACCCGGAACCCTACGAACGAAAAGCGATGGCGGAAGAAGCGGCGCGGTAAAAGCAGTCGGGCCAATAAGCGAAACGAAGCCGCAAGGCGGGGCCGGTTTATTCCGGCTCCGCGCTGCCTTCCAAAATCAAGCCTTTGGTTTGCGGGAAGCGGTCGTACCACAAAGCGAGGGCGTCGCGCAGATGGCGGGCGTAGCGGTAGTGCGCGCCGTCGCCGGTTCTTAGTTCCGCTTCGTAGAGAAACTTATCCGCCGTTGTCGTGTGCTCGAACGGGAACTGCGTGCCCAATAGCAGATAATACAGATACGTCGGGTCGCCGCTTTGCAGCTTTTCCCGGCCCAGTGCGGAGGCTTTTTGCCCGACGCGCCCCAATTCATGGTACATGGCGTTCGGGGCGGGCAACTCGTCCTCAGCGTGGTAAAAACCGACCGGCACAAGGGGGCAGTATTTGGTTCCGGTGCGGTGGCGGTTCAAGTCGCGGATTTCGCCCCACGCGACGGCCTGCCAGCCGAAGCGAACGCTCGTGCGCTTGAGCGATTGGCCCAAATACGCATACCGGTTCGCATGGTGCGCCAAATCGCGGGCGAATGCTGTGTCGGCTTTGTGCTCGCCCGGCAAACCGTTCGGCGGCAAAAATACGTCTAATTGCGCGTGGGGCAGGGCGTCGTAGCGGGTCGCGCCGCGCCGCAAAACTTCGTCGCCGGGCAGGTTCCGCTCGGCAAGGGCACGCAGATCGTCCCATTCGTCGTTTAGTCCGGCTTCGGTTGAGGGCTGGGCGACGGCATGGCGCAAAAGGCGCGGCGTGGCAAGGCCCAGTTCGCTTTGTGCGAGTGCCCCGACCGCGCGGGCTTCTGGCAATGGGTGCGACAACAGCGTTTGCAAGCACGAAACCCACGCCCGCGCGGACTGCACCATCATGACGTTGGTTTGCGCGGCGACCGGCAAAAAATAGCGGGCGCGGTCAAAAGCGTAATTTCGCACCATGCGCCGCACGGCTTTTTGCGCTTTGTCCGACGGATCGTTTAATAACCGCGACGGGATACGCAGCAGTTCGGGGTTTTGCGCGGCGACCTCGGCCCAAAACGCGAGGGCGTCCTGATAGGCGTCGAAGGCCGCGTGCATCTGGTTTTGCCACTGGGCATGACTTTTTTCGGGAAGTCCCGCCGCGTGGGGCGTTACCAAGCCCTTCGGCGACAATTCGATATAGCGCGTGGACGATTCCTGCCCGCCCGCAACGGGGCACAGCGTCCATAAATAATACGCGAGCCACAAGGAAATTCCGTCGATGAACAAGGCGACCGGGGCCATATCGGCGATACTTTGATGCCCGTAGTCGATCATACGAAAAATCGTATCTACCGACTTGTCGGTGTTTTGCGGGTCGATACGATCTAAAATCGCCTGCAAACCGTCGTTGCTGCGCGAATAGCGCGCTCCGCTCGCGGCAAGAAGTTCGGGGGTGAGGGCGGGGCGGGAAGCGGCAAGGGAAGCCTCGGTGGGATACAGGGCGACCTGTGTCACTTTCATAGCGTTAAAGTTCGCGTTTCGCCGACGATTTGCCTGCTTAGAAAAGACGGATTTTGCGGATTTTCGGACGGCGGGCGCGGAAAATGATACGCTAAATTATGACATTGACGATTGAAAACCGTGAAAAAACGGAAACCAATTTTCCTATCGACGATTTGCGCTTCGACGAAAACGGGCTAATTCCCGCCGTTGTGCAGGACGCGCAAACCCAACAAGTTTTGATGATGGGATTTATGAACCGCGACGCCGTTTTGCGCACGGTATCCGAAGGCAAGGTCTGCTTTTGGAGCCGGTCGCGGAATAAATTTTGGCTCAAGGGCGAAACATCGGGGATGTTTTTGCTGACGCGCGGCGTGCGTGTCAACTGCGAAAATAACTCGCTGCTTGTGCTTGCTCAGCCCATCGGCCCGACCTGCCACACCGGCCACGAATCCTGCTACTACCGCGAAGCCGTTTCAAACGAAACCGGCGGCGAATGGAAAGAAATCGCGCCCGTCGTCACGCCGCCCGAAACGCTGTACGCCAAAAAATAGTGCTTTTCGGCGTTACGCAGTGTGGGAAACCGCGCAGAATTCCGCCGTCGTTTCGCCGGTTTCGGAATTGACCGTAACGAGCGTCCAGCCTTCGGGTTGCTCGCCAAACGGCAAGCCGAACGAAACGGGCGGCGTGGTTATGAGGCGCGTTTTTCCGTGGTAGATGTCCAAGCCGCGATGGATGTGGCCGGACAGCACGGCGGTGACGGGATAACGGGCGAGTAAATCGAGCCATCGCTGTCGCGGCGCAGGTTCCAAATTCCAGTAATCGCCGCCCGGCTCCTTTGGGGTTTCCAAATACGCGGGGTAATGCTGCACGACGACGGCCACAGTTGAAGTTTCCGATGCGCGCGCCAGTTCGCGCTGCAAAAACTCCCATTGCGCGGCCTCGCACGGTAAACCGCTTCCCAAAACCGATGTGTTGATGCCTATAAAGCGCACGCCGTTCACGTCGGTTGTCCACGACGGCCCCCAGCACGCTTCCCAGTCATCCACCCGTTTTTGCGTCACGCCCGCGTCGGGTTCGGTCGGTAAATGCTTTGCGCCGATGTCGTGGTTGCCGGGAACGACGGTGTATGGCGCATGCAAGTCGCCCGCGATTTTTTGAAAGACAGCCGTTTGGTCGGGCGTTCCATCTTCGGTCGTGTCGCCCGCCACAAAAACCACGTCCACATTTGCCGCGTTAATTTGCGCGACGGCCTCCTCAAAATGTGCGCGAAAGGCGCGCGCTTGCGGCGCGTCGTCCGTGCGAACGTGCGTATCGGAAACGAGCGCAATTCGCACAAGCGGCGACGCGATGGAAGAAGGCTGGGACAACGGCGTAAAAATTTCCTGCTCCCGTCAGTCTACCCGGTTCGCGCAAGCGATTTCAAGGGCGCACGCTCTATTTGCAGCGGCAGGTTGCCCTATTTGTAAATGAACGGCTACAATAAACTCCACCATGATTAGTTTCGCTTTGGAAAACTGTCGCTTCAATTACCGCGTCGCGGGGCTTGCCGTGCGCCCAAGCGACGGCGCGGTTTTGCTGCACCGGGCCGAGCACGAACCCTTTTGGAGTTTGCCGGGTGGGCGATGCGAAATGAACGAAGCCGCCGCCGATGCCGTGAGCCGCGAAATGCGCGAAGAAATCGGCGTCCAATCGGCCCGCGTCGAGCGTCTGCTGTGGGTTGTGGAAAACTTTTTCGCCTACCAGTCCGACCACGACAAATTTCAGCACGAACTCGGGTTGTATTTTCTGGTCTCGTTCCCGGGCGATGCGTGGATTTACGAGCAAACCGGCCCGTTCATGGGAAGCGAAGCGTTCAGCGAAACGACGCCTATCCCATTGTATTTCGACTGGAAATTGCCAAACCGTTTGCCGAACGCTCTGCCGATTGTGCCGGAGTTTTTAGGGCCGGTCTTGTTTGATTTGCCGGATGTGCCCACGCACATCGTCAACCGCGAAGCCCTGCCGTTTTAAACGCGAAACGACACGCAACGGGTATAACAAAGCCATGCGCTTAGGCATGATGAACCACCCCGCCCGCGACGTGAACAAGGAAATTGCCCGCATCGCCGGGCTGGGTTTTACGTTTTTGGATTTAACGTTGGAGCCGCCCAAAACCCGGCCCGAACAAGTGGATGCCCGCAAAATTCGGGACGCCCTCAACGCGCACGACATGGGCGTCGTCGGGCATACCGCATATTATTTGCCGTTCGCGTCCGCTTTTGACGGCATACAAGCCGCCGCGATTGCCGAAGCCGAAAAGTGCTTACAGGTTTTCGCCGATGTCGGCGCGAAATGGATGAACCTGCATCTGGACTGCCGCGTTCCCGGCCACGACCCCGACTATATCAACGGGCGCAACGTCGCCGCCATCCGCGCCCTGCTGCCGACATCGGAGCGTTTGGGTGTGGGTCTAATGGTAGAAAACACGGACGGCGACGACGGCGAAACGCTCGCCCCGGTTCTGGACGTTTTGCCCACCGTCGGCCTGCACCTTGATGTCGGCCACGCTAATTTAGGCACGCGCAAATCCCACACCGCAAGCCTTTTGGAGCGCTACGGAACCCGCTTGCGCCACGTCCATTTGTCCGACAACAAAGGCAAAAACGACGACCATTTAGCCATCGGCGCGGGCATTATCGACTGGAAGCGCGAACTCAAAGCCATCAAAGCGTCCGGCTACGATGGCTTCGTCACCCTCGAAACCTTCTACGGCAACAGCGACCTTCTCACTTATTCCCGCGATAAAGTCGCCGCGCTTTGGGCAAGTGTTTAATCGGATTGTCTACCTTTAGGCGACCGTGAACGAGGAGCCGTTCGGGCCTTTGATGACTTCGATGCGGGTGGGGAACTGTTCCTTAAGTTCTTCGATGTGCGTGATAACGAGAATTAGGGAAAATTCCTCGGCGACGGTGTGCAAGGCGTCGGCGATGGCTTCGCGGCCTCGCCCATCCTGTGTTCCGAAGCCTTCATCCAAAATCAGGGTTTGCAAGGGCGCACCCGCCCGACGCGCGAGCATTTTGGATAGGGCGACACGGAGCGCGAAGTTGATCCGGTACGCTTCGCCGCCGCTGAACATCTCGTAGGGGCGTGTTCCGGCCTCGTCGGAAATGATGATGTCGAGGGTTTCGATCTGTCCGACACTTTTGGTGCGGGCTTCACGCTGCGTTTTGAGTTCGACGCGCATCGCGCCTTGCGTCATACGGCCCAACAGTTCGTTGGCCTGTTCCTCAATCTCGGGCAGGGCGTTTTCGATAATTAAGGCTTGCACGCCTTTTTTGCCAAACGCCGCCGTCAGTTCCTTGTACAAGTCCTTGTCGCGGGCGAACTGCGTTCGCTCATTGACCCATTTGACACGCTCGGTTTTGAGTTTTTCGCAGTGGGCGATCCGCTCGGTCGCCTGCCCGATTTCGCGGTCGGCAAGACGGGCGGCCTCGTCGGCGGATTGCAAACGGGTTTGGGCGTCGGATTGTTCGCGGCGCAGTTGCGGCAACGCCGCCGTTCGGGCGCGAATATCGCCGATGAGTTTACGCGCTTTTTCGATTTGCGCGGTTCGCTTGTCCATCGCAGATGTGATTTCCACGACGCGCGGCGGGTCGGTTTCCATGATTTGCTGCGCGATTTGCAGTTGCGCCATCGTGCGCTCTATTCCCGAAAGTGAGTTGAGTTCTTCCTGTGCGTTTTGCAGTTGCTGCTCGACCCGCTCGTTTTTTTCGAGCAGGGCGGAGATTTGAACGAGTTTTTCTTGCGCTTCATGCGCGTAATCGCGTTTGGCAATCTTTTCCGTAAAAACAGCGAGACGGTCGCGCACATCGGGAAGCGTTTTCGTACGCTCGCGCAAACGGAACAGTTCTTGGCTTGCCGCCGTTTGCTGGGAAAGCAGACCCGCCAAAACCCGCCGCTTTTTTTGCACGGCTTCGGCCTCTTTTTGCCAGTGGTCGGCGTCGCCTTTGGCGGCTTTGCCTTGCGCGCTGACGCGCTTCATTTGTTGCGCGAGCGTGTCCCATTCGGCCTGCGTTTCGCCGATGGCCTGCTGCCGTTTTGCGGGCGGAAGGGCTTGTCCGCAGTATTCACACAGGGCCGCATCGGAGGCGGAAAGGGCGTCGAGGCGCGTTTGCAAGCGGGCCTGCTCGGCTTTTTGCGCGGCGAATGCGGCCCGCAGTTCCACAACCTGCTCATCGGCCTTGCGTCGCTCGTCGTCGGCCTGCGCGAAGGCGGCCTCCAAATCGCCCAAGTCGTGTATCTGCTGTTCTACGTCGTGGAGAACCGCTTCATAGCGGCCTTCGTCTTTGCTCTCGTTTTGCAGGTTTTCGGCTTCGCATTGCAGCCGGTAGCGTTCGTTATCGACCTGCGCGTGTTCTTTTTGTATTGCCGTTTCAAGGCTTTGGGCTTCGCGCTGCAAGGCGATGACTTCGCGGTGTTTGGCCTGCAACGGAACGATGTCTTTGGATAACTGCACAAACCGTTCGTGCCGCGTTTCGATCTGCGCGGCCTGAACGGTCAAGCCTTCGGCCTGCGCGATGCGTTTGTTCAGTTCAACAAGGTCGCGTTCGGCCTGCCGGTTGGCGTCGTCGCGGTCGCTAATACCTTCCTCATAAGTGCGCGCCTTTTCTTCCTGATCTTCCATACGCTCGATTTGCAAGCGCACAGTATCGAAGTTGGCGCGGATCGCGTCGGCGGTTGCCTGCAATTCATTTAAGCGGGTTTGCGCCGCTTCAAGGGCGAAGTGATGGCGGTCTTCCAACTCCAACTGCGCGTCAATCGTACGCAGTTCGCGCTCGGCGTCCAGCTCCTTGTCTTCGGCTTCTTTGCGCTTTTCTTTTGCCAACTCTTCCAAGCGTTCGTAGCGGGACAAATCCAAAATATCGGCCAAAACTTTTTTGCGGTCGTTGACGGACGCGCGGGCAAACTCGTCGGCCCGCCCTTGCGCCAAATACCCGGTCGCCAAGAACGTTTTGTAGTCCATCCGCAAAAGGCCTTGAATGCGAGATTTGGTGTCGCGGGACGACGTGCCGGAAAGCGAGCGGAGCGTGCCGTCTTCCTGCCAAATTTGCAGCTCCCACACGGCCCCGCCTTTGCGCCCGCGCCCTTTGTGGACGCGGTACTTTTGGTTTTCGACCGTAAAATCCAGCAAAACGCGGCAGTCGCTCGCGCCCAATTTGATCAAGTCGTCTTCGGAGGGCGCGCGGGTTTCACCGAACAAGGCCCATGTGATGGCGTCGAGGAGCGCAGTTTTACCGTTGCCGTTTTCGCCGGACAGCACGGCAAGGTTCATTCCCGCGAGTTCGAGCGGCGGCACGGATTCGCCGTAGCTCATGAAGTTTTTGAGTTGTAGCCGAACCGGAATCATTTACTGCATGGCCTCCTCGGACTGAAGCGTATCAAGAAGCGGGCGGGCGGCAAGCAAAAGTTCTTCCTTACGGGCCGACAAACGCGGCTGCAAATCGACGTACATTTCCAGCGCCTTTTCCGGCGTCAAAGAGTCTTGGAGCATTTCTGCCCGAACTCTTGCCTCGCCGGGCGGCATTTCCCGCGACAGGGCGACCAGCAAATGTGCGGGGGCCAAAGCTCGGCGGATTTCGTCGGTGCGAACGAGTGGCGCGCGGGCGGGCGGCACTTTGTAGGTCAAACGCACGACGGCCCCGGTCAGCGGCTCGTCCTGCAAGCGTTTGATAATGGTGGCGGTTGGGTCGTCACTCGCGCCCGTGTCCACTTCAATTTGTAAAAAAGGGCGGGTTTTGAGCGGCACGGGCCGAAACTCGGCGTGGTGACGCGACACGTCCACCAAAACGAAGCCTTTCGCCTCGGCGCGCTCGCCAAAGTCGATTCGGTCAATCGAGCCGCTGTACACGATAGGGGGCTGCTGCCCTTTGTTCATGTCCTGAAATTTATGGACGTGTCCCATCGCCACGTAATCCCACGGCGACGGCTGCGAAACGATCACATCCGCGATGGGAATTTGCGGCTCGTTCGGGTTCAAAAGGAAATTTTGCACGCCGACGCGGGCGTCGGCGACCGTAAAATGCCCGGTTAAAAGCGCGATATGTTCGGGGTAATCGGTTTGGCATTCCTTGCCCATTTGCGCGACGTAGTCGGCGTATTTGGAGCGAATGAGAAACGCGACTTCTTCGACCGTTTTGCTTTTGGCTTCGTCCTGCGCGAGTACGCGCGAGCGCGTCAGGTATGGCATTCCGGCGACTGCGACCTGCCCTTTGCGCGTGCCGACAATTTGTACCTGCGGCGATTGAAAAATCGTTACGCTGCCCAGATTTTCGCCCCCGCCTAAAAGGCCGTAGATTTCAAGGGCGTGCGCGCGGCCCCGCGTGTTCGGAATATCGTGGTTGCCGACCAGCATCACGACCGGAACCCCGGCGTCCGTCAGTCGTTTCAAACCGCTCGCAAACGCCCGCTGATGGGTTTGGTTTGGATCGCGGGCTTTATAAGCGTCGCCCGCGAAAATAGCCAAGTCGATGTCGGCTTCAAGGGCGGCGTCTACGGCATGATTAAGGGCGAGCGTGAAATCTTCCAAACGGGTGTTGAGGCCGGTTTCGGGGTTGTACTTGCCGTAGGTTTCCACCCCTAAGTGGACATCGGCAAAGTGCATGACGCGCAGCCTTTTGGCAGGAAAATCGGGGAAGGGCATATAATAGCCATTATAACCCATCGCCCTTCCTCCGCTCTTTTTCTTTGCATGAAATGCGGCTTGGCGGGATTTTATCGTGCTTCCAAATTAGGGGCGCGAAACGATTCGATGTCAACAAGGAACGAAACATAAATTAGTGCCGAACGACGTGATTACACAAGACATCCGCGAAAAGGCGAGCGGCGATAACAGCATTCACGCGCAAGCGCCAAGCAATGTAAGTCCTGTGGTTGGGAAACCCAGCGAAAAAATTCGGCTGGATTATCTTGACGGTATTCGGGGACTTTGCGCGCTGTATGTCGTTTACTGCCATGCGGACATCACGTTCGGCGGTCTTGACGGCATTCCCGCATGGGTCATTAAACTGCTTCCGACCCTTTGGTTTGCCCATTACAGCGTCGCGTTTTTTATTGTTTTGTCCGGTTACTGCTTGATGCTGCCCGTCGCTCGCTCGCGCGATGGATTCCTGCGAGGGGGCACGATGGATTATATCAAGCGCCGGGCACGACGTATTCTCCCGCCATACTATGCCGCCCTTGCGCTTTCGCTCCTCATTGCCGCGCTGCCGATATTTCGTCAAAAGGTCGGGATATTTGGCGAGGTTATGTTTCCCGCCTACAATCCAAAATTTATTTTGGCGCACCTGCTCTTGGTGCACAACCTCCACCCGGAAGCCGCCGGTCGCATCGATCCGCCGATGTGGAGTGTCGCTCCCGAATGGCAAATCTACTTTTTTCTTCCCCTTGTCTTGCTACCTTTATGGCGTCGATTCGGCATCGGGGCGACCATATTGTTCGCGTTCTTCTTAGGCTATCTTCCGCACTTTTTTTGTTTTCCATCCATCAATTTTGACTGGACGGCCCCGTGGTATCTCGGTTTGTTCGCCCTCGGCATGGGCGCGGCTGTTATCAACTTCGGCACGAACGCGCAACTCAAAAAACTGGAATCGCGCACCGCTTTGCTTTTAGCGCCACTGCTTTTCTTCCCTATCGTCGGATACGCCGTACTTGAGCGCCACGACTGGCAGGAGCGGCACACATGGCTTATGGATGCGCTCGTGGGATTTGCTGCGGCGGCAACGATTGCGTATACGACCCGTGAAATCCTGCGCGGAAAGCGTCCCTTGCTGGCGCGCTTGTTGGAATCGCGGTTTGTCCAATGGCTGGGGCTAATTTCCTACAGCCTGTATCTCATCCATTTTCCCATACTAACCGCGCTCACTCGAATCTTGGTTGAATTCCATCCGACCGCGCCAATGCGCTTCGTTTGGATACTACTTGTTTTTGTACCCCTTTGCGTTGTGGCCGCCTACGTATTTCACCTTGTTTTCGAGCGCCCCTTCATGCCGTCGCACGGGCGAGACGTGCGAGCCACACAAAAAGCAAATTAAACCGGCGCATTAATCGCGGTATCCGCGTTCCGCTCACGGCTTTACCTTCGTCTGTTTTCGCCAAATGGTAGACTGGAATCAATGAAGCGACGCGATTTTTTACGAGATGCACTGGTTCTTGGCAGTGGGGGAGTATCCGCTTTCGCCCTGCCCGCGCAGGCGCAAAACGAGGCGCGGGAGTTGCGTTTGGTGTTTTCGCGCAACGGTGAACTATACGTTTCGCCCGGCATGGATGGATCCGACGCCCGGCGCGTTTTGACGATTGGCGCAAATGCCTTGTGGGCCGTTTCGCCGGACGGGCGGCGCGTCGTGTGGATGCCGCAAAGTGATATTGCCAAGACAAACCCGACCGTCTTTTTAAGTGACTTAATAGGCCGCCATCAAAAGAAACTGCTGACGCTGGCCGATTTACGTGACCGACAGGGGAACGCTATCAAAAAAGCGGGTGTGGACGGCGCGGAAACGCTTTCTGAATGGCAAACCGTTTCGCTTGGTTGGAGCGCGGACGGGCGCACGGTTTACGTTGGCTTTTCGAGCGGCGATGCGGCAAAACGGGCGACGTTCGCTGTCGATTCCGTCAATGGAACCGCACTCATTGACGGCGACGGGCGCTGGAAACTCATCGCGCCGCTCACAAACATTGACGCGCAGGGCGGTCTTCTCGTCGGTATCGACACTGGCGCGGACGGAACGCAAAACGGCGGCCCCATCGCTATCGTCAACACAACGGAAGGCGGCATTCGCACGGTACTTAGCTCCGGCAAGTCCGGCGGCGCGTTCAAATCCTATGATGTCGCTCAAAACATCGCCCTCGCTCCTGACAACCGAAGTCTTGCCTACGTCGGCGCAGAGGGCAACGCTTTATGGCTCCGCGACCGCTGGGCGACGGGTAACATCGTTCCATTAAAACTCGCCGAACGCGCAACCGGCAGTCCGCAATGGGCGGAAAATAGCAAGGCCGTTTTGTTTTTACTTCCCACAACCGACGCGAATAATCTTCCCTCCGACCTGTATCAAGTGGATATTCCGACGGCTGGTGCAACTGTCGCCGCACCGCGTTTGGTGCTGAAAAACGTGGACGCTTTCGCGCTCGCGCCCCTATAAATCCGCCCGGCTTGCAACCTGCGACTTTTTCGTAACTTTCTTGACAAAAGATAGGGCAGTGCGTATAATTTGATTTGGCAGTCCCTTAGGGCGACTGCTAAATTTATGCGCGAATTTTTGGGCCTAAGCGCCCTAAACCCCAGCAGGAGAAACGTTTATGACCCTTCGCCCTTTAGGTGACAAAGTGGTGGTCAAGCCGTCGGACGCCGAAGACAAATCGGCGGGCGGCATCATTTTACCCGACGCCGCCAAGCAAAAGCCCCAAGAAGGCACGGTTGTCGCGGTCGGCAGCGGTCGCGTCCTCGATAACGGCGACCGCAACAAACTGACCGTCGCGGTCGGCGATGTTGTCGTGTACAGCAAGTACGGCGGAACCGAGTTCAAGCTCGACGGCGACACGGTCGTCATTCTGGACGAAGACCAAATCTACGCCGTCAAAGCGTAGTCAAGGAAGCACAAAATTATGGCAGCAAAAGAACTTTTATTCGACGAGCAGGCCCGGCGCGCTCTTGAGCGCGGTGCGAACGCCGTCGCCAACGCGGTTAAAGTGACGCTTGGCCCGCGCGGACGCAATGTCGTTATCGACAAAAAATGGGGCAGCCCCACGATTACCAAAGACGGCGTGACCGTCGCCAAAGAAATCGAACTGGAAGACCAGTTTGAAAACATGGGCGCGCAGCTCGTCCGCGAAGTCGCCTCCAAAACCAACGACATCGCCGGTGACGGAACCACGACCGCGACGGTTTTGGCCCAGTCGATTGTCAACGAAGGTTTGCGCTATGTCGCCGCAGGCGGTCAGCCGCTCGCCGTCAAGCGCGGAATTGACAAAGCGGTCGAAGCCGCTGTTGAAGCACTCAAAGCCAACGCGATTCCGGTCGAGAATGAATCCGTCGCGCAGGTTGCTGCGATTGCCGGAAACAACGATCCCGAAATCGGCGAAATCATCGCCAAAGCCCTCGATACCGTCGGCAAAGACGGCGTCATTACGGTCGAAGAGTCCAAAGGCACGCAAACCAACCTTGACATCGTCGAGGGAATGCAGTTCGACAAGGGCTATATTTCGCCCTACTTCGTGACCGACCCCGAGCGCATGGAAGCGGTTTTGGAAAACCCGTACATTTTGCTGTACGAGAAAAAAGTCAGCGCGGCTGCCGACCTTCTGCCCGTGCTCGAAAAACTTGCCCAATCGCGCCGCCCGATTTTGATTATTGCTGAAGACGTGGACGGCGACGCGCTCGCTACCCTCGTGGTCAACAAAATTCGCGGCATTCTGAATGTTGCCGCCGTCAAGGCCCCGGGCTTCGGCGACCGCCGCAAAGCCATGATGGAAGACCTTGCCGTTTTGACGGGCGGGCAATTCATCAGCGAAGACTTGGGCATCAAGCTCGAATCCATCGAAGAATCCATGCTCGGATCCGCCAAAAAAGTAACCATAACCACAGACGAAACCGTCGTCGTTGCGGGTGGTGGAACGACAGAAGGCGTGCAG
>CAXTBP010000134.1:0-14917 GCA_964241985.1 uncultured Armatimonadaceae bacterium | reverse complement strand
GTATATGGCAGTGTTACCAGCGGCACGGGTTGGCGTTTTCTTCGCCTGAAAGACAATGAAGTCACGGTGGATTTAACTGAATACGGTTTGACAGACTTAGACAGGATTTTAGGCATTCTTCTCTACATGGCGCGGGGTGACGAAGACAAAGCCGCCGCATAAATCGCGCCGATTGGGTACAAGAAAAGCACTATGGAACTTGCTCGACTTGGTAAAACCGGCCTGAAAGTATCGCGGATTTGTTTGGGGTGCATGAGCTACGGCGTGCCCGAACGCGGCTCGCACCCGTGGTCGCTGCCCGAAGACCAAAGCCGCCCGTTTATTCAGCGCGCACTTGAACTGGGCATCAACTTTTTCGATACCGCAAACGTTTACTCTGACGGAACGAGCGAAGAAATAGTCGGACGCGCCCTGAAAGACTTTGCCAAGCGCGAAGAGATCGTGCTGGCGACCAAAGTCCACGGTCGAATGCGCCCGGACGCCAACGGGGCCGGGTTGTCGCGCAAATCCATTATGGAAGCAATCGACGCCAGTTTGTCGCGGCTTGGTACGGATTATGTGGACTTGTACCAAATCCACCGATGGGATAAAGAAACGCCGATTGAGGAAACGCTGGAAGCCCTGCACGATGTCGTCAAAGCGGGCAAGGCGCGCTATATCGGCGCGTCGTCCATGACCGCTTGGCAATTTTGCAAATCCCTGTACCTCGCCGACAAACATAATTGGACACGGTTGGTTTCCATGCAAAATCATTACAACCTCATCTACCGCGAAGAGGAACGCGAAATGATGGGTTTGTGCGAAGCGGAAGGGATTGGCGTCATTCCGTGGAGTCCGCTCGCGCGCGGCTACGTGACGCGCCCGTGGAGCGAGCAAAAATCGACCGAGCGGTCGGAAACCGACCAGTTCGGTAAAACGCTGTACACGCAGGCCGAAGAATCCGACAAACAAATCGTAGACGCCGTAGAAACCATTTCCAAAGCGCAAGGCGTTCCGATGGCGCAAATCGCGCTCGCATGGATGCTTTCCAAATCGTACATCACGTCGCCCATCGTCGGCGCAACCAAGCCGCACCATTTGGAAGACGCCGTCGCCGCTTTGAATGTCTCTCTAACGCCGGAAGAAATCGCCGCTTTGGAAGCCCCCTATATTCCCCATGCCGTCGCCGGTTTCTCGTAAAGTGAACCAGTACAGCCGAACGCACCGCAAGAAGAAAACCATGAAAGTTCTATGGACAAAAGCGACCGTTTCAGCCGTCACCGCAATCGTCGCCGTGTTGTTTGCTTTGACGCTTACTCCGCCCGTCCAAGCCCAATACAGTAACCCGTGGGCCTATAACAACAATGCGTATTTCAACCGCGCGATGGCGTATCAAAAGGCCGGTGCGCTCCGCAAAAAATCGCGGCGTTCGCACCGCGTTCATGTGAGCAAGACAGCGAAAAAGACAATGCACCACTCTGTCAAGCGCGGGAATACACCAACCCAAAAGGCTAAGCAAAGCAAAAAGCCGACCCACTTTATGGGGCGGCTTTTTAATTTTGCGCCATTTCCGGCAGCCGTTCAAACGAGGCTTCGTTTGGTTCCTGTCCCCAAATCGCTTCGGTATCATCCAAAATGCGCTCGATGTCATCAAGAGTTTTGATCTGCGTGAGCGCGTAGCGGAGTTTGGGCGCGCCGGGAACGCCTTTGAAATAGTGGCCCAAAAGGCCGCGCAGTTCGCGGCAGCCGATGAGTTCGCCCTGCCCTTCTACTTGCAGGCGGGCGTGGCGTCGGGCAACGGCGATTCGCTCGGAAAGCGTGGGTTCCGGCGACAAAACGCCGGTTTCCAAATACAGGCCGATACGCGACAAGAGCCACGGGTTTCCCATTGCGGCGCGGCCCACCATCACGGCGTCGCAGTTCGTTTCCGCCATCATGCGCTTGGCGTCCTGCGGGGTTTCGATGTCGCCGTTGCCAACAACGGGAATTTTACCGCCGACGGCTTCCTTGACCTGCCCGATAATGCTCCAATCAGCGGTTCCCGTGAAGCCTTGCGAAGCGAACCGAGCGTGAACCGTAATCGCTTTGACGCCCGCATCGGCGGCAGCGACCGCGAAGCGCATCGCAGTGACATCGCTTCTGTCCCAGCCTGACCGCACTTTGACCGTGACAGGAAGTTCCGGCACGGCTTGGACGACCGCTTTAACAACGGCTTCGGCTTGGCACAAGTCTTTGAGCAGGGCCGCGCCCGCGCCGGTTTTGGCGACTTTGGGAACCCAGCAGCCCATGTTAATATCGACGCCGTCGCAGCCCTCGTCAGCAACTACACGGGCGGCTTCCGCCATTGTCGCGGGATCGCCGCCGAAAAGCTGGCAGAAAACGGGGCGCTCGTCTTCTGTCCAGTCGAACATCCCCCACGTTTTTTTGTTTTTATAATGAATGGCGTGCGACGAAATGAGTTCGGTGACAACAAGGCCGACGCGCCCGACATCCTTGCAAATGACGCGGAACGGGTGCGCGGTAATGCCCGCCATCGGGGCAAGAATCACGTTGGGCCAAATAGGTATGGAGCCGATTTGCATAACGCCATTATATCGCCCGGCCCACACCGCCCGCTCAAACGACGGTTTGCAGTCCGACCATTTCAATCGCGGTCGCTACCGCGCGGGCCAAAACGTCGTAGCCTTCGGGCGTAAAATGCACGTCATGCGATTTCTGAATTTCGCTTTGGCGGGCACGCGCGAGCGCCCATAAATCGTTGATGGCGACTCCGTTTTCTTCCATGATCACTTCCGCCACATCGTTGTAGGCAATTTCGCTGCCTTCACGCCGACCGCTCGCTTGGGAGGGAACCGGTGTCGTCGAGGCCCAAATAAGCGCGGCGTCGGTTTGTTTGAGCCGGGCGACGATTTGGCGCAGATTGTTTTCGTACTCGCCAAGTGATGCGATTTGCTTTCCCGATTCCGGCGGAACGGCAAGCTGATTGTCGGCGGTCATATATTTTATGTCATGTAAACCGAAATTAAGATGCACGACATCCCAAGGCTCCGCGCCCAGCCATTCGTCCAGTTTGGCGACGCCGACCGCGCTTTGGGCACAGTTTGCGGGCGGACGATGCACATTGGCGCGCCCATCAAGCAGTGCGCGCACGGGAAGGGTGTAGCCCATCGAAATGGAATCGCCAATCAGCAAAACGCGCGGCAGCCCCGGCATATCGGCAACGGAGACAAAAGCGGGCTGGTCACCAGTGGACACGTGCAAAATCCTTTCCTTTACAAACGGTCGATTAAATCGTCGAACGCCCCGGCACGGATTTCGCGGTCGAGTTCCGTCCAAAACACGTACAGCGCACCGCCCGGCCCGATTTGCCCGTTGATACGATACGACGAGGAAAGTTCCTTGATGCGGTCGGAAACCGACGCGAGCAAATCGGTATCGCGGGCGTCGGACTCGCGCGGCGACGCGCCGGGCCGCGTTTTAAGGGCATCATACGCGCGGGTTGCGGCAAGACTCAAACGAAGGGACATACCGACTTTTTCTTTGGCAAGCGTCGGCTTTCCTGCCGCGCTTTGGTTTGGCTATTGCGTTCGGGCGTCGCGGAAATAATGCACGTGCCCGTCCAAAAACAAGCGATTGCGCCCGCCCATGTGAACGGCTTTGCCTTTGAGCGTTGCGGGCATGACGGGGAGCGTATTGGGAAAATACGGGTCAACGGCGAGTTCTACGTCGGCGGGGCCGTCGGGAATGCCTGCCTGCGCGTTATTCGCCACCCGCAAATCGGTCACGGCCTGCGTATCGGTTTTGCCCCACAGTTCGTCGAGCGGCTGCGGATCGTCGGGCCGGTCAAACCGCCAAAACCAGTAGCGCACTTGTACGCTTGGCGTCGCGCCACTTTCCTGCACGACTTGTTGCGCATCGCCCAAAACCGAACCGGCAACCGACGGGCACGACCAAATGCCGTCCGATTTTGCATACGGGGCCATGACGTTTGCGACCCAGCCTCCGCGTGGGTCGGACGTGGACGGCCAGCCCGCCCATGGTTTGTAGCCGCCCGGCAAACTGTTTTTCAAGTCGCGTCGGTCGGGCAGCAATTCGTCATAGTCGGTTTCGTACATGGCGAAGGCCAAGCCGATTTGCCGCAAGTTGCTCGTACAAGCGGTTTGCCGCGCTTTTTCGCGGGCCTGCGCGAAGACGGGAAACAAAATCGCCGCCAGAATGGCGATTATTGCTATCACGACGAGAAGTTCAATGAGCGTAAACGCGCCTTTGCGACGCGGGTTAAAGTTTGGGCGGGAAAATATCACAGATTTGTTTTACCCAACCGTGCCAAAACGTACCGGCACACAATCGCCATTTGCGCCTCGTCGTACATAAACTGCCCGCCGCCCGGTTTGTAGCACGCGACTGCGACTTCCAATTCGTCGTAGGCGTCATTGTCGGGAAAGTTTGCGCCGTCGGGAAATGCTTGCTCAAGCAGCACGTTCATTTCACGCACGCGCTCAACGGTTTGGTCGCGGCCTTGTGCGAAGGCTTCCAGCAAATCTGCGAGTTCTAAAAGAGCTTTTTGAGTTTCCATGCGCTGTGATTTTACTGTAACTCAACGGGTCGTTTACGGCCCGGACGACACACGGCACGTTATTTTTCCGAGCGAAGAAAAAGCGGCCCCAAACGGGGCCGCTTTTCTTTGGCTTATCGCCTTTAGTTGTCCGAGGGCGGCGGGAGTTCCGCGATGCCCATCGGGGCGGCGATCATTTCGTCGCCGCTCAGGTTGGAACCCGGGTCGGACACTCCGGGCTTGCGGAAAATGATCATGGCATTTTCGCCTTCCCCGTCAATGTCGGCCTCAATCGTGTCGCCCGCCGAGAAGCGGCCCAAAAGTACTTCTTCCGACAACGGGTCTTCGATTAAACGCTGCACCGCCCGGCGAAGCGGACGCGCACCGTACTGCGGATCGTAGCCGTCTTTTGCCAGTTTGTCATGGACGGCGTCGGTCACGACCAATTCCATTCCCTGCTGCGAAACGTTTTTGCGGACGTTACGAAGAGAAATTTCCACGATCTGCCGAATGTCGCCCGACGTGAGCGAATGGAACACAATCGTTTCGTCCACGCGGTTGATGAACTCGGGGCGGAAAACCCGCTTGAGTTCGTCGTTGATTCGCGCCCGCATTCCCTCGTAGGCTTTTGGGTCTTCGTCGCGCGGAGCCGAGGCACGGAAACCGATGCCTTGCTCTTTGTTGATAATCTGCGCGCCGATGTTCGACGTCATGATGATGACCGTGTTTTTGAAGTCCACGACTCGCCCTTGCGAATCGGTCAGGCGTCCGTCTTCCATCACTTGCAATAAGATATTGAAGACTTCGGGGTGGGCTTTTTCCACTTCGTCCAGCAAAATCACCGAATATGGCTGGCGGCGCACGGCTTCCGTTAATTGCCCGCCTTCATCGTAGCCGACATAGCCGGGGGGCGCTCCGACAAGCCTTGAGACCGCGAACCGCTCCATGTATTCGCTCATATCGATGCGAATCAGATTGTCTTCTTTTTCAAAAAGTAGGGCGGCAAGGGCGCGGGCAAGTTCCGTTTTACCGACACCCGTTGGCCCTAAGAACAGGAACGAACCCATCGGGCGCTTGGGATCTTTCAAACCGGAACGGGCGCGGCGCACGGCTTTCGACACGGCGACAATCGCCTCGTGCTGGCTGATAATCCGCTTGTGCAGTTCTTCTTCCATTTTGAGAAGTTTCTGCGTTTCGGTTTCCACCAAGCGCGACACGGGAATTCCCGTCCACGCATAGACAATCTGCGCGACTTCATCTTCGCCGACCGTCATCTGGGCGCTCGCACGCTGTTCATCCCATGCGGCTTGCTGCTCGTCGATGCGCGTTTTTAGGAAGGTGCGTTGATCTTCCAAAAAGCGTGACCGGTCGTATTCGCCTTTTTGCGGCAGATTGTTGATTTCTTTTTCAATCTGCACGAGTTCCTGTTTTGCCTCTCGCAAAGGCTGCGGGGCCATTGCGGAGCGCAAACGAACGCGCGACGAGGCTTCGTCGATTAGGTCGATGGCCTTGTCCGGCAGGAACCGGTCGGAAATATACCTATCCGAAAGCCGGGCCGATGCTTCAAGGGCAGAATCCGTAATTTGAACTTTGTGGTGCTCTTCGTACCGTCCGCGCAAACCGCGCAGAATTTCCACAGCCTCTTCCACCGACGGCTCGGCAACCTTGACCATTTGGAAACGACGGGCAAGGGCGGCGTCCCGCTCGATGTACTTGCGGTACTCGTCAAGCGTTGTCGCGCCGACACACTGCAATTCGCCGCGTGAAAGGGCGGGCTTCATGATGTTCGATGCGTCAATCGCGCCTTCGGCGGCTCCCGCGCCGACAAGGGTATGGAGTTCGTCCACGAACAAAATCACTTCGCCTTGCGCCTTGCGCACCTCGTCCATGACGCGCTTCATGCGCTCTTCAAATTCGCCCCGGTATTTGGTTCCCGCGACAAGTCCGGCCAAGTCGAGCGACACAATCCGCTTGTCTTTGAGCGTTTCCGGCACGTCCATGCTGATGATTCGGTTCGCCAAGCCTTCGGCAATCGCCGTTTTACCGACGCCCGGTTCGCCGACCAAAACGGGGTTGTTTTTGGTGCGCCGCGACAAAATCTGAATCACGCGCTCGATTTCGGCGTTGCGCCCAACGACCGGATCCAGCTTTTCGTTGCGAGCCATTTCCGTATAGTCGCGCCCGAACTCATCGAGGGTTGGGGTACGCGAGCGCTGCGGGCGGGCCTTGCCGTCGCCGCCGGTTGCGGCCCCTGCCGTTGCGGGTTCGGCGTCTTGGAGCTGCATGACTTCGCGCCGGGTGCGCTCCAAATCCACGCCCAGTTTGTTCAAAACGCGACCCGCAAGGCCTTCGCCTTCGCGGATAAGGCCAAGCAAAAGGTGCTCGGTTCCAATGTAGTTGTTGTTGAGCTGACGCGCTTCGTCGTAGGCCAGATCAATCACGCGCTTCGCCCGGGGCGTAAGCTGCATATCCTGACCCAGCCGCCCGTCGCCACGCGCGACCTGCCGCTCAATTTCGCTTCGGACGCGCCCCAGCGACACGCCGATGCGGTCTAAAATCCGGGCCGCGACACTATCGTTTTCTCGCACCAAACCCAGCAAAAGGTGTTCGGTGGAGACATAATTTTCGCCCAATCGTCCGGCCTCTTCTTGCGCGAAGAAGACGACGCGGCGGGCGCGTTCGGTAAATCGTTGCCACACGGTTTGTTGTTGTTCCTTCCAAAAAGCCGCTCGCGCCGTAACTCAAGGGCTGCTAAACGGGCGCGAACGCTTTGCGAAAAACGTGCGATTATTGGTGTATTTCTGCAATTATTCTACCTTACAAAAAACGCGCCTGCCCTGCTCGAACGACCGGGCCGTGCCCTCTTACTCGCCCGACCAAAACGGGCGGAGCGCATTTCGCAGTTTGGCGGCGCGGGCAATGGCGTCTCGGCTTTCCTGCGCGGCTTCCGCCCCGCCCCCTTCCGCCGTTCGCAGATCGAAAAGCAAGCCGGGAAACGTGGCATCGGTTGGGCCAGAGGCAAGATTGCTTGCCGCGCACAAACGCAGTGCGGAAAGCAAGCGCAGCGCTTCGGGCGACGCTATGCGGTCGGCGGACTGAATCGTTTTCCATGCCAATTGGGCGTTTGTCAGGACTTTTTGACGGTGCGTGTCTTCGACTTCGCGGCGGGCCGCCCGCTCGGCGGCGACCAGATAATCGGCGACCGGTGCGACCCGCCCGGCGATATGCTCGCTCGTCAAGCCCCACGAAACCGCGTTCGACACTTGAAACAAATCGCCTGCCGGGGCTGAATGCTCGCCGTGCGCGGCGCGAACCGATATTCCCAAAACGTGCGCGGCCCTCAGCGCATCGTTGACCCGACCCAAAAACGACAGCGCGGGCAGATGCAGCAGCAGCGACAAGCGCATCCCGGTTCCGACATTTCCGAGCGAGGCGGTTAGATAGCCCCAGCGTACCGTATCGTGGGCGAACGCGATACGTCGTGCCAGACCGGCTTGCGCGGCTTCCGCTCGGCGCAAGGCCGCAAGCGGGGCGTTTCCGGCCACAACGGCTTGGAGACGCAAATGGTCTTCTTCGTTAATGAACAGGCCAAGCGTCCCGTTTTCGTCCAAAAGGGCGAAACGATTGGCGACCGGGCCGCGCGCCAAGTCCGGCGAAATGCGCCGCGCGTTCACCAAGTCCCAGCGGTCGCGCGGCGAAAGTTGTGCCAAGCCGACCACAGCGAGATCGCTGACAGGCGGGCCGCCTTCGCGGGCCGCGCGCTTGATTTTATGCGCGACGCGGCGCAAATCCACCCCGCTTGCTTGATGCGGAAACGGATGCCCCGCTAAATTTCGGGCGAGCCGCACCCGCGAGGTCAGCACGACATCGCCGTCAATCACCGTTTCGGTTTCCGAGGGCGAGCCTGCCGGGGTTTTCAAATACGCGGCAAGAGAATGGGCGCGTGCTCCGCTCCCGTTTGCCGCCGCGTGCAAGGTTTCGTGTCGGGGCATCGGTTAGTTCGGGCGCGTGTCCGTCGGCACAATCGTTCCGGCAAGCATTTGCGCCCGCGCATCTTTTGAACTTTGCGGCGAAAGAACCGGGTTAGCCGTGTCGCTGACGCGCTCTACCCAAACGACGGCGGTGTCGTCTAACAGGCGTCCGCGCGTATACTCTTGCACGCGCGCCATTAAAGCGTCGGCGACCGCTTGGGGAGGCGTTTGGCGCAATTCGGTAAGCATCGTCATAGCCCCCTCGATACATAGAAAGTCGCCGTTTCGGGAGCGCGATTCGGTCAAACCGTCCGTGTAAAAAAGCACGCCGTCGCCGACATCAAAGTGGAGGTCGGCATCTTCGTAGTCCGAGCCGGGCATCACGCCGCACACCATGCCCGTAGACGGCAGTTCCACGAACGTTCCGTTTTTGCGGCGCACCAGAAGCGGTTCGTGGCCCGCCGAGGCGTAGGTGAAATCGCCGCTGTTTTCGTTAAAAACAGCATACACGACCGTGACAAATCCCGTCATGTCCGGTTCGTCGAATAAGGCATCGTTGAGGCGCGACAAAACGCGAGCCGGGGACACGTGTTCGCGGGCATACGAGCGCAGGGAATACTTCACCATCGCGGTTTTCGTCGCCGCGAGCAGCCCCTTGCCCGAAACGTCGGCGATAACGACGCCCCAGCGCGAGGCGTCCAAACGAAACACATCGTAAATATCGCCGCCGACCTGCGCTTCCGCCGACTGCGCCTCATACCGACGCGAAAACGCCCACTGCCCCGCCGTTTCAGGCACGGGCGGCAAAAGTGCCTGCGTCAAGGCTTCGGCGACGCGCTTTTCCCGGTTCAAATCGGCCTGAATACGCTCGGCGTGGCGGGCGGACTGAATTGCGCGCGCGTTGGCAACCGCGACGGCTGTCGTTCCGGCGAGCGCGGCAAGCAGGGTGGTTTCGCCGGGCGTGAACGGACGGCAGGGTTTGAAGCGCGCCGCCGCCAAATACCCCAGCGGTTCGGTCGTAGCGTCTTCCCCGCCCGCGCGGAGCGGAACGCACAAGGCTTCGCACAGTCCGCCGTGCTCCATTCCTTCGGACAATAGGTAGGCGCGGAACGCTTCCCTGTCCGCTTCGGCCCGGGCGGGCACGGACACAACCATCGGTTCGGGCGGCGCGGTTTCCATGCCATTTATGCCGGTCGGCGGAAGCAAAAGAACGCCCCCCGCTTCGGCGTCGAGCGCACGCAGCGTTTGTTTGACGGCAACCTCCAAAATACGGGCAGCTTCCATTTCGGAAACAATCGCCGTGTCCATGACGTGCAGGTTGTCGATTTCCCGTTGCTGCCGCTCGACCGTATCGGATTGTTTTTCCAAAAGGCCCAGCAAAAACGGCAGCGCGGCAAGCACCACAACCGCCGAGAGTATCGGGCCGATGAGGAGCAAGACGCGCTGCCGCGAACCCACAGGCAGGGTTAAACTTGTCAGTAAATTGATCGCCGCGAAAAGCGCGAACGCGATAAGCGCGCCCGCATAGCCGGTTTTACGAAGGGGCCGGAACATGGCTTTATCGTATCACCTCACTTACGTCACGCTTTCCAAATTTCGCGGCGATTGATTTTTTAGAAGTTGAGGGTTTTGACGAGTTCCAGCGGTTGCTTTTTGCCGACCGCGATGTCGAAGCCGAACAAGCCCGCCCCGTAGGAAAAACCGTTGACCGAGTTGTAGCCGGTACGCAAGTAAATGTTGCCGATCAGTTTCTGCTCCAAGCCGAGTCGCAACTGCGTATCGCCCGCGCCGCGCGTGATGTCGGTCAAGTCGGCGGCGAACGTCGCGCCGTTTTTCTGGTAGGCCAAACCGGTGGTGATGGTCGTCGCAAGCAATTTGAATTTGGTCGGATTGCCGTTGCGGTCGGTTCCTTCAAAATTGAAATTGGGCTTGATGGCGTTTGCGATAACGGCGGCATACGAAAGATGGGCATTCGAGCGGCGCGGGTGAGCCAAAAAGCCCAAGTCCACCCCGACACCGTTTTTCGTGATGTTTTTGTTGCCGTTTAGTTCCGGCGCTTTGCCCGCATCGTCGCCCGCAAACAAGGCGTTGTAATCGGCCACATAGTGCGTGTACACGCCCCGCATATATTTAACTCGACCGCCGACCGCATACGACATCGGCGAATTCGTATTTTTGTTGGGAATCGTGGTCGCCCCGGCAATTGCGGGCAGTACATAATAGCCTGCCGCATAAATATCGGAGCGCGCATCGGTCGGGATAAACTGCGGATCCAATCCGCTGTTCGCCCATTGCTTGAACGAGTCATTGGGCTGGATCCGTCCGCGCCCGACGCCGGACACGGACGCCTCGATTTTGCCGATACGCAAACCGACGTTGCCGTTGACGCCGAAGCTCGAATCACGCTTGCCGAATTCGCGGGCAATATCGCGGGCGTCGTTGAGTTTCTGCCCGCTGATCAAGAAGTTGGAAACCGCGCCCGTGGACGTGCCTTCGCTGGCCCGAAAACCAATCGTCGGGTACAAAAGGGCATACGGTTGGGTTTCATAGGCAATGGAAGCCGGGTTGATGCGCGAACCGCTACGCTCCTGCAAAAGCGCGACCCCGGCCCCGCCCATTGCGAAGTAGCGGGCATCGCCGCCATAGGTCACGTCGGTTTGCGCGTGGGCCGCTTGGCCGCCAATAAGCAATGCTCCCGTCAATAACGCCGCAGACAGCGCCGCGTTTTTCATATCTTTCCCCCGTGCTAACATATTAAGCAATCGTTCTTTCCCCCGATGAGAAGTTGGTCTTTTGTATGCGGTTCCGTAAAGCCGGTAAAAATACCTGCTTTCCTTACACGCCTGTGACGCCGCCCCGCCGCGATAGTTTCCGTTTTATTGCGGGCCGCAGCGGGGCGCACTTTTATCTTCGGAAGGTTCGGGCAAAAAATAAAGGAAACAAACCAACCAATTTTTCACCCGTATTTGCGCGGGTTTTTCCGCGCGATTTAATTGACGAGGCCAAACGCAGCCGGTACACTTTCCTTGATGACTGCTTCCCTTTCCCCTTCCGCAAACCCTGCTTGCCGCGTGTTCGATGTTGCCATTGTCGGAGCCGGGCCGGGCGGCGCGACCTGCGCGTGGAAATGCGCCGAAGCGGGTTTGTCGGTCGCCTTGCTGGAGCGGGCGCAAACCTTGCCGCGCTACAAACCGTGCGGCGGCGGTATTCCGGCCTCGCTCCTAAACGACGTGGACGGCCTCGATCCCGCCGAGTTTTCGGATTTGACTGTCACGCAGCTTCGCCATTCGTGGAAGGGCAAAGACCCGGTGCTTGCGCAAATGGAAACCACGTCGGGCGCACCAGCGGAAGTGTGGATGGTGCAGCGCCCCAAATTCGACGCCCATTTAATCGACAAAGCCGTCCAAGCCGGGGCCGAACTTTTCACGAACACCAAGATCGGCGCAATCGAAAAACAGGACGACGGAACGTATCAGCTTTCGCAAACCGGCAGCGACACGGTTTGGCGGGCGAAACACGTCGTCGGCGCGGACGGGGCCAAAGGCATCGTAGGCGCGCAGACCGGTCTGCGATTGGGCAAACGCTGGGGCATCGCCCGCGAAATCGAAATTCCGTTTACGGGCGGGGCCGACGAGAACCGCTGGCATCCCCTTCTTGCCCAGCAAGCCGCGTATTTGGACTACGGCAGCGTGCCCAACGGCTATGCGTGGATTTTCCCCAAGCAGGGCTTTTTGTCGGTCGGGGCCGGAATGTTGCTGCCGCAGAAACCCGCCGAGGATAAAGAAAATAACGTCGCCCGCATTTTGCGCCGCGCAATTGACACGCTCCTTGAATCCGTCGGTTTGCATTATCCCGATGCCGACAAGGGTGAGTTCGTGCCCAAACTGTGGGCGCACCCGATTCCGTTTTGGACGGGAGCCGAACCGCTGACCAGTGCCGACAACCAAGTCCTGCTCGTCGGCGATGCCGCAGGCGTCGTACAGCCCTTGTTCGGCGAAGGCATTCAGTACGCTATTCGTACCGGCGCGCTCGCCGCCCAGCACATCGCGCAAAACACGGTTGCGGATTATACCAGTGCCGTGCGTGACTTGCTCGCGCCCGAGTTCGACGCCGCGCTCCGCGTGGGTCGCGTGTTTCACCGCGCCCCGTATTTGTCGTACCGCTTGGGCGTCAAGAACCCGGCGGGAACGCGCTTGGTGGGCCGCATTATGGCGGGCGAAGCCCACTTTGCCGACTTGGAAAGCCGCATCTACGAGCGGCTCAAAAATCCCCTCAAACGCTAAACGCGCAACGGAAACAAAAAAGGCCGCAGAAAATCTGCGGCCTTTTTTGTTCGCAATGCTTACACCGTGTAGTACAGTGCGAACTCGTAGGGGTGCGGGCGCAGGTTGATGGCGTCCACCTCGTTTTCGCGTTTGTAGGCGATGTAGTTCTCGATCAGGTCTTTGGTGAACACGCCACCTTCTAAGAGGAAGTCGTGGTCGCCTTCGAGGGCGTCGAGGGATTCTTTCAAGCTGCCCGGAGCCTGCTTGATGCCGCGCTCGGCGGCTTCTTCCACGCTCATTTCGTAGATGTCGTCGTCCACGGGAGCAATCGGCACGATTTTGTTTTTGATGCCGTCGATACCCGCCATCAAAATCGCCGAGAACGCCAAGTACGGGTTCGCCGACGGATCCGGGGCGCGGAACTCAACGCGCTTGGCTTTGGGCGACTTGCTGTAGGCCGGAATGCGGCACATCGCTGAGCGGTTGCGGTTCGAGTACGCGAGGTTAATCGGGGCCTCGTAGCCGGGAACCAAACGCCGATAGGAGTTGGTCGTCGGGGCGCAGAAGGCAAGCAGCGCGGGCGCGTGCTTCAAAATGCCGCCGATGTAGTTGATGGCGAGTTCGGAAAGTTGGGCGTAGCCGTTTTCGTCGTACATGAGCGTTTGCCCATCTTTCCAAAACGATACGTGCGTGTGCATCCCCGACCCGTTGTCTTTGAACAAGGGCTTGGGCATAAAGGTCGCCGATACGCCGTTTTGGGCCGCGACGTTTTTGACGATGTACTTGTACAGCATCATATCGTCGGCGTGCTTGAGAAGCGGATTGAATTTAAGGTCGATTTCCGCCTGTCCTGCCGTTCCGACTTCGTGGTGCTGCACTTCGACTTCGATGCCCGCGTCGATCATCGTGAGCATCATTTCGGTACGCAAATCTTGGAACTGATCCATCGGTGGGGCCGGGAAATAGCCGCCCTTGTACGGGATCTTGTAGCCCAAGTTCGGGTACGTGTTTTCGGACTTTTCGTCGCGGTGCGTGTTCCACGCCCCTTCGCGGCTGTCCAAAAAGTGGAACGAGGCGTTTTCCTTGTACTCGTAGCGCACTTCGTCGAAGATGTAGAACTCGGATTCGGCCCCGAAAAAGACCGTATCGGCGATGTCGAGTTCTTTGATGTAGGCTTCGGCTTTTTTGGCGACATAGCGCGGGTCGCGCGAATACGGCTTGCGGGTCAGCGGGTCTTCGATGTCGCACACAATGGAAACCGTGGTCTGCTCCATGAACGGGTCAAGCAGGGCCGTATTGGGGTCGGGAATAAGCAGCATGTCCGACTCGTTAATTTTTTGAAAGCCTCTGATGGACGAGCCGTCAAAACCCAGCCCGTCCTCAAACATCTCCTCGCTCAAGCTTGAGGCGGGGATAGAAAAATGCTGCCAAGCGCCAAAAAGGTCGCAAAACTTGATGTCAACGACTTTGGCGTCGTTGGCGCTGATGAGATCGAGTACGTCCTGTGGGGTCATGATTACGAAAACACTCCTGATTAAGTTCGGGGACGAGGTGAGGCAAACCCCTCACCTCTGTCCGAAGTTGACGATAAGAAAACCGCGATGCGGCGCGAAAAGATACGCGCCGTATGGGCCTTTGCCGCTCCATTGCGGGAACCGACTCGCCCGCAGTTGCAGGCGAGAACGAAAAACGGGCCGCGCAAACCGCGACAGAATTTAGGTTTTATCCCTTTCCATTACGATTGCGCTCTTGTTGCTTCGCCCGTTAAAAACTGTAAACCTGTCCAATGGTTACGGTGCTTTGGTTCTTTTTGTAGAATCCGTCCGCCTTTTGGAATAAGTAGCCGCCCGCTTTGTCGTATCGGTATTCGAGGATGGTTCGCAAACCCGGAAACAAGCCGGACTTGAGTTCATACGATCCGGTAATGCTCGACAAGCCCGTGTTGATGGTGCCATTGCTGGGGCTTACGTATTCGCCGCGCACCGACAGCGTGTTCCCGTTTTTGAGCGTGAAGATGCCGTAACCCGCCACGCCGCCTAAGTCATAATCGCTGTTTCCGGCATCCTGTCCCCAGCGGTACAAGCCTTCCACGACGCCCTTGAACGAACTGCTGAATTGATGGGTCAAAATCAAGTCCACCACGGACT
>CAXTBP010000133.1:0-15118 GCA_964241985.1 uncultured Armatimonadaceae bacterium | reverse complement strand
GCGACTATCCCGTGCCGTTTGCCGTCCGGTCGGCCTCCAAAACCCTGCGAACGCTTGC
Source organism: uncultured Armatimonadaceae bacterium (assembly GCA_964241985.1). GTDB lineage: Bacteria > Armatimonadota > Armatimonadia > Armatimonadales > Armatimonadaceae > CAXTBP01. Next base: position 15,060 of record CAXTBP010000133.1, on the reverse strand, counting down.
GCGAGGCACGCGGCTTCCGCTGCCGGATAACTGCTGCTTTTTGCGCTTCTTTATCTGGTGGAAAAACGGCAAAGAGCGCACCGATATTGATTTGTCGGCGAGCCTTTTCGACGCCGACTTTAAGTTCATCAGCGTTTTGTCCTACTACAATTTGAAAGACTTCGGTGGAACGCACAGCGGCGATATTGTGGACGCGCCCGACGGGGCAGCGGAATTTATCGACGTGGAACTCGAAAAACTGAAGGCCGCGAATGTTCGCTATGTCGTGATGACGCTGCACAGTTTCACGCAGCAGCCGTACAAAGATTTGCCCGAATGCTTCGCGGGCTGGATGGCGCGAAACGATGCGGAATCCGGCGAGGTTTTCGAGCCATCGACCGTGCAAAACCGTTTGGACGTCACCGCCGACACGAAAATCGCCGTGCCCGTTTTGTTCGACGTGGAAGAAAACCGCGTGGTTTGGTGCGATATGTCGCTGACCTCTTGGAGCGGATTACTCAACAACGTCGCAACGACCGAAAGCGGCATCAGCGCGACCCTTCGCGCTCTTGTCACGTTCCGCAAGCCGAATTTGTACGATTTGTTTCGCTTGCATATCGTGGCCCGGGGGCAGGAAGTGACCGAACCGGGCGACGCGGAAACCGTGTTTTCGGTCGAAAGCGGCACGCCCTTTGAACAGGAAACGATTGCCGGAAAGTTTTTGCAATGACGAACGCGCCAACTCCGATTATCGACTGCGACGTGCATCCGTCGGCGAGCAAGCATCCCGTCGAAAAATACGTCGCCCGCGAATTTCACGAAGCAATGAAGCAAGGCTTGGGCGGCAAGCCCGCCTTCGGGTATGCGAACCCGTTTGGCGTCAACCGCCGCGACGTGGCCTGCAACGACCCGCACGATACAGCCCGCGATTTGCTCGACCGCTACAATATAGTGTACGCCGTGTTGCAGCCGCCCGGACTGTCCACGAGTTTGACCTGCAATATCGACGTGGGAAGCGCACTCGCCCGTGCGTGGAACGAATGGCAAACCGAAGAATGGCTGAACCAAGACGGGCGGTATTTGGGTTCTATTTGCGTCAACATGAACGATTCCGTTGAAGCCGCCCGCGAAATTAGGCGCGCGAAAGCCGCGCACAAAAACATGGTGCAGGTTGTCGTGTGCGGCGAAAGCTCGGACTTGTACGGGCATCGTCGGTACTATCCCATTTACGAAGCGTGCGAGGAAGTCGGCATTCCGTTTTGCATCCATCCCGGCACGGAAGGCTCGCTCACGCCGTCCACGCCGGTCGGCTGCCCGTCGAATTATTTTGAATGGCACAGCGGCATCCCGCTCACGTTTCAGGCGCATTTAATCAGCATGGTGACCGAGGGTGTGTTCGTGCGGTTTCCCGGACTAAAACTGGTTCTGGTAGAAGCGGGTATTGCGTGGCTCGCGCATACGACGTGGCGGCTGGACAAAAACTTCAAGTCGCTTCGCAGCATTGCGCCGTGGCTCAAAGAGCCGCCGTCGCACTATATCCGCACGCACGTTCGCATGGGCACGCAGCCCTTAGAAGAACCCGCGAATCCGGCCCACTTGGCGCAAATGATGGACATGGTGAACGCCCAAAAAACCGTCATTTACGCCTCGGACTTCCCACATTGGGATTTCGACGACCCGCACCGCATTTTGCAGCCCCTCGACGAAACATTAAAGCGTCGCATCTTTTACGAAAACGCCGCCGAACTGTACGGCCTACCGCCCCTTAACGAAACGCTGGCGACAGCGCCGGGAAAAGGCTAATCTTCGTGAGCGACGCCGAAAACAAATCCGACGGCGACGGGCTGGGTTTTACTCTCGCGGGCTACCCGACCGAACACCCGACCCTCGACGGCGCCTTTCGCGTGTTGGACGAGGCCAAGCCGCCCAAAGCGCGAACGCGCGGGCAAATCGTCGTATGCGCCGCTTCAGAACTGCCGCCCGGTCAAAAACGCATTGTCGAGGACGCGGAAACCGGCGTTTCCATCGGCGTTTTCAATGTCAAAGGGGAGTATTTCGCGCTCAAAAACGTGTGCCCGCACTTGGGCGCGCCCCTCTGTATGGGCAGCGTCCACGGAACGCACCGCCCATCCGACGTGCAGGAGTTCGTACCGGATTTCGCGGGCCGCATTTTGCGCTGTCCGTGGCATGGGTGGGAGTTCGACATCGTGACCGGCAAAGCCCTGTACGACAAAAACAGCCGCGTCGCCACCTACCCGTGCTTTGTCAACGAGACGGGCGAGGTCGTCGTCCAGATTTAACCCCGCACGGTGCAAGAAAGACTTGCAGTTTTTGTGACATGGGTTGTTGCACGCGGGTTGGAAACCCACGTCTGGGTGACCGTTCGCGCCGAGACGCGAAGGCCGGTTGTCCTTCGGACAAGCAGAGGGTTTTGTGCAAGGAAGATGGCCTGCCGGTATGTGGCTATCGCTCGATGCCTTGCGCCGTGACGACGAAATGGTTTGTCCTTTTGTCTTTCGGCAGGAAACGCCACTGTTCCGAGTCGGGTTCCTCATTAATTTCATCGGGGCGCACGGTTAAGGTAAAGTCGGACGTCATTTGCAAAACAAAACCGCCAGTGTCGTCGGCCTCGATGGCTTCCACAACGGGCGGGTCGGTTTCCAAACTTTCGTAGAAGGGTTTTGCCTTTTCGTCGCGGCGGCTTTTGTTGGGGCCGAAGTCGGCGGAAGCAAGTATTTCGACCTCATTTTCCGTGATGCGCCAAAAACAGGCAATGTGCAGGCGCAAATCGGCGCAGGTAATATCCTGCCCTCTACGGTTTTTCGCGGGCCGCTGAATGCCGAACTCGAACGCTTGAAGACCGCCCAACCGCCACATATCGGACAGCGGTTCGCCGTGCAACGGTTCAAGCGCCCGCTCGATTTCGTCTTTCACTTTTTCGCCGTTTTCATACCCACCTTTGCGGGAGGATACAGCGTGGAGTGAATCTGCCGGGCGGCTTGCACCATTTCGGGATACGGCGTGTCGGTGACGCTGACGAAGCCGATATTGTAGTTTTCGGCGTCGAAACGGCCCGTCAAGGGTTCGTCGATCCATTGGAACCAGTGGCAGCCGACAAAGGCGGGCAGCGCGCGCACACTTCGCACATAGTCGGCGTAGGCTTGGGCGCGCTCTTTTTGATTGGGGCGCGACCGCAAGCCCGCGCTGAACATACCTCGGTCGAGCGCGCCGAAATGGAACTCGCCGATAAGCACGGGCTTACTTAAACTATTGGTAAAGCCCCACGTTTCCGGCGAAACCGTGTCCTCGTAGATATTGAACGAAACCACGTCGCAGTATTTGGCGGCGACATCGACCATTTCTTTGGGGCGCATGGCGAACCGGCAGCCCAAATACAGTTGGTTGGGCGCGGCCTCTTTAATTGCGGTTCGCATCGTGGAAAAATAGCGTTCGGCGAGCGCGGTCGAAAACGCGGAGCAGTCGGCTTTCGCGGCCTCGTTCAAACCGTTGGCCTCAATAGTAACGGGCGAATCCCAATCGGTAACCGTTACGTTCCACGCTTTGCCCCAATCGGCAGGCGTTTTGTATTTGGCCTGCAAGATTTTCACGAACGCGCGGCGGGCGGCAAGGGTGGGCGGAGCCATAATCGCTTCGCGGGCCGCGACATACAAACCGCCCGTGCCCATTTGCGCCCACGAATCCCACGCGAGTTCGTTGTCCATGAAGTAGCCCAAGCACCACGGATCGGCTTTCAACTCCTTCGTCTGGTCGAGACACGAACCGCGCGCAAGTTCGGGGAATCTCTCGTCGAAATAATCGGGCAGGCCTGATCCACTGCCGGGTTTGGCGGCGAGTGGCGGCAAACCGTTGACATAAAGCGGCACGGTGTAGGCAACTTTTTTGGATTTCCAAATGCCTGTATCGCTCCAGTTACCGACGGTATTGAAGCCCCACGATTTCATGCGGGCGACATCGGAATCCACCCATGCCGTATTCCAGTTCTCGCCGTATTTGCGCCAAAGGTTCGATTGGTAAAAATCGGTCTGTCCGCGCTTTTTCCAGTCGTCGGACAAATACTGAAACATCGTTTCGCGCCCGTTGATTTTGCCTTCGGCGTAGGGGCGCACGCAGTCCGCGCCCGCGCTCCAAAACAAATGCCCGGTCGGCGTGACCAGCCACCACCGCGTGCCCGTCAGCAAGGCGGTTCCTTGTTTGGGCATAGGCAATTCCTTGTTGGCGGCATCAACCAGCGCGGTACGGAAAAAGCCGGTCGCTTTGAGGGTCGGGCCGTTCGCCCAGCCGCCGTATTCATCGCGGCCCGGCAGCGGGGGATGGGCAACAAGCCACGCTTTCTCTTCCTCGGCGCGTTTTTTGAATTCGTCTTCGCCGTGCACTTTGCCCGGCCAATCCGCTTTCGCGTACTGGCCGTAATAATCGACAATGCCGTTCAAGTCCGGCTTGGGCACGAACCGCACCGATTGTATTTCGAGCGTTTGCGCCTGTTTGGGCTGAGCAAGGAAAATCTGAAACGCGACGATGTTTTTCTCGTTGAGGGCCGGGCCGTAAATCGTCAGCGCTTTTGGCGAATCGGCGACGGGAACGAGCGGCGGCCCTGCGTTCATGCCCGGCGACGTGACACTGAGCGGAAAAACCAATGTCGCGGTTTCGCCTGAGGCAAGGGTGGCGTTGCCGGTGCGGCAGTGGGTTTGCCCGTCGGCTTTCTCGTCGTCGTCCACGCGCACGAAAATCTGCATCGGGGCCGCGTTCGGGTTCCGCACCGTCAAAACCAAGCCGCCGTAGTTCGACCAATCTTTGCTTTGGTACGCCTTGCCCGCGCCAAACCAAACGCTGGGCCACTGCTCGGTAGAAAACGCGGCTTTAAGCCCCGCGCCCATCGGCGAGAGCGCCGCGCCATGCGGCTCCAACGCACTGGGCGCAAGCGACACGGGCGGTAATGTGGCTGCACTTGAGCTATTCGCGGCGGGAGTTTGCCCAAAGGCGGCGGGCGCATTTATCGCCGCAAGGGCGAACAGAGAAAAGGCGATAGCAAGTAAGGCAACTTTCGTGCCCTGCAAACGCCGGGAATTTCGTGTGAAAGAAAACGGAAAACGCATAACGGTTTGCTCCAATCGTTGAGGCCGTGGGGACACGCTTTATTTCGGTTCAGGGGCGGGGAAATCCTGCTGAAAGCCCCCTCCCGTCTCGCTTAGGCTCGCCACCCTCCCCCGCAAGTGGTAGAGGGTTCCGGTAACCAAACGCATCTGCCATTTTTGCACCCGGCTTGCGTTCTATGGGAAACCCTCTACCGCTTGCGGGGGAGGGTGGCGAGCCTAAGCGAGACGGGAGGGGGCCAAAAAACCGGAAGGGATACTTTTATGGGTACACCAAACCGAAACTCCCCGTTAAAGGAACAAAACTATGGAATATCGGAAACTCGGCAAGCACGGCGTCAAAGTATCGGAGGTCGGCTTGGGGTCGTGGCTGACCTACGGCAACGCGACCGAGCAAGACACGGCCCGCGCGTGCATCGAAAAAGCGTTCGATTTGGGCATCAACTTTTATGACACAGCCAATGTCTATGCACGCGGCGAAGCGGAAAAAGTGGTCGGCGAAGTCCTCAAAAACTACCAACGGGATTCGTTCGTACTGGCGACCAAAGTGTATTTCCCAATGGGCGACGGGCCGAACGACCGAGGCTTGGGGCGCAAGCACATTTTTGAGCAAGTCCATCACAGTTTGAACCGCTTGCAAACCGATTACATCGACTTGTACCAAGCCCACCGCTACGACGACCAAACGCCGCTTGAAGAAACCATCATGGCCTTCGACGACTTGGTGCGGCAAGGCAAAATTTTGTACTACGGCGTATCGCAGTGGCCCGCCGCCCAGATCACGCGGGCGATGGATTTCGTGCGCGCAAACGGTCTGCATCCCATCGCGTCCAATCAGCCGGTTTACAATGCCCTCGATAAAGGGATAGAAAAAGAAGTCATTCCGGTGTGCGGGGCGGAGGGCATTGGACTCGTCGTGTATTCGCCGCTCGCGCAGGGGTTGCTTACGGGCAAGTACAAACCCGGTCAGCCGCTTCCCGAAGGCTCGCGGGCGTCCGATCCCAAGCAAAACCAGTTTTTGGGCGGCGGTAAATTGGACGAGGCCGTACTTGAAAAAGTGCAAAAACTCGTGCCGATTGCCGAGCGCAACGGATTGACGATGTCGCAGCTCGCGCTCGCGTGGTGCTTGCGAAAGCCGGAAGTGTCCAGCGTGATTATCGGGGCGAGCAAGCCCGCGCAGGTCGAGGACAACGCAGGCGCGTCCGGCAAAGAATTGTCCGGCGACGAATGGAAAGCCGTAGACGAAGCCCTCGCCTAAGCCGCCTGCCGACGTGCCAGAAGTAAACCGTATGCTTTTGTAAGGAAAACGCGCAGAATGAGGGAATTATTGTGAAATTCGTCATTCTGCGCGTTTTCTTTGTGTTTGCAATTGGTATAACAAGGCGGCAGGTTTCTTTATACATATTAAAGGTTTCTTGACGCAAGGCGGGACTGCCGCCATTTCCTACACGGTAGGATAAACGCGGTTTTTGCCATCTTTCTGTTTGCTTTTCCGGCGGCACGCACGATGCGGCCTTTCCGGTAGTTGAAGGGAGTTTGTTTATGGAAGAAAACGGGATTTGCGCTACGCCATCCGCCACAACGGCGGACGTTTCCCCCGAATCCACGGTTCTTAAAGCCCGCACGTCGCGGCGCAGTTTAATGACCAACGCTTTGACCGGAGCCGCACTCGCTGCCGGAGCGGGCGCATTGCTTGCGGGCTGCGGCAGCGGCGGCAGTTCGGCCCCCGCACCCGGCAACGTATTCTTACCCTCGACCGGCGCGTCCCCGACGCCTTCGCCTTCGGCGACCCCGCTTGATCCCAATACGGTCAGCGATTTCGATATTTTGAACTTCGCGCTCAACTTGGAATATCTGGAAGCCGAATTTTATTTGCGGGCTATCGGCGAGTCGCTCACCACGGCGGAATCCGGCGGCTCGGCGGGCACGGTTACGGGCGGGCGAGCCGTCAACTTCACCAGCACGCCGGTACGGCAGTACGCCCAAGAAATCGCAAACGACGAGCGTAATCACGTTCGCTTTTTGCGCTCCGTATTGGCGGGAAATGCCGTCGCAAAGCCGAACATCAACTTTACGGACGCTTTCAACGCCGCCGCGCGGGCTATTGGCCTTGATGCGTTCGACCCGTTCGCCGACCAAACCTCGTTTCTTTTGGGATCGTTTGTGTTTGAAGACGTGGGCGTGACCGCGTACAAAGGCGCGGCTCGGTTCATCGACAACAAAGCCCAATATTTAGGCGCGGCTGCCAGTATTTTGGCGGTTGAAGCCATTCATGCGGGCCTTATTCGCCACTTGATTGCCGATATTGGCGGCAACACCGTTGAAATCGCCAATAAGATCAGCGGTTTGCGCGCCCAAGCGGGCGGCGGCAAGGATGAAGGTGTCACCATCAATGGCGTGCCGAACTATGTGGTCGCGCAAAACAACACCGTTGTGTACAGCCGCACGTTCGCCGAAGTGTTGCGCGTCGTATACCTGACGCCAACGGGTACGCCGTCGCAGGGTGGTTTCTTCCCGAACGGCGTCAACGGTAACATCCGGATCGCGGCATAGTCGAGCGGGTCACGATTTTTAGGAAAATTCAAAAAATATGAACGAACAAATGATTCAGGACGCCATCGATTTGGTGCGAAACCGGCGCTCATCCCGCCGTGCCCTTATCCAAAAGGCGTTGACAGGCGGGGCCGTTATTGCGGCAGGCATGGTTCTTCCCGAACTCGCGCTTCCGCGCGCGGCCCGCGCGCAGGCGCTCACCGATGCCGACATTTTCAACTTCGCGCTCAACTTCGAGTATTTGGAAGCCGAATACTACACGCTGGGCACGACCGGACGCACCATTGAAGATTTGGGCGTCAGCACGGGAAACGCGACGGGCGGAATTAACGGGGGCCGACAGGTCAACTTCAGCACGCCCGCGTACCGCGATTTCGCTTTAGAGATCGCGCAGGACGAACGCAATCATGTTGCCACGCTCCGTTCCGTTCTGTCGAACGCGGCGATTCCGCGCCCGACCATCGACTACACAAACGCCTTCAATGCCGCTGCTCGCGCCGCCGGTATCGGCGACTCGTTCGACCCCTTTGCTAATGAGGTCAACTTCCTTTTGGGCGGCTTCACGTTTTCCGAAGTGACCGTGACCGCGCTTATCGGCGCGGCTCCACTGCTCACCAGCCCGGACAGCGTGGAATCGGCGGCGGGCTTCTTGGGCGTGGAAGGCTATCACATCGGCGGTATCCGGCTCCGCATTTTCCAAAGCGGCGAACCGGCGATCACGAACGCGCAAAAAGTGTCCGATTTGCGCGACACGCTGGATGGAACGACGGCTGACAAAGATCAGGGCGTAACGCTCAACGGCGCGGCGAACTTGGTTGCGACCGACAACAACTCGCTCGCGTTTGCCCGCAACACGAGCGAAGTCCTCCATATCGCCTATGGAAGCGCCGCGCCCAACGTAGCGTCGGGCGGGTTCTTCCCGCAGGGCGTCAACGGCGCGATCCGCGTCGCCGCTTAACAAACAAACCAAACGAATGCAATCGGCCCCGGTAGGTTATCCACCGGGGCCGATTGCGTTTGTCTCTCGTGGCTTATGTGGAAGAACTGCTTGAACTCGCCGACTGGGCGATAAGCCGCACAAAGGCTTGAATGCCGCTGATGACTTCGCGGTTGTCGGTGAGCCGGTTTACGGTTGTTTCAAACTCGCGTCCCAAAGCGTTGAGTTTTTGCCGTAGGGCCTGCATTTCTTGCTCGGTTTGCGCGATTTGGCGCGCGTGCTGTTCGCGCAATTGTTCGATTTCGTCTTGCGCGGTTTTGATGCGGCTTTCGCCGGTTTCCAAGCGGGCGCGCAGTTCCACCACGTCGTCGCGTGGGTACTGCGCCTCTTCACCGACCGCTTTGAGTTTGCGCAAAAGGTACACGTAGCCCGCAATTCCGGGCCGGAAAATGGTGGACACGATGAAAAACGCGGCGAAATAATACCCGACCGCAACCCCGCCGTTCAAAAACGCGACGAGCGCGACGAGCAAGGCCGAAAAAACGTGCGAACCAACGGCGAGCCATCCTAACCGTCGGCGCACCGTCAAAACGTAGTTTTCGCGGCCCGGCGATAGGGGGACGTGCCGCTCGCGCGACCGCTGCTGTTCCCACGCGACATGGTGCGCCTCGAAATACAAATCCCACGGCGCTTTGAGAATAAGCAGCAGCCACACGAAACACAGGCCGCCCATCGTCCAATCGAGCAGATGCCCGGCCTCAATGCTGCGCCGGATTAAATCGTCCAAATGCAGCAAATGGGCCGCAAACGCGACGAACGCCAAACCGACCAGCAATCCCCACAGCCACGAAACGAATTTCACTTTGCGGTTCCTCCGTCGGGCGCAAACCATTCGCCCGTACTTAGTTTGTACCGCTCGCGGGAAAGCGCAGACACGGGGCGAAAGTCCCAATTTGCAAAGGGCACGTCCTATTTTGTGTGGGCTACGAGTACAGCAAAGACGGGGCGCGGCGTTTTTGCCAGTCGGCGACATCGTCTGCCCAACCGGCGATGATTTGTTCGGGGGGCGTGTGTTTAGATAGGGCGTCGCAAACCGCGTTTGTGCCTATCATGCGGGCCATTAGGCGAACGGTTTCCGGCGTCATGGTTTCGGGATACAAGCGCACCAAGGCGTCGGCTATGTGAATGCCCATCGCGGACGGGCGGTAGGTCGAACGGTCAAGGAGCGTGATGCGAACGCCGCCGCATTCCATTTTGGCGTGCTTGGACGACGTGGGCGTAAAGCGCGTCGGGGCGAACGAAACGCCGGGGAGATTGCGGGCCGACAAATTCGCGGCGAGGGCGTCGGGATTCGTTATCCACGGTGCGCCGAAATGCTCGAAGGGCGTGTCCGTGCCGCGTCCGACTGACAGCGGCAGCACTTCCAAAAAGCCGACGCCGGGATACAGCGCGGCCTGCGTGACATTGCGAATGTTCGGCGACGGGTTCACCCACGGAACGTCGGTTTGGTCGAACGTGAGCGTCCGATTCCAGCCTTGCATTTGCACGACTTCCAAATCGGCGTTGATGCCGCGCTCTTTATTGAACAACCGCGCGAGTTCGCCGACCGTCATACCGTGCGTAATCGGCGCGTTATGGTAACTCGTGAACTGATTTAGGAAATCGCGCTGCAAAAGCGGGCCTTCGACGAGATTGCCACCGAGAGGATTGGGCCGATCCAGCACGATGATTTTCAGTTTGTGCTTGGCGGCGGCTTCCATGCAGTAGCCGAGCGTTGCGATATAGGTGTAATACCGCGCGCCGATGTCCTGAATATCGTAGATCAGCGTGTCTAAACCCGCAAGTTGCTCGGCGGTGGGGCGATACCGCTGTTCTTTGGGCAATTGCAAATTGTACAGCGAAACGACGGGCAGGCCGGTTTTGGCGTCGCGGCTGTCGGACACGCTGGCGTCTACTTCGCCGCGAATGCCATGCTCCGGGCCGAAGAACGTTTTAATGGGAACGTTCGCCCCGCTCCGCGTCAGCAAATCGGCGATATGTTCGCCCTGCTTGCCCAGCGCGGAATGGTTGCACACGACGCCGATGCCTTTGCGGCTTTTCATTCGGGCGAAGTTTTCCGCCACCAAAACGTCCAAGCCGGTCAAAACGTGCGTTTGGGAAACGGTTGGCGTGGGCGCAGCGGGCGGCGCGATGCGCGGATCGGGCGCACCCAGTTCAGGCAAAGCGTAGGCAACGAGGGACGACACGCGGCGGCGAAGCGGCGTGATGGCGGGCGCGTTCGGGTTATGCACGGCGTTCGTGAGCAAAATAATAAATGCGCCAGTTTGCGGATCGCACCAAATGGACGTGCCGGTAAAGCCCGTGTGGCCCCACGAACCGTCGGGCAAATTGCCGCGAATGGAGTACGGCGAGTTCAAATCCCAGCCCAACGCGCGGTCTTTGCCGTCAAATGGCGACTGTTTGCTCGTCATTAACTTGACGGTTTCCGGCTGGAGAATTCGCACCCGCTCATATTCGCCACGATTCAGGAGCATTTGGCAAAAGCGCGCCAAATCGTCGGCGGTGGAAAACAGGCCCGCGTTGCCGGACACGCCGCCCAGAGCGCGAGCGGTTGGGTCATGGACAAGGCCGCGTGTTGCAGGCGTATCATCGCCCGCCGTCGTTGCCGCAGACCGCTCGGCATACGCGCCGGTCGGCTTGTAGCCCGTGTCGGTCATGGCGAGCGGGCCATAGATGCGGGTTTGCGCGAAATTGTCCAGCGTTTGACCCGACGCGGCTTCAACAATCCCTTGCAGCACGATAGCGGAAAAATCCGAATACAAAAACGCCGTGCCGGGTGCGGATTTTTGCGGTGATTTGGCGATGTCGTCCAAAATTTGCGTCAAGGTGCGTGTTTTGCCGCTGTACGCGCCGCCCGCAGGCAAACCGGCGGCGTGCGTGAGCAGATGCCGAACCGTGATTTTGTCTTTTGGGTCGCCTGCGTTTTTGAAAGCGGGAAGATACTTGGCAGCCCTGTCGTCCAAACCGATTTTGCCGTCTTCCCAAAGGAGCATGACACTTGATGCCGTGGCAACGCACTTGGTCAGCGAGGCCAAATCAAACAGCGTATCAACCGCGACTGGGCGCTTTTCGGGGCGCAGCCCGGCAAACCCGCAGGCGTCGCGGACGGCGATTTTGCCTTTGCGCCCGATAAGAAGTACCGCGCCGGGAACTCCACCTGTTTCTACCAATTCGCGCACAGCCTGCTGCGCGAGCGCCAAGCGGTCGGGAATGAACCCGGCATCTTTCGCATCGGCGGCAGGGAGGAGAGGCGTGCCGGGCGTTGCGGGGGGGAACGACGCGGCGTGCGCCGTTCCATCGTTTTCGGCCTGTGCGACGGCGGCAAGCACCAAGCCGCTCAAAGTGTGCAAAAATCGTTTACGGTTCATGAAAAAGGTTTTTGTGAAAGCGAACGGGCCGCGCGATTGCGCGGCCCGGTTGTTTTATGTTTCGTTTACTTGTCGTCGAGGGCGACGACGCCGGGAAGTGCTTTGCCTTCCAAAAACTCCAGCGACGCCCCGCCACCGGTCGAAATATGGCTCATTTTGTCGGCGAACCCCAACTGCTCCACGGCGGCGGCGGAATCGCCCCCGCCCACAATCGTCGTCGCGCCGTTTGCGGTGGCTTCGGCTAAGGCTTCGGCGATTGCCCGCGTGCCGACCGCGAAGTTCGGCAATTCAAACACGCCCATCGGCCCGTTCCAAACCACGGTTTTCGCGTTTTTGATGATTTCGGCGAACCGGGCGGCGGTTTCCGGCCCGATGTCCAAGCCTTCTTTATCGGCGGGGATTTGTGCGACGCCGACGGTTTCGCGGGGCGCGTCGTTGGAAAATTCGGACACGACCACGCAGTCCGACGGCAGTTCGATTTTGCCGTCCGCTTCGCCCAAAACGCGCTTGCAGAAATCAAGCGACGCTTCATCCAAAAGCGATTTGCCGATTTCGAGTCCGTTCGCTTTGTAGAACGTGTACGCCATGCCGCCGCCGACAATCAGTTTGTCCACTTTGGGCAGCAGATTTTCGATGACGGGAATTTTATCGGCGACTTTTTTGCCGCCTAAAATCGCCACGAACGGGCGCTTGGGTTCGTCCAACGCCCCGCCCAAAAAGTCGATTTCTTTTTGCAGCAAATAGCCGGACACGGCGGGTTTGCCCGCCGCCTGCATCGCGCGGGCGACGCCCTCGGTCGAGGCGTGAGCGCGGTGCGCGGCCCCGAAGGCATCGTTGACGTACACATCGGCGAGCGTCGCCAATTTCAGCGACAAGTCCGCACTGTTGGCCTCTTCTTCGGGCGTGTAGCGCGTGTTTTCTAAGAGCACAATTTGGCCGGGTTTGGTTTCGCGCTGCGCTTCGTTGATGCCCAGCGGGTCGCCGTCAATCGGCGTTACCAAATGCACGGGCGTCCCGTTTAGCAATTCGCCCAGCCGCGCGGCAATCGGGGCGAGGCTCGATTTGGCATCCACTTTGCCCTTCGGTCGGCCCAAATGGCTCATTACAACAACGGCGGCGTTTTTATCGAGTAGCGCGCGCAGGGTGGGCAGGGCGGATTCGATGCGCCGGTCGTCGGTGATTTCGCCGGAATCAGTTTGTGGCACGTTGAAATCGACGCGCACCAAAACGCGCTTACTGCTCATATCCACATCGTCAATCGTTTTTTTGCTCAAAGGCATGGAAAATTCTCCGTTATGCGCGGCAGTCGGGCCGCGCTTCATTTTAGGGTTCGTGCTTTAGTATACCTGCTGGCCCCCTGCCCCCCAATAATAGGGGGTTCTGAACGAACATGTTAATACTGCCAGTGTGTGCGGCGAGCGGTAAGTGGTGTGTCGGAACCCCCCGTTATTGGGGGGCAGGGGGGCACTATTGAAATTTAGCGGCCAAGCGGTTATTGTGTAGCCGGTGACCAATTAAATATGACAACGCTTTTCATGATTTTGCGTTTGCTCCACATTGGCGCGGGCGCGACGGCTTTGTTTGTCGGGCCGGTCGCGCTTGCGGTCGTTAAAGGCGGGCCGCGTCATTTGTTTTGGGGGCGGTTGTATGTATGGGCGATGGGCGTCGTCGCGCTGACCGCGTTTCCGATGGCGGCGTATAAAAATAACCTGTTTTTGTTCTTGGTCGGCGTGTTTTCGGCCTATCTCGCGTTTTCCGGTTGGCGTGTCATTCGGAGGCAGCGTGCCTTGCGCAACGCCGCGCAAAGTGCCGTTCCGATAGACACACCTATGAGGGCACGACTTTTGGACGCCGTTCCCGCCGCGCTTATGGTCGGGGCTGCGTGTTTTATGCTGTTTATGGGCGGGCGGGCGATTTCGTCGGGGAATTCTTTCGGCTGGGTGCTTTGCGTGTTCGCGGCGATTTCGGTCGGTTTGGTGGCCCGCGAAATCCCACTCATTTTCCGGCCTGTATCCGCGTATCGGCCCGACGATAAAAAATGGCTGGGAAATCACATCGCGCGAATGCTGGGCGCGTACGCGGCGACACTGACCGCATTTTCCGCCGTCAATATGCACTTTTTGCCGCCGCTTGTCGCATGGCTTTGGCCGACCGCGCTTTTGCTTCCGGTCATCGCCTACAACATACGCAAATACCAATTTGGGACTGCCCGTACGGCGCGGCAAACCCCGTAAATTAAACCGAAACACACGCAGGAAAAGACGCGGCGCGAAGCGAAAAAGGTGCGCGAGGAAAGGCCGCTTCGCCCACTTTTGCGAAGCCGACACATTCGCATCCGTGACCTACGATCAGTTCGCTTCCATTGTTCGCAGCCGGGAATACGAGGCAAAAACAAACCCCGGCTGGTATCGGTTCCGCGTCGTGCTTTTGATGGCGCTCGCGTATTTTTTCATCGCCCTGCTTTTTGCTGTCGCGCTCGCGCTTCTCGGTGGGGCCGGTTTGGTGGTCGTCGGAATGATTAAAAGCCATCGCGGTGGATTTGGCGCGCTTCGCGTCCTTATTCCCGTCGTGATTGGGTCGCTGACGTTTGCCGCTCTGCTTTTGCGCTCGCTGTGGGTGACACTGCCGGAACCCAACGGCGTATCGCTTGCGCGCGGTCAGGCCATACCGTTGTTTCAGGAAATCGACAAACTGCGCGACCAAATGAAAGTTGCGCCGTTCGATGACGTTCTGCTGGTGCGCGAAATGAACGCCGCCGTGATACAAACGCCGCGACTGGGAATTTTCGGCTGGCAGAAAAACACGCTGATTTTGGGCGTTCCGCTCATGCTCACTTTATCGCCCGACCAGTTTCGCGCCGTTATCGCCCATGAAATGGGACATATCGGCGGCAATCACAGCGCGCTCGCCGTGGCCGCCTATCGCATGGAGCAAACATGGACGACGCTGCTGCATTCGCTTCTGGAACAAGAGCACATGGGCCGCTTGCCGATGATTTGGTTTTTTAGTTGGTACACGCCCGAAGCGTCCGTAAAAGTGCCTTTGTATGGCG
>CAXTBP010000132.1:0-15439 GCA_964241985.1 uncultured Armatimonadaceae bacterium | reverse complement strand
AGGAACAAGGCTTAAAGGCCATCACGTGTAGCGGCACGATGGCGGTCGAAATCGCGTTCGGCGTCCGCATCGCGTGTGATTTCAATGCCGACAACATGGTTTTCGAGGCCGAAGGGCATAGTGTCGTCGTCGCGGGCACGCTCCATGAAGAGCGGACGGAAGGCGGCCCGTTGCCGGGCGGTAAAGTCGCCTTAGCCAACGCCCCCAAAGTGGATAAAACCATCGACGAGGTCGTGAAAGACGGGTTTGAAAAAGTCCCCGGCTTTATCACGCTGTGGCGCAAAAAAGAAAACGGGAAAGAAACCCTGTACGCCGAACTGCGCGACGACCAAATCAATCAACTGATGCTGCTTCAAGCAACGGTTGCGATGGGCGATACCGAACACGTAACGGCGGGCGACCCCATTGACGATCTGCTGTTTAAGTTCACCAAAACGCCCGACGACCGCTTGTTTTTGACCGTGCCGAACTGGCGGTATCGCGCACTCCCGAACACGCCGCTCGAAAAAGCCGTGCGCCGCTCGTTCGCCGATGCCTATTTGCAGGCTTTCAAAATAGAGGCCAAGCAGGCCGACCGCAAATCCGTCTTAATCGACATTTCCGATTTCTTCAAGAGCGATATTTCGCAGGTCAGCCAAATCATGACCTCGCCGTTCGCGGCTCTGTTTGGCGGCGGGGGCGGCGGGTACGCCATCGACCGCGAAAAAACCTACACGGAAAAACTGAAAAACTTCACAAATAACTTGACGGTTTCCACTGTGTACACGTTCCAAAAGGGCGGGCGTCGTTCCGGCAGCGATGTTTTGGCCGACGAGCGCAGCGTGCCGATTACGATTGACTATAATCTGTTCGCGCTCCCGAACGACGCGAAAACCTACGCCTCGACCAACGGTTATTCGCCCCGCAAAGCCGATCCGCGCATTGGGTATTTCACATCAGAATTCACGGACTTGAGCGACGACGCCAAAACCGACCGCGTTACCCGCTTTATTCAGCGATGGGACATCAAAAAGAAAAACCCGAATGAGGCGTTGTCCGAACCCGCCCAACCGCTTGTTTTCTGGCTGGACAACGCGATTCCCGCCGAATACCGGAAGCCCGTCCGCGAAGGCATTCTGATGTGGAACAAGGCGTTCGAGCAAATCGGCATCAAAAACGCGCTTCAAGTCGAGCAGATGCCCGACAATGCGGATTGGGATCACGCCGACATGACGCACAACATCGTCCGCTGGGTGATTTCCCCGTCCGATGGCGCGCTCGCGGTCGCGCAGTTCCGCACGAACCCCTTAACCGGGCAGATTTTGAACGCGGCGGTTACGGTCGATGCGAACTGGACGCGCGTGGGCAAATTAGAGCGGCGCACCTTAATCGACCCCGCCGAATCGTTCGCCAAAGGCGCAGGCATGGACATGGAAGCCCTATTTGCCGCGCAGTCGGAGCAAACGTCGCTTTCGCCCGCCTCGGCTCTATTGCGCAAACAGATGGGCGGCGATTTGAACTCCCAGCACAATATCGAGAACGACCCGCGCTTTTGCCGCTTGGGCGGAGGCGAAATGCGCGAGCGGGCGTGGTTAGGTTCGTTCGCCGCAACGCAGCTTATGGCGACCGGCGCGGCGGGCGGTTCGTCCTCCGCTCTGGTGCGCGAAAAAGACTACACCGACCAACTGCTCCGCGAAACGGTCGCGCACGAAATGGGGCACGTTTTAGGTCTGCGCCATAATTTCACGGCCTCGACGCAGTGGTCGCTCGACCAACTCAAAGACGCCAAAGCGACCGGCGAATGGGGCATCAGCGCGTCCGTCATGGACTACAACGCCTTCAACCCGTCCGCGATTAAGCGCGTGGGCGTTCCGTATTATTCGCCCAATACTGGCGTCTACGACCGCTGGGCCATCGCTTACGGCTACCAAGAGTTTCCCGGCACGGGCGGCGATACGGAAGCCGCGCAGCTCAAGCGCATCGCCAACCAGTCTAACTTGCCCGGCCATGCGTATCAAAGCGACGAAACCGTTTGGGCCGGGATCGATCCGGGCGTCGTGCAGTACGATATGTCCGCCGACCCGCTCGCGTACTGGGCAAAAATGATGGATATGTCGCGTTTTCTCCTTGTCAATCTGGATAAGCGGCTTCCCAAAAACGGCGAAAGCTACTGGGAGTTCACGCGCGCCTTTAACAGCTTGCTTGGGCAATACGCGGGTGCGGTTGGTTCGTCCACGCGCTATATCGGCGGCTTGCACATGAACCGCAACCACAAGGGCGACGCCAAACAGCAGCCGACCTTGACGCCGCTCGATGTCGCCAAGCAAAAGCAAGCCCTCGCGTTGCTGAACAATTATCTGTTTTCGCCCACCGCTTTGACGTTCCCGGCTCGGTACTTTACGAACTTGACAACCGACCCGTGGGGCTTCGCCTATCGGCAAGACTTCCCGGTTCAGGATCAGTTGGCGGGCTTGCAAAAATCCGCTTTGCGCCGCGTATTCTCGCCGACCGTTTTGGGCCGCGTCGCCAACAACGAGTTCAAGGAAAGCGGCAACGCCACCAAAGCCTTGACGCTCCCGGTTCTGTTCAACAGCGTGAGCGGCAACGTGTGGGCGGAATACGCCACGCACGCGCCCGTCAACACGCTGCGCCGTCAGTTGCAACGCGCGTATCTGGACACGATGATCGAGATGGCGGTCACGCCCGGCAGCGCGCCGGACGACGCCCGAATGCTGGCGTGGAACGAGCTTCGGAGCCTCAAGCCCAAACTGGAAGCCGCGCAAAAAGCCGGGCTTGCCGACGAGTACACGCGCCTCCATGTCGCCGATTCGCTGGCGAAAATCGACCGCACCCTCAAAGCCCAAACGACGCTGGGCGGAGGGCAGTCGGGCATGAGTTCGGCGGCGATGCTCCAAGCCCTTTTAGGCGGCGAAGGCAAAGGGCGTTAGGCCAATTTAACCACCAATACGTTTAAGAGCGCCAAAAGGGAAAGACAAAATCAAAAGGCCGTGGGGAAAAACCTGCGGCCTTTGGTTCGTGTAGCCGATAATTAAGTGATTGGCTCTTTCAAATGCACCCATTTATAAAAATCTCTGGACTAACATTGGCTAACTGCGCTGCGATAGGCTGCGCGGCTCTTGCCCTTTTTTGCTATGGTTGGAACGGCAGTCTTTTGGAAGCCGCCTTACCGCTTACTCTATTCATTTTGTTTTGTGTTTTTGAGCCGTGGCTTCTCATCGTTTGCGCTTTATGTGGAGTAGGTCTTTGGCACGCCAATCTTTTCCCATTAAAAGAGTTCTTTGTTTTTGGCTACACGCTTATTTTAACGGCGTTGTTTTCTTTGTTTACCCGGCGGTTTTATCAAAGGCTTTATTTGCGCGGAAAGCTAAATCGTGTTTTGCGTTATCAAGCGGGCATAAAAGTCGGTATCGCCGGTGTTTTGGGTTTGGCTTTGCTTGTTTCGTATGCCGGATACAAGGATTTTCCAAAGCAACACGCAGTGCCCACCAACGTCTTAGAATGGCCCTTCTATCGTTTTTGCGAGGAGGGCGTGACGCCTTCGGCGACAAACGCCTACTCCTACGACTTGCCTTACGTGTACGGGCAGGGGGCATTGGATGGGCAGCGTTTATGGCAAATACACGTTTCCCGCGCAGAAATGGCGCACTTCGTCGCGGTGTCCGAGATGCCGCGCGTTCCCGAAACCGCGTTTTCGAGTTATTTTTGGAACAAGCCACCCTATTGGTGGCGGCGTCCTAAAGGCAAAGTGGAAGCCTACAAATACGATAATTTTTCGGAAAGTGGAAAGTTCGGTATGCGAAGCGAGTCAGCCGTCTACGATCCACAAACCGAAACCTTATTTTTGTGGGAGCAGTGGGCCAATCATCATTAGTTGGCGGCTCGCCGCGCAGGAAAGCATCGCCTTTGCCGCGAACCGTAACCGCATGAACGAACCAACAAACAGCGTGGTCAAAGGTGACGCGCCCGTGCGCGTGGGCGTCGTCGGTTTGGGGCGTAGCGGCTACGGCATCCATTTGAACGCTTTCAAAAAGCGCGACGATTTCATGGTCGGCGGCGTGGCCGACCCGGACGCGGCGCGGGCCGACGAAGTGGGCAAGGAGTTTTCGTGCCCCGTTTATGCCGACATCACGGAATTGCTCAACGACGATTCGCTCGATTTGATCGTGGTCGCGTCACCGAACAAGTTCCACGCGCCGCACGCGGTTTTAGCATTGCAGGCCGGGAAAAACGTCGTGTGCGAAAAGCCGTTCGGTCTGACGGAGAGCGACGTGGACGCGATGATTGTGGCCCGCGATACGGCGACCGAAAAGGCCGGGCATCCGATTGTTTTGTCACCGTTTCAGAACCGACGCTTTGAGCGATTGTTCCAAATGGTGCGAGAGATTATCAAAAGCGGAAAACTGGGGCAAGTCACGCATATTCGCATGGCGAACCACGGCTTTACGAGAAGATGGGACTGGCAAACGTTGCGGCACACGGGCGGCGGGCAGCTAAACAACAACGGCCCACACGCCATCGACCAAGCCCTCGTGTTTTTGTCCGATTTAGGCGTCACCAATCCCGACGACATTGAGGTCTGGGGCGATTTGCGCAACACCTTATCGAGCGGCGACGCCGAAGACCACGTGCGCTTAACGCTTCGCGTACCGTCGCGGGTGGACACGCCGACGATTGACATTGAGTTTTTCGCCACCGCCGCCTATGGGCAAGACCCGCTGTATGTGACGGGCACGAAGGGCGGCCTCAAAGGCACGAACAAAACCATTACCTATAAAACCGTCGATTGGGACGCGATGCCGCCGCGCTTGGTGACCGAAGTGTCCACGCCCGACCGCTCGTACAACCGCGAAGATTTGGAATGGCACGAAGAAACCGTGTCGGTTTCCGGCGAAGTCGGCGGCGGCGCGGGCGCGGCCCCGGCAGGCGGTTTGGCCGAGCAGTTTTACGACGGTTTGTACGCCGCGCTCCGGCACGACAAACCGCTCGTTATCGCGCCTGAAGAAGTGCGGAGCCGCATCGCCGTGATAGAAAAAGCGCGCAAATCGGCGGGCGTTCCGAACCCGGAATCGGCGTTTTAGGTAGAAACGGCCCCCCTGCCCCCCAATAAGGGGGGGTTCTGAAAACGATTTACTGTTACCGAACCCTGTTTCGGTATCGGCAGGCTTATTCAGCCCCCCCATTATTGAGGGGCAGGGGGGCCATCTGCGCCACGCTCCATGCAGCAGCACAAGTAGGTCACGTCGCGGAACTCGCCTCGGTAAAAGTTGCCATCGGCGGCGTAAAAAGTCAATGGGTTGGTTTCGACCATGCCCGCTTTTAGCATGACGCGGTGCGACGCCGTATTTTCGGGGACGCAAATAGCGATAATTGATTTCATGTCAAACGTTTTGAAGCCGTAGTCGAGCAAAGCGCGCACGGCTTCGGTAGCGTAGCCCCGATTCCAGTACGCACGGTTCAAAAAATACGCGATATTCGATTGCGTCGGGTCTTCGTCGAGCCGGGTCAAGTGGCAGTCGCCGATAAGCGTTCCCGACTCTTTTAAGGTAATAACGAACGCGGACGGCGGCTTATTCGGCGGCGCTTTCGCCTGCACGGACGCCAAATGCTCCACCGTCTCCTGTGCCTCGTTCCACGAAAAAGGCAGCGCGGCGGTACACCAAAGCGTGTCGGGGTCGGACATATAGGCGTAGTAGGCATCCACGTCGCCGGACAGAAACGGGCGCAGTATCAAGCGGTCGGTTTCTATCGTCGTCATGGTTTTGGCCTTAATTGGCTATGCCGCGAAGTCTTTGGGCGTCACGCGCAGGGTTTTGTTTGTTTTGCCCTCGTGGGTTAACGTTTTTTCGCCCAAACGCACGACGATGGGGCCATCTTTGACGGGAGTTATTTCGGCGAGTTCCAGTTGACCGTTTTTCCATGCAATCGTGACGGTCGCGCCGCCTCGCGCCCGCAAGCCGGACACGCGGCCCGTGGGCCACGCCGATGGGAGCGCGGGCAATAAATGGAGTTCGTGGCTGTGGCTTTGTAGGAGCATTTCGCACACGCCGCTGACGGCCCCGAAGTTGCCGTCGATTTGGAACGGCGGGTGTAGATCAAACAAGTTGGGAGCCGTGTGGGCGGGCGTCAACAAATCCGTAAGGAGTTTATGGGCGCGGTCACCGTTTTCCATGCGCGCCCAAAAGTTGATTTTCCATGCAAGGCTCCAGCCGGTCGCGGCGTCGCCGCGCGCTTCGAGGGTTTTACGGGCGGCTTCCCATAAATCGGGCGTGCCGCGCCGCGTGATTTGATGGGATGGGTGCAGACCGTACAAATGCGAAATGTGCCGGTGGTGTTGGTCGGGCGCGTCGGCGTCCCAATCGTGAAGCCATTCCTGCAAAACGCCGCTTTTGCTGATTTGCATCGGAGCCAAACGGGCGCGGGCGGCTTGGACTTCCTGACGAAAGGCTGCGTCGGCGTTCAGGATTTCCGAGGATTGGATGCAGGCGTCGAACAAATCGCGCACGATTTGCCCGCTCATGGTCGCGCCCGCGCAAATGCTGACGTTCGGATGGTGGGCGCGTTCCGGCGACATATCGGGGCATACGACCAAGTATTTGTGCGTTGGTTCCTCCACAAGCGTTTCCAAAAAGAACTCCGCCGCGCCTTTCATCAGGGAGTAGTGGCGAGCAAGCAAAGCCTTGTCGGTTCCACCGCTGTATTCCCAATAATCCCACAGCGACTTGCACAGCCACGCGCCACCAAGAGGCCATTGCCCGTAAAAGGCGGGATCGACCGGAGCCGTGCCACGCCAGCCGTCGGTGTTGTGGTGGCAGACCCAGCCGCGCTTTGCCCCCCAGTGCGTTTGGGCGGTTTTGCGTCCCGTTTCGGACAAATCGGCGATAAGGTCGAACAAAGGCGCGTAAGTATCGAGCAAATTGGCGGGGCCAGCCGGATAGTAGTTCATTTCCGTGTTGATGTTGTCGGTGAACTTGGAACCCCACGGCGGCGACAGTTGATCGTTCCAAATGCCCTGCAAATTCGCGGGCTGCCCGCTCCCCGCCCGCGAACACGAAAGCAGCAAATACCGCCCGTATTGGAAATGCAGCGCGACCAAACCCAGATCCGCTTTTCCATCGCCGAACGCGGCAACGCGGGCATCGGTGGGTTCGGTGCTTGCGTTTTTCGGGCCACCCAAATCAATGGATACGGTTTTGAACCGCTTTTGATAGTCGGCGGCGTGGTTGCGGCGCAACGTGTCCAGCGATTTTCGCGCGGCGGCGTTCAGGTAGTTTTGCGCGACGGCTTCCGCATCGCCGCTTAGGTCGGCGTAGTTTTTGTAGTTCGTGCCGATGGAAATAAGCAGGCGGACGTTTTGCGCGCCCGTGACGCACAGGCGGGTTCCGTCCACGACTTCCACGGTTCCGCCCCCGTTCGTTTGGGCGCGAACCACGGCGGCGAAGTGCACTTGACCGGGACGGCCTTCCGTGTCGCCGCTTCGGCCCGAATACACGAGCGTATCGGTTCCCCGCGCCGTCGTCTTGGTGTCGGGCATCGGGCCGGAAAACGACGCATCGAACGATAACGTGTCCGGTTTGTCTGCGTGGAGCCAAACAACGATGACTTGATCAGGGTAACTTGCCCACGCCTGCCGCGTAAACTGAACGCCGTTTTGCGACCATTCCGTGTGGGCGACGGCGTTTTCCAAGTCCAAACTGCGCCGGTAATGGGAAACTTCGCCATCGTTTTTAGCGAACGTCAGCGTCAAATCGCCGACCGTTTGATACGGGGCTTGCCGCATGGGCTTGCCGACAAATTTGTCTTCCGCCAGTTTTTGCGCGTCGGCCCATTTTTCGTCGAAGATGAGACGACGGATTTCGGGCAGGGCGGTTGGGCCGTCGGGGTTGGCGTAGTCGTGCGGGCCGCCCGCCCAAATGTTGGCCTCGTTGAGTTGGAGGCGTTCCTGTTCGATGCCGCCAAAAACCATCGCGCCCAAGCGCCCGTTTCCAATCGGCAAAGCGTGGAGCCAATCGGGCGCGGGTTTATCGTACCAAAGCGACAGCGCATTGTTTTCGGTTTGCGCCGCGTTGGCGGCGTCTTCGTTTTGCGTGGCGACGGAAGCGGCGGCGACGGTTGCCGTAAGCATCGTTAAAAACCTTCTTCGGTTGGTCGGCATTGTGGTATTTGCCCTACGCCATCGTTTCGAGCATCGCGGGCGTGACGTTGTAGCGGATCGGTTCGCCCATGCTCCATGAGATAAATTCCTCGATAGCGACTTCGGCGAGACGGCCCACTTCGTCGCCGATGGCCCCGGCGATATGGGACGACAAAAACACGTTGGGCAGGCTCCAGAGCGGCGAATCCGCAAGCGGCGGCTCGGGAAATGTTACGTCGAGAAGCGCAGTTATATCGGGGCGGGACTGCAAAACATTCGTCATGCCCGGTTCGTCCACGGTCGCGCCGCGCCCCGTATTGATAAACGTCGCGTTGGGCGGCAGGCTTGCGATTAAATCGCCGGTCAGCATCCCCACCGTTGCGGGCAGATTGGCGATATGGTTGGACACGACCTGCGACTGCGCGAACGCTTCGGCGAGCGTCACTTTTCGGACGCCCATGCTTTGCGCGGCTTCGTCTGGGAGAAACGGGTCGAAAACGACGACGTTCAACTGAAACGGTTTGAGCAAGTCAACAACGCGCCGCCCGATTTGTCCCGCGCCCAGAATAGCGACGGTCGCGCCGAAATTGCCCCTCCCGGAAAAAGCGGCCTTGCGCGCGCCCGGCGACGTGTAATCTCGGATATTGCGGAAATAGCCCTTGTTCGCCAGCAGAATTTGCGCGAGCGTAAACTCGGCGACGGGTACGGCATTCGCGGCCCATGCGCTAACGACCGTTATATCGCGCTTCAAAAACGGCGAAGCGAATCTCTGCACCGAACCCGCGCCATAGAAAACCGCTTGCAAATTGGGCAGGGCGTCGAACTGCTCGCCGGTTGGGGCGAACATTCCCCATGTAGAAAAAATCGCCTCGGTGTCGCGCAGTTCGGGCAGCAAGTCGGGCAGGTTTTCGCGGGTTACAACCTGCGGGAATAGATCGCACGTCGCGCGCAGAAAAGCCAATCGGGCCGCGCCGTACACGCGGTCAATCGAGGCTTCGCTACCCCACAGAACCGCTTTTTTGCGTGTCATGCAAAAACTATTCCGCGTTAGCGCGTTTTATACCTGCCTGAAATCAAACCACCAAGACGCCAAGAGCACCAAGATCAGATAAAGAAGACAAAGTTAAAAGAGATTAGAGCGCGGGCTTTCGCTTTATCCCTTCGTTTCTTCTTAATCTTCTCTTACCTTGGTGTTCTTGGCGTCTTGGTGGTTTGAATTTTCCTTGCTTACTTTCGGCAGTCGGCGCAGGCCCCATAAAACTCCAACTGGTGCTTTTCGACCGTGAAGCCGCGCTCGGCTTCCAGTTTTCCGATAAGATGGGCCAAATCGCAGCCGTCGAAGTCTTCGATCTTGCCGCATTTTTGGCACACCATGTGATGGTGGTGCGGGCCGGTTTGCGATTCTTCGCGCTCGTACCGGTAAAAGCCTTCGCCAAACTCTATGCGCCGCGCAAGGCCCATCTCAACCAGCAAATTGACGAATCGGTACACCGTCACCAAATTGGCCTCGTCGTCGTCGCCGCGCCCGTTCACCTGCGCGTGCATTTCCGGCACGGACAAGGGTTCGCGGGTCTCGGCAAGCAGGCGCAATAAAGCGCGGCGCGGGCCGGTCGTGCGGCAGCCCTGTTTTTTGAGCGCGCCGAGCATTCGGTCGTATTCCGCCGTAACGGATGCGGACGACAAATCACTGGAAACGGCAGCTGGGTTATCGGAAGAAATGACGGCGGTGGCAGAGGGCATAACAAATTAATTATAGCGCATAATCAACGCTTGACGTTTATTGCAAATTACTTGCCGTTTCATTCAGGCTTTTTCTTGACGGCGCGGAAACGCCGTGATACACTTTTCCTCGGACAACCAAATACTCGCTTGCCGAAGACAGCCGGTGCGCTTGGCGTTTTGAATACGCCGCGTTTAATGAGCCAATAGGGCCGCCCGCCGAGGAAGAAACCGTCACCATTTTTCGGGTGCGCCGCGTTTACTAAAACGCGCCGTTTCCAATAAATCCTGCGGCCTCTGACTCCCTTCGGGTCAGGGGCTTTTTGTTTGTTTAACGCCTTTTTACGAAGGAGGTGAAATTTAATTATGCCAACAACCCAAAAAGAAGAAACCATCAGCGACATCGCCGAGGCACTGAAAAACTCGCAGGCGATTTTGTTCACGGACTATCGCGGCCTCACGGTTGCCCAAGTTTCCGATCTGCGCAAGCAGTTGCGGGATTCGGACACCACGTTCGCCATCGTGAAAAACACGCTGTTCAAACGCGCCGCCGACGGTATCATCACCATTGACGCCGACACGGATGCCGTGCTTTCTGGCCCCACCGCCGTCGCTTTTGCGACGAAAGACCCGGTTGCAACCGCGAAAGTGTTCGTCAACTATGTTGCCACGAACCGCCAAACCCCGCTCAAAATCAAGGGTGGTATGGTCAGCGGTAAGTTCATTACCGCCGCCCAAGTCACGGAATTGTCCACGACCCCGCCGCGCGAAGTGCTTATTTCGCAGTTGCTCGGTTCGTTCAACGCCCCGATTACGGGCTTCGTGACCACGCTCAACGGTATCATCGCCAATTTTGTCTACACGCTCCAAGCCGTCGCCGACAAAAAAGAAGCCGAAGCCGGGGCCTAATCGTTTACTACTCGCCGCGTTTAGCGGCTCCAAATTAACCAAAGGAATTCAAAACAATGGCACTTTCCGCCGACGAAATTATCGAATCGCTTGACAGCATGACCGTTCTTGACCTCGCCAACTTGGTCAAAGCCCTTCAAGAAAAATACGGCGTGTCCGCCGCCGCCCCCGTCGCCGCCGCTGGCCCCGCGACCGGTGGTGGCCCCGTCGCCCCCGTAGCCGAAGAGAAGACCGCGTTTGACGTGGTTTTGACCGCCGCCGGTGACAAGAAAATCGCCGTGATCAAGGTCGTCCGCGAAATCACGGGTCTTGGCCTCAAAGAAGCCAAAGAACTCGTTGACGGCGCGCCCAAAGCCATCAAAGAAGGCGTCAGCCAAGATGAAGCCGACAAATTCAAAGCCATGCTCACCGCCGAAGGCGGCACGGTCGAAATCAAGTAGTTTCGGCCTTACGGCTCAAAGAAAAAGCCCCTGCGTCCATTGTACGCGGGGCTTTTTTTGTTTGATAGTCGTAGAAAAGAAGTCCGCCGAGTTTTAGGCAGTGGAATAAATTCCCGGCTAAGAATACGAAGTCCGCCTGCGCGGACTATAAAACCGAAAGCCCTCTGTCAAAACGGAGGGCTTTCGGTTTGCGGCATTCAGTCGGCGAAGGCCGACTTCGTAACCGTAGCCGGGAATTTATTCCACGGCAATTCTCTACGACAATCGGGCCTATGGCTTTTTAGAAACGATAGCCGATGCGGGCTTGGTAGCCGTTAAGTTTGTTTTTCGACCCATTGCGCTCCGGTCGGGGCAAAAAGTCGTACTCTATTTCGCCGAAGATATGCGACGGAAGTTCCGCGCCCGCCAAAAACTTGCCGCCCAGCGACGTTTTGGTTTTGACGACGCTGCTGCCGTAATCCTGCTTCAAGCGCATATTGTAGATACCGACGCCCGCGCCGACATAGGGGTCGAAATTGAGCGGTCGCGGCGTAAAGTGGTAGCGCGACACGATCCCACCGCCACGCAGTACGGCCTCGTTGCGGCCCGCTGTCGTGTATTTGACGACATTGAAATAGTCGAAATACGCGGAATAAACGAACTGGGAATTGGGCGTTCGGGGCGCGACATCCAAACTTGCGCCGAACGAAATAAATTGCTGGCCCAGCGCGTCGCGCGCTCCCTGATACGCGGGGAAGTAGCCGCCGACCATCAAACGTACGGGGCGCGGGGGGAGCTGCCGGAAGATCGATTGCGCGTGCGCCGCGCCTCCGCCGACCAACGCCGATACAACAGCCGCTCCGCCACATACCGCGCCCATTTTTGACACCGTTTTAGCGGTATTTGTTTTCCACGCAAAAGTCATGAACACAAGCCTCCGTTTGGCAAGTTCACCGTGGTTTGCGCGTTTCCCTTCTTGCTTTTCGTGCATTCGGGTCAAGGGGTTGTGAAACGGACTTGGCGGTCGGCGTCGGTGAAACGCAGCGTGCCGGATACCGCAGCCTTTACCACAATGGGCGCGTCGCTGCTGTCGCCACGGTTTACGCTGACGAGCGTTAGATTGAGCAGCCACACTTTGCCCGGCGATGGCGTAAGCGTACCGTACAAAACGTAGTCCGCGCCACTTTTGCGGGCCGCGTCCAGCGTTTTATCCAGTTTGGCATTTTTGCCCACGCCGCTTGGCGTCAGTCGCGCGATACGGGCAGTGTCTCGGGACGAAAGCGGCGCAAAAATGGCGATGTCGCCATAGCGCGGGGCGATTAAGTAGTCGGCAAGCCGGGTGCGCAAAGCCGGTTCGGCAATCGGCAGCGCGTTTCGCCCCGACGTTTTTTCGACAAACAGCGGCAGTAAAGCGATTTTTTGCGGAAGGCGCAGGGGCGGCGCGATGTTCCCGCTTCCACTGCCATCCGACAGCGACGCGGCGGCAAGTTGCAAAGCCGCGCGGCGCAGCGATTTGTTCCATGTTTCGGCTTGCTGCGCATCAAGCGGCGCGCCAGCCTCCTGCGCGAAAACGGGCCGCAACGTTCCCTGCACCGTTGCAATAAACAACAGCGTAAGGAACGAAATCGCGGTCTTGACCAAGCGACACCGGCAAAAGAATAAGGGTTGCATCGCTTTTATCTTCGGCGTTTCGCCGCGCCCGGCTCAGGTAGTTTTAGCGGTTTAGTTCACGCCCATCAAAATATCGAACGTTTTTTGATCCAAGCGCTCATACGGCAGCGGCTTTTCGGCAAGCGCGGCCTGATCGCCGGCGCCGCCTTTGAGCGCGGAGGCTTTTTCCGGCGAGAAACCGGAAAGGTGGTCGTCCAAATCGGGCCGCGCGACGTTCAGGCTCGCCAAGATTTCTTGGATTTCCGGGTCGGCGTCGAACTGCTTGGCTTTTTCCTTGAGAATGAGATACGAGCGCATATTGCCTCGCGCGAACGCGAGCACGTCTTCCCGATCCGAGGTGCGGAGGGCGTGGGCGTCGAAATGGCGCGGGCCGCTGTACCCATAGTTTTCCAGCATTCGCACCAAGAAAAAGGCGTTTTTGGAATCTTCCTGCCCGAAGCGCAAGTCCTGATCGAACCGGCCCGGCTTTTGCCCGTTGAGGTCGATGTGGAACAGTTTGCCTGCTTCCCACGCCTGCGCGACGGCGTGATAAAAATTGAGGCCCGCCATCGTTTCGTGCGCGACTTCGGGATTCACGCCAACCATTTCGGGATGGGCCAGCGTTGCGATAAAGCCGAGCATCGCGCCGGTCGTCGGCAGATAAATGTCGCCGCGTGGCTCGTTCGGCTTGGCTTCAAGAGCGATTTTATAGTTGTAACCCTGCGAAATGCTGTATTCGCAGAAAAAATCAATCGCGTCGCGCATTCGCTTCACGGCAACGGCGGCGTCTTTGCTGGCATCGACTTCGGCCCCTTCGCGTCCGCCCCAAAACACGTAGGTTTCGGCTCCAAGCTCCGCGCCCACGTCCATCGAGCGCAGCACCTTTTGGTACGCAAACGCCCGCACTTCGGCGTCGTTGGACGTAAACGCGCCGTCTTTGAACACGGGATGCCCAAACAAGTTCGTGGTCGCCATCGGGCACACCAAACCGTTGTCGGCAAGCGCTTGTTTGAACTCTTTGACGATTCGGTCTTGTTCGGCGGCAGGCGTTCCGAACGGGATCAAATCGTTGTCGTGGAAGTTGATGCCGTAGGCTCCCAGTTTGCCCAGCTCGTTCGCCATTTCAACGGGCGTAAAGCCCACGCGCACGGGATCGCCGAACGGGTCGCGGCCCGGGTTCTGCATCGTCCACAAACCAAACGTAAACTTATCGCTTTTTTTCGGCTCGTAATCAGCCATTGTTTGTTTCTCCGCCCCGACTATGGGGCCGCGTCCCGATATGGGCCGCACTCTGTTTGTAGTGTTCCCAGTATAGCAAAATGTTTCACCGCGCAACAAGGCGCACTCAGTCAAGAAACACGGCGACGACAGCGACGCACGGCGGCAATACTCGCTCCGCTTCCAAACGTAGCGACAAGCCATACCGAAGCCGGTTCCGGTGCGGCAGCGGGCGTTAGGTTCGCGCCATACGAAAACAGTTCATAGTAGCCGGTGTCCGTGCTGAACCCGGAAACGCGCAGATAATACGTGCCCGTGGACGGCAGCAGATAGTTCAAAATCATCGAATCGGTGGTTTCGGTTCCGGTCGCGGCGTTCAAGTTGATGGCGTTGCCGGAAAACGTTACGTCGTCGCTCGTGAAAAGTTGGTTGCCGTTCATGTCGAACAAACTCAACACGCTGTCCACGGTGTTGGCGGAGCGCGCATCGCTTAAAATATCGCTCAAAATGGAGGCCGTGAATTTGCTTCCCGCCGTGCCCGAAAACGAATAGTAGTCGAGTTGTCCTGCCGCTGCGATACTGCCCGTCAAACTCAAAGCGTTAACGCCGGACAAGGCCAAATAGGTGTAATCGACGGCCTGCGCCGTTAAAAGCGTGCTGTGAGCGCCTGCTTGCTCGGTGCGGATGGCGGGCGGGTTGAGTGTCAAGCCCTGCGCGAACTCCAATTTGGCTTTTTCGACCGTGTTAAAGCCGCGCGGCGTGTACCGCTGGGCCGACGACAAGCCGGTTTGCCCGGTCGCCATGATGTGCGTGTTTTGCAGCCCGCCCGTGTTGGCATAGTTGGCGGGCGTAATTCCTAAATCGCCATAGGAGTCGAAGTGCTGCAAGCCCAAATTATGCCCCAACTCGTGCGCCCCGGTTCCACTCAATCCGGTTGAAAGTTTGGTGATTTGCTGGGCGCGGGCATCGCCCGCCGACAAAGCGTAACCGAAGTTGCGCGTGTAAATGTTGGCCGTATTGCTTTGGTTCAGGTTACGGTAATCAATGCCGTCGGAAATTCCGAACAGGCCCGCCGTTGTGGTCGTGTTGCCGAACGTCAGCGTTTCATACGGGCCGCTGCCGGGCGCGGCTTGGGAAAAATTGACGGTAAAGCCGCCGTAGATACTTCCCAAATTGGCGACGATATTGCTTTGGATCGTCGCTTGTTCGGACGCGGAAAACGCGGACACGCCCTGCGCCGCCGCCAATTCGCTCAAGCGCGTGCCGAAGTTCGTGAAATCGACGTACACATTTTGCGGCGTGACGGCAAACGCGGAAGGTTGAATTATTGAGGCAGCAAGCGCGGCAGCGGCGAGGCCCGTGTGGAAAATGAAGCGGCGTCGATTTATTCGTC
>CAXTBP010000131.1:0-15479 GCA_964241985.1 uncultured Armatimonadaceae bacterium | reverse complement strand
CCACTACCTGACACGGGCTTTGTGTGGGACGACGTGACGATTGCGACGCTCCACGACATTATCGCGTCCAGCAAGCCCGCCCATACCGCGTATGAACTGCGCGTTTTGCACAACGGCGCGACGCCCGTAACGACCGAATCCGTGCCCGATCCCCTCGCCCCCGTTGAACTGCCCGGCGAGCCAACGGAATCGGAGGAGCCTGAATTATGACCTTGCCGCCCGCGCTTTCCGATTTGCCCCTGCGTCCCATTAGCGGCATTCGCCCGTTCGACGAACTGCCGATTGACGCCGCGATTTGGGAAGAAGCGCATTCCTACCATACGACGCATCGCCGTCTGCACTTGCTGGGCAATCACCGGCCCGGTATCGTCAGCGGGTTGGAAGTCACGCTTTCGGCGACCGCACAGAACCGTGTTACGGTCGCGCCGGGCGTGGGCATCGACCGGCAAGGGAATTTGCTGATGCTGCCCGAACCCGTGACGCTTCTGATGGAAGAGCAGGGAATGCTGTATATCCTGCTCACCTACCAAGCCCTCGCCGACCGCAACTCCGCCGTGACGGCGGGCGGTGGCGAGCAATACTACCGCGTCATCGAGGGCCGCGACGTGCGCGCGACCCGCGATTTACCTAAAACGCCGTATCTGGAATTGGGGCGCATTTACCGCACCAAAGCCGACGAACCGGCCCGCCCGCCCAAAGATATTTATGACCCGGGAAGCAATGAACTCAACTTGCTGCACCGCTTGCCCGCCTTCCCGACCTGCGTCGCTGACGGGGGCGTCGGGGAACTGGCGTATGTTCCGCAACGCGACAAGTTGGCGGGCAAACCGAACCGGGCCGGCTTGGTTCTCATGACGCGGGCCGCGAACCAAAACGGACTGCACACGGATTTTGTCGGCCCGGTGAACGTTCAGCGCACCGACCGCCGCGATTTGCTTTTGCTGTACATGGCCGGAAATCAGCCGTTCGCGCCGCTTGGGGATGAGGCCATCGCGGGCCTACGAAAACTTCTCAGCGAAGGGGCCGTTTTGCTGGGCGAATCCACCGACACGGGCAGCGGCGGCAACGAATGGCAGGCAGGTTTCTTCGCGCTCGCGCAAAGTTTGGGGGCCGATTTGAAGCCGCTGGACAGTTATGCGCCGCTCTTAACATCGCACCATGTTTTTTCGGCCTCGCCACCCGGGGCGTCCAGCGGTAAAACGACGTTTGTGGGCGATGCGCAAATGGGCGTGTTGTTCGGCAACCATAACTGGGGCGGATTGTGGCAGGGGCAGGCCGACCCGCCTCCGTCCCGCGAAGCCATTCGAGCCGCGCAGGAATGGGGCGTGAACGTGCTCGTTTGGGCCGGACAGCGCAGGCAGCAAATAGAATTGGATCGGTTGTAAGGATACAGGACGGTTCGTACCATAGTGGCACAAAGTAATACAGCAAGCACGACGCGGATAAACCCCGCCGAAGGAAGCGAAGTCGAAGTCGAAGCGGGTGAGGGCTTAACGCTCGCCTTCGATGTCGCCAACGAAAGCCCGGAAATCATCTCGTACCATATCGCGGCGGAAGAATTGCCGACCGAATGGATCGCGGAAGCGCCCGTTTTGGATGCCGCGCCCGGCTCGAACGAGCGGGTCAAAGTGGTTGTCCGCCCGTTCGTCAACGCGATGGACGGCGTGTATCCGATGCGCCTGTCCATTTTGGCGGACGGTTCGTCGTATGCCAACGTGTCGCTGAATCTGCGCGTTCTGCCGCCGCCGCCCGGTGCGATACTACAGCCCCCACCGCCCGTTGTGGTTCCGGTTGCCGCCCCACCGGTTGCGCCGGTTTACGATTTGGAGCCGGAGCCGGTCGAACCGGTGAATATCGTGGAATCCGGCTTTGTTCCGCCGTCGGAACCCATTGCGCCGGTTGCCATTCCCGAGCCGTTCGCGCCAACGCCCGTTATCGAACCGCTTGTCGAAGCGACCGATGACGCGCCCGCCGAAGCGCTGGTTGAAAAACCGAAACGCCGCCCCGCGTCGCCGAAGCCCGCGCCGGTAACATCGCCCGTCGCCGAAACCGCGCCGACGGTTGTTGAGGTTGCACCGCCGGTCACGCCGTCGCGCGTGGTTCCAACGCAAGTAACCCCGCCGGTTGCTCCACCCATCAATACGACGCCCGCACCGGTGGTAACGCCGCGTGTCACACCCGTTCAAACCGCGCCACCCGTGCAAATCCCGCCCGTTGTGACACCGCAACCTGCCCCGCCGCGCCCACAGCACCAGCCGGTTGCGCCGCCAGTAGTTGCACAGTCGCGTCCACAGCCGCAGCCGGTGACACCGCCACGTCCTGCCGCCGCGCCCCTGCCCCTGACGCCGGAACCCTTGCCCGTCACCGACGAGTTTTCCAATTATTCGTACCGGCCCAGCACGCAGGACGCCGAAATCGACGAACCCGACGAGCCGAACGCGATTGTTGCCGGGACGAAAGACGGGAACGACGGCGACGTGTTCACGGTCGCGCCCGGGCAAACGCTCCTTGTGCGCATCACCGTGCAAAACGACGGAACCTATGCCCGCAACTACGTTTTGGAGGACGATCAACTCCTCGATCAGAACTGGCTGGACTTGCGGCAATACGACATCAACCTCGACCGCAACGCGCTGGGCGAGTTGCGCTTCCGTTTGACGCCGCCCACCGACGCGGAACCCGGCGCGTATCCCTTCGGCGTGCGGTTCGGCCCGAGCGATGCGTCCCGGCGCGTCAAGCAGTTCACCCTTTTAATTCCCGCCCTGCCGTTGGTGGAACTGAAAGCAGAAAAAACCGAACAAAGCGTCTTGTCGCTTGCGGTAAAGCCGGGAATCGGCACGGAGTTTCCGCTGCAAGTTGTCAGCACGGGCAACGCCGACACGTCATTTCGCGTGGGTGTGGTTGCCGCCGGTGGACAAACGGCGGCCTCCGACCCGGACACGCCGTATTTGTACGAAACCGATAAGTGGCGCTATGAGTTCGACCGGGAACTGGAAGAGGTGCGCGTGCCGGAAAACCATCAAGCCGCCCGCCCGGAACCTGTGCGGCTGCGCGTCGCCCGCAAAGGCGTTTGGTGGTGGGGCTTCAAGGAAGCGCACGAAATCACGGTCGCCGCGACGCCTGTTATGGGAGCCGCCCCGACAAGTGGCGGCGAAGCCGCGCCCCGCGCCTCCAGTCAAGCGACGGTGACGCTGAAGCGTTGGCGTCCCATTCCCTTTCCCGCCGTTTTTCTTATTCCGCTTCTGCTTATTTTGCTGCCGATTTTTGGCGGCGGGGCGCGCGATGTCGTTGTGGAAAACGGCGTGCAGGGAACCGGAAGCCTCGCGTCGGGGGATTCTTCAACGAGCGGAAATCTGTATTATGTTTTGCAAAACGGCGCGGTTACGGTTGACCCGGCCAAGCCCCCAAAAGACATAACGGCGGATTTGGCGTGGTCGGCGACGGCGGGATCATGGCTGTATTTGGCGACCGATAAAAGCAAAACGCTCGCCTCCGGCCCATTTTTGCGCGGATTTACCGATACGGCCAGCGTGTCCGAATACGGCTTGACGCGCACCTACACGGTTGGCTCGCCCTTATCGCGGCAAAGCGTGACGGTTCGGTATTTACCGCTTCGCACCAACAATCTTGGAATTGTCGTGCGGCAAAACAATAAACCCGTCACGGCGAAGGTGTTCGACGTGCCGGGCGGAACCGAAAAAGGCGGGCGCGAATACGTGCTTGCCAAAACCGGCGCGGCGACGCTTAGTTTGACGAACGGCTACACGAACGGCTTGGATGTGGTCGTGTGGCTGGCGACGAACACGGGCGGCGCGAGCGTCAATAATATTGCGACCGTGGACGCCAAGCGACTCCTTCCGGGCACGACGCTTCCTACGATTACGGTTGCCCCGCCCGCCAGCGGCTCGGCGGAAGTCACGCTTTTAACCACCGATGCCAAAGGGCAAGTCATCCGCCTCCGGTTTGAGTAAGGATAGTTGACGTGCAATTACTAAACACACGCATAGAAATTCAGCCGGGCCGCAAGCCGCAGGTCATCGCGCGCGGCATGGGCGGCGAGGGCGACATCGGGCAGGGCAGTACGCTTCTCACCGTCACGAATACGCAAGGGTACGAAAACGCTTTTCGCGTGCGCGTCCAGTGCGACGCCCCGTTTTGGCAAGAAGAATGGGTCAAACTGCGCGCTTTGCCGTTTGCACCGGTTGCCGGTGTGGCAACGGTCACCGGCGCGCCCATCGCCCAGCAAACGCAGCGCGACCAGTACGGCGCGCAGGATCGCTGGATACGGCTTTTCGTGCCGCAAAAACAACAGCGCGACGTGCAAATTTTGTTCGACTTGCCGCAGAACCCGCAAAGCCGAGCCGGTTTGTATCCGCTGAAAATTCTCATCGAGGAAGAAGCCATCGGCGGCGGTGGAAACGCGCGCGGCGGCGCGGGTGGCGGGCGGCGCGTCCATACACTGTCGGCCCAGTTACTCGTTTTGCCGTTTTACCGCTGGTCGATGGAAACCAAACCCCGGCAAGCGCATTTGGGCTGGATCAAACGCACCAACGCACTTGAAGTTGTTGTCCGAAATCAAGGCAATGACTGGCTGTACTGCGCCCTCAATTTGCCGGACGCATCCACCGACCCCAACGCGCTGCAAATCAAAAACAAACTCGTGACGCGCGTTGCCGTTCCGCCCCCGCCCCCCGACGACAGCAGTGACGCCAAAGGGTCGGAACGCTCCATCCATTTCGTGGTTGCGGGCGGGCCGTCGAGTTTGCGCGGTGCGCCGCTCCCCTTGCCGCTCGGTTTGACGGCGACCCGCTTGAATGCGCCGACGTATCCGCCGTGGCGCGACCCGAACACGGGCGAATTGCATACAGGCGCGGTGATGACCGAAGAAACGAGCGAACAAAGCGCGCTTCCCCCGGCGAGCGGCGCGTTGTATTATCCGCTGATTCCGTCGCAGATCACGCAGGCCGCCGACGGCGCGGGCGGATTCGTGCGCGGGCTGGCAGGAACGGTTGCGGGCCTTTTGGTTGCCGTGCATATCGGCGTGTTTTTGTTCGAGCAGGCCCTACACAACAATATCAATGCCTCCGTTTTGAACAACCGCGTCAAGGTCGGCGACTGGATTACGGTCAAGGGAAACTGGCTTCCCGGATCGAAAATTTTGGTTAAGGGGGATAAGGACAGCGGGTTCGCGCCCGTAAAAGCCGAACTCGGAAAACCCGTCGGAAACAAACTTCAAAAAAACGTGCAGTTTATGTCGTTCAAGGCCGAAGAAGACTTGGACGGGCAAACCGTACAGGTGCGGGTACAGCGCGTCGGCGTTTTGCCGTGGCTGTCCGCGATTTTGCCGTCGTCGCTTGCACGCCCCCGCGTCACGGTCGGCGAAACGGCTGTCGCGGGCACGACGCCAATAGGCGGAACGACGCCGGGCGGCACGACTTCTCCCATTGGAACACCGACGCCAGTCGGCGGCTTGGTTAATAACATTCCGCCCGGCCCCAAAGGCGGCCCGACCGGCGGGGCAAACGGCGGCTCATCCGATCCCGCAAACGGTGGCGCGAACGGCGGTGGTGGAAACTCGGCGAATCCGCAGCCAACGCCCCCGCCGCTTGTACCCACCCCGGTAGCGACCACGGCGGCAACGCCCTCACCGCTTGTTGCCAGCGCGCAGCCCGTTCCGACGCCCCGCCCAACCCGTTTGCGCCCGACCCCGCCATTCCGACGCCCCAATAACAACGGCGGCGGTCAGGTTTCCGCCGGAACGCCGCCGACCTACGACCGGCTTTTGCTCCGCGATTATAACGGGGCAAGCAACGCAGGCGACAAAAGCCTGCTGGGCCGCGCGATTGCCGCCAGCGCTTTGGCGTCCAACCCCGAGAATTCCGATCAAGCCGCGCAAGCCGCCCGCGCGGTACAAAGCGAAGCGCAGGGACGGCAGGGCGGTTTGGCCTATGCGGTCGCGGGAACCGTGCTGATGACACAAAGCGCGGGCGCGGCGATTATGGCCCCCGATACCGTGCCCGCCGTCAGCCGACAGATTCAGTCTACGTTTCAAGCCGGGGCAAGCCGCGCGCCGGACTGCGTGCTGAACTACACGGTCGCCGCGACGAGTTTGCACAGCTTGCGCCAAGACGATGCGGCCCGCTCGATTTTGGAGCAGGGCGAAAAGAAAGCCATCGGCAGCACGAAAGCCGCCCCGATTGCGCTTGCATGGGCATGGCACGAACTGGAGCAAAACGACCGCGCCCGCGCCTTGCTCAATCGCGCCCTCGAACAATCGCCCGAACTGCGCTCTGATCCACAAGTGCAGGAATTGCAAAGCGCGCTGCGATAGAATGGTTGCTTGTCTGCACGGGCCGATAAACGACCCGGCAGTTAGCAGAAGCGTCCGTTGGACGCGGCGTGTGCAAAGTCATTCGCTCGTGCGTCGAAGCCACCATTTACGGGCGTCCAGAGGACGCTTCTGCTAACTGCCGGGTCGTTTATCGGCCCGTGCAAAAGAATAAATAAACAATGGCTGCGAAAACCCAAACCGAAATCGACGCCGCGCCGACACCACCGCTCGACGCAAGCGACAACGACGCCGCCCTCCTGCTTGCAGGCACAACCGGCGTATTGCGGTATCTGCTCGAAAACGGGCAGGTGCGGCATAACTTGCCGTCGGTTTTAGGGGCTGATTTGAACTTGTCCGCCCTGCCACCCGACCGCGTGAAAACCGGCGAAGACGAACGCCCGCAAATCAATCTGTACTTGTATCAAGCGACCGCTAAAGGCTTGGGCAGCGTAAGCCGGTTCGCCCCACAGCCCGAACAAGCGATGAACGGAGCCGCCTCGGCGCAATCGTGGGCGGGGCAAAAAGGCGGATTGGAAACCGAATTTGAAATGGTGTATTTGGTGACGGTTTTCGGGTCGCAGGATTTGCACTGGGAAATCCTGCACGGCTACGCCCTCGCCCTTTTGCGCGAAAACCCCATCCTTAGCGGAAACCGGCTGCGCGAAATTTGGGAACGCCTCGCCGACGGCGCAACGGGCCGCGACGTGCCGCCCGCGCTCGCCCCGCTCCGTGACGCCCCGCTCCGCCATCGTTTGAAAGAGGCGCGATTGACGCTCTTGTCGCCGCCGCTCGAACAGGTCGGACAAATTTGGTCGCTTTTGCAGGCCCGCTATCGCCCGACGCTGTTTTTGCGTGCGGGCGTCACGTTATTGCCCCCCGGACAATCATAGGCGATGCCCAAAGCCAAAGAAAAATCCGACAGCCCGCCATCGAAAACCGAAACGCCGTCCCCCGACGCGGACGCCTGCTGGCAGGAAAACAGCCGCGACGCGCTCGCGGATGCTTTGGAGCGCGTGGAAGCCGCGCTAACTACGTATGCCGAAACGCTGAACGACGACGAACCAGAAGCAGCGGCGAAGGCAAAATCTACAAACCACGAGCCAAACGCTTTTGACATAACGGGCGACGAAGCCATCCCAAAAAACGCGAGCGGCGCAGGCGATAGCAAAAATGCGCCGCCAAGCGCATTGGGCACATTGTGCGACGTTTTCAATCTGTCGGAGTGGGAGCGCGACACACTCGTTTTGTGCGCCGGGGTCGAGTTGTCGGCCTCGTTTGCCGCGCTGTGCGCCCGCATCAACGGCGACACGCGGGCGGCGTATGCAACCTTTGGTATCGCGCTTGCCGCGTTGCCGGGTGCGCACTGGGACGCGCTCCGTCCCGAAGCACCGCTTCGTGCGTGGCATTTGGCCCATGTCGCCGGAATACCGAGTGCGAGCGCGTGGGGCGGCGATATGGGCGGGGCGAGTTTGACGCGCAGTCCGCTGCGCGCCGACGAGCGCATCATCCATTACATTGCGGGCGTCCATGCGCCAAGCGGCGGCGCGGACGACACGACTTCCGAGCGATTGCTTGCGGGCCTTTTGCCGATCCGCGCGAACCTGCCGCCGACTGAAAGCCAGCGACTTTTGGCGGAGCAAATCATTTCGCTGATGGGCGACAGTCCAAGCGACGCTACCGCGCTACGGTATGGTTTTCAAGCCCGACAGTTGCCGGTTCCGTTTTTGTCGGGCACGGACGACGACGGGCGCGAAGCGGTCGCCCTTCATGTGGCCCAATCGCAGGGTTTGCCCTTACACCGTTTGGACGCTTCCGAAGTTGCCACGTGGGGCGCGGATTTGGATACGCGCACGGTTTTACTTCGGCGCGAATGCTCGCTCCATCCGTTCGCGCTTTTGCTGGAACTGGGCGAAGGCGGCGAAACCGGCGCGGCCCGCGTGCCCGCGTTGCGCCGGTTTGTCGAACAGTACGACGCCCCGCTGTTTTTGTCTGCGTCTGGCGAGGAACGGCTTTCCGTCGCCCGCCGAACCCTCGTGCCGTTCGAGGTTCCACGCCCGACATCGGCGGAACAGTTCGCGCTGTGGCAGGCCGCGCTCGCGTCAAGCGGGGAAACCGAGGTCGTCAACGATGTGATGGCAAACCGACTTGCCGGGCAGTTTTCCCTATCGTCGGCGCAAATTCAGGTCGCCGCCTTGTACGGCGAGCCGTCGGACGAAGGCGACGCCAAGAAAGCCGATGCAAGCGAAGCGCGGGAAAAACGGCTGTGGGATGCGTGCCGAATGCAGGCGCGGCCCCGATTGGACAGTTTAGCGCTCCGCATCGAAGGCAAGCACGATTGGGAAGATTTGGTTTTGCCCGAAATGCAGAAAACCCTGATGCGGGACGTTTTGGCGCACGTGCGGCAGCGGCAAAAAGTCCACGACGAGTGGGGATGGGCAAAAAACAGCGCGCGGGGTTTGGGTCTGTCCGCTCTCTTTGCGGGAACCAGCGGAACCGGAAAAACGCTGGCCGCCGAAGTTATTGCGCAGGCGTTGAACTTGGACTTGTATCGCGTGGATTTGAGCCAAACGATCAGCAAATATATCGGCGAAACCGAGAAAAATCTGGGCCGAATTTTCGATGCCGCCGAGGTCGGGAGCGTCATTTTGCTGTTCGACGAGGCCGACGCCCTGTTCGGCAAACGGAGCGAAGTGCAGGACAGCCACGACCGCTACGCCAACATCGAGGTCAGTTATCTGCTTCAGCGCATGGAACAGTACCGGGGGCTGGCGATTTTGACGACGAACCTGAAAAATTCCTTGGATGTCGCGTTTTTGCGACGGCTGCGGTTCGTGGTCAATTTTCCGTTCCCCGATGCCGCTCAGCGTGAAGCGATTTGGCGGCGCGCGTTCCCCAAAGAAACCCCGACGGAAGGATTGGAATGGGCGCGGCTCGCCCAGTGGAGCGTCGCGGGCGGAAACATCAAGAGCGCGGCCCTGAACGCTGCCTTTCTTGCCGCCGACGAAAACGTGTCCCTACAAATGCGCCATTTGCTCCGCGCCGCGCAAATCGAATGCGCGAAATTGGATCGCCCCTTGATTGAAGCGGAAGTCGCGGGCTGGGTGTCTTAACAGGGTGCGCCTGTGATTAAATAAGTGTATCGGCCCCGCACAATGGGGCGGCAGAATTAACGCGGATACTTTCACTACTTTTTTGTGCGCGCGGGCGATGCAGCAGCGGCACGAGGGTTGCAGATCATGGGGCTTTCCAAATCGGTTCGCAGGGGTTTTCTTGGTTTGCTTTTGGGCGCGGTGGTGCTTTTTGGACGCGCCGCCCACGCGGACGGGCAAACGTGGGCCGTGCTTATCGGCGTTTCCGAGTATCGGTATCGTAACCAGATTACGCCGCTTGGCGGAGCCGCAAACGACGCCCGCGCGTTGCGCCGGATTTTGCGCGAACGCTTGCAGGTTCCCGAAGACCATATCCAGTTGC
This sequence comes from uncultured Armatimonadaceae bacterium, assembly GCA_964241985.1. Taxonomy (GTDB): domain Bacteria; phylum Armatimonadota; class Armatimonadia; order Armatimonadales; family Armatimonadaceae; genus CAXTBP01. Next base: position 5,677 of record CAXTBP010000131.1, on the reverse strand, counting down.
TTGTCGCAGAACCGGGGCGCACGGCTTCCTCCGCCGATCCCATCCCAGACCGCAGCGAAATCTTGTCCGCGATGGAACGTTTACGCTATTCGGTCAAACCCGACGACACGATTTGGGTGTTTTTCGCAGGGCACGGTATCAGCGTCAAAAACCAGACGTACTTGCTCCCCTACGACGCTTCCAATTTGAGCGATACGTCGCTTGTTAACACGGCTTTGCGCGTCGATGAAATCAAAAACGTCATCAATGGAATACCGGCTCGCGCCCGCATTTTGATGTTCGATATGTGCCGGTCGGAACCGCGCGCGGGCAGCCGCGACGTGGGCGCGGCGAACAATCTGACGCCCACTATCGTGCGCAGCCTCGATTTTACGCCCCCGCCGCCCGTCAAAACCAATCCGACCAAACCGCCGATTACTGTCACGCTGTTCGCCTGTTCGCCCGGTCAACGCTCGTATGAATTGGAAGACAAAGGGCGCGGGTATTTTACTTACACGCTCGAAGAAGGCTTGGGCGGAAAAGCCGCTAACAAGCAGGGGCAAGTAACCGCCGATGGCTTGGCGTATTATGTGCGCGAAAAAGTCAAAAGCGCGGTTGCAACCCGCCTCAACCGTGATCAGATTCCGCTATCCCACCTCAACGGTGTAAATGCGAATGCCTACGTACTGACGACCGTCAAACCCGGCACACCGGAATGGGTTCCTACTGTCGGCAATCCCGACCCGACGCCCAACCCGAACGGCGGCGATCCGAACCCAAATCCGAACGGCGGCGAAGTGGTCGCACGGCCCGGCGGCATAACAACGCCGGACAATAAAACGCCTTTTCCGAACTTGGGAACGCAGTCGGCCCGCGTCGAGTTTTACTCCAACGATCCGGCCATCACGGTTTTGCTCAACGGCGCGGAAGTTTCAAGCGGCGGCGGGCGCACGGAAACGTTCTCGTCGTCTGCGCAAATGCTGACCTATGAGGTGAAAGCGCCCAATCTTCGGGTGCGCGAGCAAGGAACAACGCTCGTTACCCCCGGTCAAGCCAAAGCCCTTCTCGCCCTCCGCACGACGGATGGAAGCATCAATCAAATCAAGTGGTGGCCTTCGTATTCGGATTTTTCCAAAAAGCAACTCGTGTCCGAAATCAAAGACGAAAAAGACGCTAAAAAAGGCATGGTTTCCGGGGCGTGGGAATTAAGCGGCTGGAAAATGGACGACGTGAACCAGTTCACGCAAACCATGTACAAGAGCCAGCGTAGCATCGCCTCCGCCGATCCAGCCCACCCCGACGAAGAGCAGCAACTCGTGGTCGCCGAAGCGTATTTGAAAAACAACACGAATGCAGGCCGCGACTGGTTGCCCGTGCGGGTTGAGGGCAGCGACACGTATTTCCCCTATGACGGAAGTGTTCTTATCGACAATGATGGGAAAGAATACCCGCTCATCGCCCAAGACGCCGCGACCGACAACGATTTGCGGATGCACTTCAATCCCGGTCAAAAACGGTTGGTGCGCTGGATTTTTCGGTTCCCCAAAAACGTGTCGTTTGGCACGGTGGATCGGGCCAAAATAAACGTGCTTTGGATTCCGTCCGGTGGGAGCGCGGAAAAAATGGGACAGCCGGAGCGTGTTCAGTTCGTCATTCGCCGCACGCTAAGCGGGGTGAAACCGCCGCAAAACGACAAAAATGACAAAACAAAACTTGAAAACGGCATTCAGCGCGTCAAGTCCATTATTCTGAAATAAGCAGGCAGTTTCTAAACGATGCGCTTTTCCCTCCCCAAAATCCAGTGCCTCGCTTTGGCGATTGTTTGTTTTTGCGCGTGCGCTTTGGCTTTACCGGCGCACGCGCAAAAGCCGACGAAGTGGGCGTTGCTTGTCGGCATCGCTCACTACAAGCGGGTTCAGTTTACCCTCCTCGGCCCCATCAACGATGTCGCCCATGTCAAGGAAACCTTGATCGGTCGCGGCTTTGAAGACGACCATATCAAGGTCTGCATGAGCGAGGAGGCGACCAAAAAAGGAATTTTGGCCGGTTGGGATTGGCTTCAGGAGCGCGCCAAGCCCGGCGATCTGGTCGTTTTTTATTACAGCGGGCATGGAACGGTTCTTACGCCGGGCGCGAACGATACCAAACGCGAAATGCGCTCGGCCCTCGTCCCGTACGACACCTTAGACGCGAGCGGTCTTTTGCCCGGCAGCGTTATTGGCGAGCGCATCGACAAACTGCCGACCCAAAACGTCGTCGTGATTGTGGATGCCTGCCACAGCGGGCGGGCCAGCCGGATGCCGTGCGTGCGAACGCGCTTTATTTCGCCCGCCCTGCTCGGCTTGCCGCCGGAAGCCACCCCGAGCGAGCAGCAAACCCGGCAATGGACGTTTACGGAATTTTCCGGCACGCCGTCGAAAGACAGCCCGGTTAAAGGGACGAGCGGCGCGGACACGGCGCGTGGAACCAAGCAAAGAGAATTGTATTTGGGCGCGTCGCGGGTCGAGCAAACGGCGTCGGAAGATACGTTTTTGCCGACCAAAGGCGACTATCGCACCAACGCCAACATGGGCGCGTTCACATATTATTTGCTCCAAGAAGTTGACCGCGACAAAACCGGCAAACTGACGTATGAGCAGATTGTCGAAAAAGTGCGAGCCGATTTATTGCGCCGCTACGGACGTGAACAAGTACGCGAAGACGGAACGCGCCAGCCGACACAGGAGCCGCAGCTTGCGGGAACCGTTCCGCGCGGAATCGGCTTTTTGCAAGTTCCCGATTCCGCGCCGGTTAAAATTCCCACCGTGACGAATACGACGCCCGCGCCGACCATGGCGAGCATTAGCGCACCGCTTCGCGTTGCCACAGTAGGAACGTTTCCTGCCGACAAGCGCGCCCTATTGCAAAAAATGCCCGGCGTAACGGTCGTTGCCGCGACCGAACCGTCGGATGCCGTTGTTGAAGCCGTGCCGACCGGGGCGAAGGTTTGGCGGGGACGCATTCCGCTCGCGCCGCGCGCATGGGGCGAACTGCCCATTTTATTGTCGCGTTTGCAGGCCGCGCAAATGCTGGAGCGCATCGCAACGCAAGCAAAAACTACCGGACAAAGCGAAGGCGGCGTTCACATCCGAGCCAAAAACGAAACCGGCTACGCCGAAGCCGCCATCGGGACGCAGGTCACGCTGTCTATTACCGCCGATTCATCAGGCTACGTCACTCTCCTTGCCGCCGCCGCCGACGGAACCCTGACCGGCGTGGGCGACATCGCCGTATCGGAAGGGCAAACCCTAACCTTTCCGGCAACAGCGAAAGGCCCGAACGGTGTCGATTTCGTGCAGGTGCTACTCACCCGCGAACGACTCGGCCTTAAACTGCCCGCCTCGCCCGATGTGGCCGCCGCCCGTCGCCCGCAGGAAACCGCCGCCGCGCTCACCAAAAAACTTTCGGCGTCGCCAAACGCTTTGCAAAGCGTGGACACCGTTTTGGTGCGTATCGGCGGGAAGTAATACAAAATTGTGCTGTCAAGGCCACCACAACAGAGTGACATGGGCTGTTTAACATGGGTTGAAACCCATGTTTACAGGTCGTAACAAAGACAAACAGGAAAAAAAACCGTGCTTAACTTAACTAATTTGCTTCTTTCACCGCGCCGCCGGTTTGTTTCCACGCTCGCGCTCACGGGCGCGGCCCTATGTGGCAGCGCGCTTGCAGCGCACGCCGACGATACGGCCCTCGTTATCGGCATCAATTCGTACAACAAACTGGGCAAAAACGCCGAACTGCGCGGCTGCGTCCGCGACGCGATGAAAATGGAAGACACGCTCAAAGGCATGGGCTTCAAAGTCACGCTCCTGACCGACAAAAAAGCGGGCCGCAAAGACATCGAGGAAAACCTCAAGCGCGTCAGCAAAGGGGTGGGCGAAAAAGACCGTTTCGTCGTGTATTTCGCGGGCTACGGCGTCAGCAACGTCAAAAACGGCGACAAGGAAAAAGCCTTGCTTCCCGCCGACGCCGACAAAGACAAATCCGACAACGATTTGCCGGTTCTTTCCGTGTACAAAACCGTGGACGCGCTTCCCTGCAAAGTGAAAGCCGTGATTCTGGACACGTCGTTTTCCGGCACGCTGCTTCCAACCGACGATAAGAAAGAATCCACGCTGCGACCTCGCTTCTTTTTGCGCTCAAGCCAGCAGAAAACCCGTTTGTGGACGCAAAGCGACCCGACGAACGCCGACACCGCCGACGCTTCCATTATGAACGGCAACACGGTTTTGTTTAGCGCGGCGATGCAAACGCAAGTTGCCTACGAGCAAAAAGCGGGCGACGACCGGGGCGTGTTCACGACCGCGCTCGCCGACGAACTCAAAAAGCCGGGACGCTGGCAGGAAGTTCAAGCGCGCGTGACTGCCCGGGTCGCAAGCGAAACCGGCAGCCAGCAAACCCCGATTTTGCTCCCCGTGTCGTATTTGTATAAGAGCGTTTTAAGTACGACACCCGCCCCTCCCGGCCCGGGCGATATGACGATCAAAGATTTTTATAGTATGTCGCGCCCATCGGCGGCTGTGATTACACTCCGCAACGATTTGAACAAGACGCGGCTCATGGTCGCCGAACCCGTACAACTGAAAGTCAATGTCGGCGCGGACGGTTATGTGCTTCTTATCGGCAGCGACGCCAAAAACCGCATCGGGCTGGCGTGGCCGAACACGAATAAACTCGCCGACGTGGATTCCGCCCGCGTCACCAAAGGGCCGTTCTCGTTCCCCGGCACGTTTCAGTCCGACACGCCCGGCGACGATCACTTGAAAGCCTATTGGTTCCCACTGTCTGCCAAAGACACGGTCGCCGCGCTGATGCAGTCCATTCAGAGCGGAAGCGGCGACGATATAAGTCAGGTCAGCCTGCAAAAGTCGCAGTTAGGCACGGTTTTGTTCGCAACCAGCGAAATGCACACCCGCATCGAGCTTCCCGGCGCGACACCTTAGCAATAGTTAGAAGTCAATCGGCAACGGTTCGCCCAAAAGCCGAAGCGTTTGTTCGTCCGGCACGCCGTCGAAGTATTTTTGCAGCACGCGCTCAAATACGCTCGGCGGTGTGCCGAACGTATTTTTTGCGGCGAGCGCGAACAGCGTCGCACACGAACGCAGTTTCAAGTCGTCGGGGTCGCCGAAAATTTGGTTTGCCGTGCGGCCTTCGACGGACAGCGCGGCCTCGCAGCATTCTTCGAGGCGCGGCCCCAAAATGGGGTGGCGCAAATAGGCCTCGGCTTCGTTTCGGCTTTTAATCGCGTAGCGTGCCGCCATCGCGCTGAACGCCAGTCCGTCCAACTGCGGAAAAACAAACCACATCCAGTGCGTTCGCTTCGCGCCGCTGCGTACTTCGGCCAGCGCCCTCGCGTAAACGCTTTGCTGCGCGGTTACGAAGCGGTTCAAATCAAAGGGATCGTCGGGTTCCATTACGTTTACGGCTTGTTGTTACCCGTTTTTGCCGGTAACGGATTATTAAACCCGATTTTGCACGCAAAAATACGGGTTTCTCTTTTTTATGCAAAAGCATGTGAAATCCGTTTGGGGCTGCGGCATAACCTAATCAGAAAACGCTGCCGACGAAAACTAAACTCCAAAAGTCGGGAGCCGAACTGTTAAAGGAATTATCTGTATTATGTCCCTGTCCTCTGCCAAAAAGTCGCTGCGCCGTG